>NZ_JBHILW010000002.1:0-216007 GCF_042193565.1 Bartonella sp. SD1336NMGDW
TCTTCCCATGATCAACGTGACCAATCGTACCAATATTAACATGCGGTTTTGTTCGTTCAAACTTGCTCTTCGCCATCGCTATTAATCTCTTGTTTTATTCCCTATTTTTGTTAGCACCTAGGGACAGTCCTGCAAAACTCAATCCGATTAGGCTGTAACCAGCTCAATCACCACAACTCTTAGACGGAAAACCCCACCCAATCTATAAATGGAATATCCTCCATCATACCTATTTGCCCAATCACCAACAACTATTTGGAGCGGGTAGCGGGAATCGAACCCGCATATTCAGCTTGGAAGGCTGCTGCTCTACCATTGAGCTATACCCGCATGACTCACATACAAACTCTCCTTCGATGAATGGTGGAGGGGGTTGGATTCGAACCAACGTAGCATACGCAACGGATTTACAGTCCGCCCCCTTTAACCACTCGGGCACCCCTCCATTACACCGGTAAAGTCGCGCAATGAGACATTACGAAAACCATCTTGAATACCCATTCAATTCAATCTGATTGCGAAGTGGTTATGACGATTACTATTGTATCTGTCAACAGAATAAATACAATTCTGTACAAATTTCCTGCTCATAACTTTAAATCATAAATTTTTTCTCTCTATTTTTCTTATTAACAAGCTATAAAGAAGCTATGAAAGAAAAAACATCACAAAATTCTCATTATGCTCGTTTACGTCGCCGATATCGCGATACAAAAAGCTCTTCTTCTCGATCTTTTACACACCTAAAGAAGAAAGCTGCTTCTTTACACCAAGGGATAATCCATCTTTATGGCATTCATTCTGTTCAGGCAGCTTTAGAAAACCCAAAAAGAATTTTAAAATGTCTTTACGTTACACAAAATGCCTTAAAACGATTAAATATATCCGAATCAGATTATCCTTGCTCTGTTACATTATGCACCCCCAAATATCTTGATTCGCTTGTTGGAAGTGAGGCTGTTCATCAAGGTATTGTTTTGGAAACTCTCCCCCTCAAACCATGCAAACTGTCGGAACTAACCAATACTGATCTGGTCATTGTCATGGATCAAATTACTGATCCGCATAATGTTGGCGCTATTATGCGCTCTGCAGTTGCATTGAAAGCTAAAGCGCTTATTACAACTTGCCGTCACTCTCCCCACGAAAACGGTGTTCTTGCAAAAGCGGCATCTGGAGCTCTGGAAATGATTCATTATATTACCGTACGAAACCTCGCTGAAGCTCTTCAAGAACTTCATCAAACAGGTTTTACAAGCTTTGGTCTTGATTCAGAAGGGCACAAACCTCTAGAAACAGCATTAACAGGGAATAAAATTGCTCTTGTTTTAGGAGCAGAAGGTAAAGGTTTACGTAAAAAAACACGTGAAACCGTTTGCGCTTTAACACGCCTTGATATGCCTGGAAATATTAAATCATTAAATGTTTCAAATGCAGCAACAATAGCGCTTTATGTGGCACATAAATATCTTAGATTCTAGTTTTTAATTTTTTTGTGAAACATCAAAAAAACCAACCAACAAAAAACCTGCAAGAAACCCGCCAATATGAGCTTCCCATGCTATTGAGATGCCATTTTCTTCAAACAAAATAGAAGAAATACCTATAATAAAATCAGCCATCAGCCATACACCCATATAAACGAGCACCCCCTTAGAACACAGAGCTTTTTTAATGGACAATAAAGGTCCCAAAAGTTTTTCGTTCTGCGCATTGACAGCTAGATTACCACTAGGAAAACCGTAACGTGCAATAGCACCCATCATTCCAGATACGGCACCTGACGCCCCAATAAGTGATATGGTACTTTCTTGATGAAATGTAAAATAAGTCAAAACAGAAATAACTGCCGTTAACACCCAAAAAATTAAAAAACGTAAAACACCAAAATGCCTTGCTAAAGGAGAGCCAAAAACCAAAAGCCAAACCATATTAAGAGCAACATGTTTAAAACTACTATGCATAAATGAATAACTCACCATGGTATAACAAAATGCTACAGGATCCCTCTTAAACAATGCTGGTATAAATGAAAAAAACTCAAGACTTTCAGTATAAACCTGATGAGAGAAAAAATACTGAGAAATGCAATAAAGACAAAAACAAAATGCTATCAAAACAACTATAATAAATGGAACATTCAACAAGGGTTCTTTAGGTTGTTTCGGCAATCGGGAAACATCATTATGTTGGTGACTAAAAACTTTCATTGTATAAAATCTCGTATTTTTCAGAAAATGGGTTATTCTTTATACAAAATAAATATACCACTCCCAGTGATGCAGAATCTTTTCAACGCCTCTTCGGAGCCCCTTTTTCAATAGCTCTACATGAAAACACGTGTATTTTATACAAAAGATTTTAAAAAGCATGGATACCAAGAATATGATTTACAAACTTAGTGGTATCCTGCTTACTTAAATGTGAAGTTATCATACAATACACAAGAACTTACGAATAGATAAACTCACTTATGAGGTGGTGTATAATCAAAATATATAAACATTGTTTTCTTACTAGAAATATATTGATCATTGCATTTTTTAACTAAGCTATACTTCGATTGATAAACTTTAAATAATCTTAAATCTCAATTTTTCCATTAATATAGCTTGCATTGCTTCTACTCTTTGAATGAAAAACGACATCTCTATGAGAAAAAACTACCAACACAGCTTTCTCTAGATATACTCATTGGTGTTTCATGATGAATTACTCTCTTGATAGCCTTTTTCCCTCATAAATGCAAAAGCGTCAGTCCATCTCTTTAACAAATATAAACAAGCCTTTCATTTCAACCTCTAACAGATATAATTCAAGAACTGTCTCCTATGAAACACTGAAAAAATACGTTGGTTCTAATGATGCATCTTTGAATTTAAACAGTTCATGAAGGAAATTTTTATTCCTTATCTTAGAGAATCTTATCTGCACATCCGCCACTTGTAATGCGCAAGAGAATAATTTGGATTAATTCAATATAGAAAAATTTTAAATGAGGCAATCATAGGAATTTGAACCTCCTATTAAGTTGTAAAATGATAAATGACCATTATAAATCAATGTATTATAAATAGATAACACACTCATCATTGAAGAGGAAGATCTTGAGAATTCTGCTTGCAATCCTTTAACCACACATCATAAATAGGATGCTCAACAGCATTCAAACCAGGACTATCTGCAAACATCCATCCTGTAAAAATACGCCGTATTTTTTTATCTAATGTCACTTCATTGACTTCAACAAAACCAGTTGTACGCGTTGGTTCATCTTTAGAGCTCGTATAACACGCACGTGGTGTTACCTGTAATGCACCGTACTGATAAATTTTACCAAGAGTAACTTCAAAACGTGTGGTCCGCCCCGTGATTTTGTCAAGACCTGCAAAAACAGCAATTCCATTGCTAATACGTTCAGCACGCACCCCATTATTTAAGGATAAAAACACTAAAATTCCCATTAAAAAAATATATATAAAATGCCTCACCCCTAACAATAAAAAAAATCTCATCATATCAAAATTAATCGCACCTTAAAAAATAATTCTTTTCATAACATAGATTCAAATAAGACAAAAATATACGAGCGCATTAAAACATTTTATTTTTTAGGTGACCACGCATCATAATCTTCATGCACACAAGAACACTCTCCACTGGAGGTGATAGCCCCCTTTGGTCGATAGCTCTCACTTGTTCCTGTCATATTTGCAACATGGGGCTTTTCCCATTCATAAGGATGATAATCCTCCTGTGTTGGTGGAGAATCACAGCGATGATGAATCCAGCCGTGCCAACCTGGTGGAATAGTAGAGGCCTCAGAATAGTCTTTATAGATAACCCAACGGTGCGGATAACCATCCTTATGAAGTCCCCCTTCATAATATATATTTCCAAATTGATCTTCCCCTATCCGCTTACCTTTGCGCCATGTGAAAAAACGCGTACCAATGGTATTGCCATTCCACCATGTGAAGATTTGCTTAAAAAAACGAGCCATCTGCTATTCCATTCATTTAGTGCGCTCATGAAATTAATCGTTGGAATAAAACTGTTAACGATTGAAATTACCGAAAAAGTTACTAGGAAATTCAGCTACAATTTCAATTGATAGGATAACGTGCTATCCCTTAATTTCAAGAAGATATCATATGTATGGCTTCTTCTCCACCCCATAAAATTTAATCTATGCCAAGTTTCATCTTAACCAATTCATTAACAACTTGAGGATTTGCCTTACCACCTGTTGCTTTCATTACCTGTCCAACAAACCAACCAGCTAGAGCGGGTTTCTGTTTTGCTTGCGCAACTTTATCAGAATTATTAGCAATGATTTCATCAACGGCTCTCTCAATTGCCTTTGTATCCGTCACCTGCTTCATATTTCGCTCTTCTACAATTTGGCGTGCATCTCCCCCCTCATTCCAAATAATCTCAAAAAGATCTTTGGCAATTTTTCCAGAAATAACTCCTTCTTTTATGAGATCAATAATGCTTCCCAATTGATTTGGCGATACTGGTGACTCTTCAATCTCACGATTATCTTTATTTAAAGCCCCTAAAAGGTCATTAATCACCCAATTGGCAACCATTTTTCCATCACGCCCACGCGCTACTTCTTCAAAATAATCAGCAATAGCCTTTTCCGTCACAAGAATGGAAGCATCATAAACTGTCAATCCCATTTCCTTAACAAAACGTGCTTTTATAGCGTCAGGCAATTCTGGTAAGTCTTCTGCCAAAGCATCCACAAATGCCTGATCAAATTCTAATGGTAAAAGATCAGGATCAGGAAAATAACGATAGTCATGCGCTTCTTCCTTTGAGCGCATAGAGCGCGTTTCACCTTTAGCCGCATCAAAAAGCCGAGTCTCTTGATCTATGACTCCTCCCTCTTCTAAAATTGCGATCTGACGACGCGCTTCATACTCAATTGCTTGACCAATAAAGCGAATAGAATTAACGTTTTTAATTTCACAGCGCGTTCCAAAATTTTCACCAGGACGACGAACAGATACATTGACATCTGCACGCATAGAACCTTCATCCATATTGCCATCGCAAGTGCCCAAATAACGAACAATCGTACGCAATTTTGTCATATAGGCTTTGGCTTCATCTGATGAACGCATATCAGGTTTGGAAACAATTTCCATAAGAGCAACACCAGAACGATTAAGATCTACAAAAGACATCGTTGGATGTTGATCGTGCATCGATTTTCCAGCATCCTGTTCAAGATGCAACCTCTCAATTCCCACTTCAATATCTTCAAATTGGCCATTCGAATCTGGACCAACAGATATGATAATCTTTCCCTCTCCCACAATGGGATAGCGAAATTGAGAAATTTGATACCCCTGCGGTAAATCTGGATAAAAATAATTTTTGCGATCAAAAACAGATTTTAAATTAATATGCGCCTTTAATCCTAACCCCGTTCGAACCGCTTGACGGACACATTCTTGATTAAGAACAGGCAACATACCTGGCATGGCTGCATCAATGAGTGATACATGATTGTTCGGCTCTGCACCAAATTTGGTTGATGCTCCTGAAAAAAGTTTCGAATTTGATATGATTTGCGCATGAACTTCCATGCCAATGATGACTTCCCAATCACCTGTAACTCCAGAAATAAAACGCTTAGAATCAGGAGTACGCGTATCAATGATGCTCATTGCCAATCCACTACCAATATTTTAAAATACACTCATGGCTTATCTAAAACCATTCTCTCAGTGCAATCATAGGATATAAATCTTACAAAAAGCCCGATTCTATCGGGCTTTTTCTGTTTGCATAAATATTAAGCTTTTTTAGGAGCCTTTTTCTTAACTAATGTTTTCTCTGTAGAGGTTTCTTTCACTGCAGACTTTTTCTTTGCCGGCTTTTCTTCAGGGACATCTGATTCGTCATATTCTTTCATCAACTCTTCAACCGTCACTTCTTTATCTGTGACTTTTATCTGTGCTAATAAATGATCAATGACCTTTTCTTCAAAAATTGGAGCACGTAGATTTTCAACAGCTTCCGGAGTCCTGCGGAAAAAATCCATTATCTCTTTCTCTTGTCCGGGATACTGGCGAACCTGATCAAAAACGGCTGCTTTTAGCTCATCCTCACTAACTTTAACACCAACCTTCATTCCAATTTCAGAAAGCACCAAACCAAGACGAACACGACGCTGCGCAAGGACACGATATTCCTCCCGTGCCTTTTCTTCTGTAATACCTTCATCTTCAAAACTGCGCCCAGCCTTTTTCAAATCATCATTAACCTGAGCCCATATATTGTTAAACTCAATCTCTAAAAGTTCTTCAGGAATCTCAAATTTATAATCAGCATCTAAAGCATCAAGAATTTGACGCTTAACTTTTTGACGTGTCACTGAACCATATTGGCTTTCAATCTGCCCACGAACGACCTCACGTAAGCGATCCAGAGACTCTAAACCAACTTTTTGCGCTGCTTCATCATCAATTTTTAATTCATCTGGTTTAAAGACAGCTTTGACAGTAATGTCAAACTCTGCTTCCCGCCCCGCCAAATGTGCCGCACTGTAATTATCTGGAAATTTAACAAAAATCGTTTTTGCATCCCCAGCTTTCACACCAACCAATTGCTCTTCAAAACCAGGAATAAATTGTTTTGACCCAAGAATCAGTTGTGCATCACTATCTGCCCCACCTTCAAATGGAACGCCTTCAAGCTTACCTTGATAATCTATGGTAATACGATCACCTTCTTCAGAATCCCCCTCTTTTAGGGAATAATTACGCGTAGAAGAGAGGACGCGTTTGACTTGATCATCAATATCCTGTTCAGGAACAGTTGCAATTTCACGGATAACCTTAATATGTTCAAAATCTTTAATTTCAATTTTTGGTAAAACTTCATACTTTAAACTAAAAGTAAAATCAGCTTTGCCATCTAGAATTTTTTCATCTTCATCTATATCAATTTTCGGCTGCATCGCTGCACGTTCATTGCGATCTGCTAAAATAGACCGAGGCGCATCACTCAGTATCTCATTGAGAATCTCCGCCATAAAGGATTTACCATACATTTTTCGCAAATGCCCACTAGGCACTTTACCGGGACGAAAACCATTAAGCTTGATTTTTCCCTTGGTATTATCCAATCGTTCATTCAACTTTTCTTCTAAAACTTTCGCTGGAACCACGATCTTAATTTCGCGCTTCAGTCCTTCATTAAGCGTCTCGGTAACCTGCATTAAACACCTTCATTTTTCTAAGGAGAGGGATAAACCCACTCTAATAATCATTACATTCTAACACTTCGAGTGTTACATTTACCATGAAGCGGAATTTCAGACACGTAGAAATCCGTAGCACTTAAGGGATTGCTTTGGTGCGGATGGAGGGACTCGAACCCCCACGGTCTCCCGCCAGAACCTAAATCTGGTGCGTCTACCAATTTCGCCACATCCGCTCAAACTTACAAGCTAATAACCTTATACAAGCGGCGTTTCTATACCATTAATTACAGAAAAAAAGCAAACAAATATATTAAAAAAAACAAAATCTATGCTTTTCATACATAACTGCTTACGCTAAAAGTCAATTATGTTAAAGACATTTGATATCCCAATTCATATCATCGGTGGCGGTCTTGCGGGGTGTGAAGCAAGTTGGCAAATCGCTCAGTCAGGAATTCCTGTTGTTTTGCATGAAATGCGACCCGAAAAAAAATCAGATGCCCATAAAACCGATAAATTGGCAGAACTGGTTTGTTCAAATTCATTTCGTTGCGATGATTCATTAACAAATGCCGTAGGGCTTTTACATGCTGAAATGCGATTAGCGAAATCGTTAATTATGAAAGCTGCTGATGCCAACAAAGTTCCCGCAGGTAGTGCCCTTGCTGTTGACCGTGATGGATTTTCAAAAACTGTCACGACAGCACTCGAAAACCACCCTCTTATAACAATCCAACGTGAAGAAGTTCAAGAAATTCCTAAAGCTTGGAAACATGTTGTCATTGCAACGGGTCCCCTTACATCGCCTGCACTTGCTCAAGAATTACAAGCAATAACCGGTATAAAAGCTCTTTCTTTTTTTGATGCGATTGCACCTATTATCCATACCGATAGTATTGATATCAACATTTGTTGGTATCAGTCTCGCTATGATAAAATTGGTCCTGAGGGAACAGGAAAAGATTATCTTAATTGTCCCCTCAACAAAGAACAATATAAAACATTCGTTGAAGCATTAAAAAATGCTGAAAAAACAGAGTTTCGTGACTTTGAAAAAACGCCCTATTTTGATGGATGCCTCCCCATTGAAATTATGGCTGAGCGCGGAATTGAAACGTTAAGACACGGTCCTATGAAACCTATGGGCTTAACCAATGCCCATAACCCTACAGTTAAACCTTATGCTGTCGTTCAATTACGCCAAGATAATAAACTTGGAACGCTTTACAATATGGTCGGCTTTCAAACAAAACTGAAATATGGTGAACAAATTCGCATTTTTAGAATGATTCCCGGTCTTGAAAAAGCAGAGTTTGCGCGTCTTGGTGGTCTTCACCGCAATACCTACCTCAACTCGCCAATTATTCTTGATCAAACCCTTCGTTTAAAACAAAAAAAACAACTACGCTTTGCAGGACAAATTACCGGATGTGAAGGTTATGTAGAATCAGCGGCAATAGGGCTTCTTGCTGGACGTTTTGCTGCTGCCGAATATCATCATATTTCCCCTTGCCTACCCCCACAAACTACAGCATTCGGAGCCCTTTTGAATCATATTACGGGGGGACACATCATAGATGAAAAAGCAGAAACACAGTCCTTTCAGCCAATGAATATCAATTTCGGACTCTTTCCCCCTATTGCTTCTATTAAACATTCAGGAAAACGCCTAGCAAGTAAAGAAAAAAAATTAGTAAAAAAACAAGCCATAACAGCGAGAGCTCTCAATGATTGTACTCAGTGGTTAGCAGATAAAGAATCAAAGAGTTTCTGTTTATAAAAAACACACGATTCGCTTCTCATCTACTGATATGACTCTCGTGAAAAAATCATTCTAAAGCCTTTTAATGGCTGTCTCTCCCAATCAATAAATACTACCTACGTTTCATCATTTATTCAATTATGTAGGTGCTTGTAAAATAACTTTTGGCTATAAAAAACCTTTACCGCTACCAACAATTTATATGATTTAATAACTAAAAATAAAATAGATGGAAAATACACAAGCAATACTGTACTATCTCTATTGATAGTTTTTATATTATGTAATGTAATTAGTTTATAGAAGAAAAACGCTCGCTTGCATATCACAAGTGAAATAAAGATATGGAAAAAATATTTGTAGGATAGAGCTTGATCTGTCTCTTCCCTCTTAAATGCCAAGAAAAAACATAATATTGAAAGTGAAATCTGATTATCATAAGATTCTTTCATTTCAGATTCTCTTATAATAAATCGATAAAAATTATCCTCTTGGTGCGTCACAAGCAAGCTTGGCGTATAAGTAAAAGAATAAAATTACCCCTTATGCACTCGTCTCAGATATTGAGGGCTAGTCGCAACATTATAGGAACTGAGAAAAATAGTACAATGGCACCAATATGCGCTTTTATTAAGCATAAATGGTGGTATATAATAACTTTTATACACTTCACAGAGTTTTTTGCCTCATACTATTTACGGGTCTTATTTTTGAAATAAACACCGTAACACTTCAGCGTAATAAAAGTTAACATTACATTTTATAACCCATACCAGTACTTCACTAATACAGTGCAATATTTTATTGAAATGTCTAAAAACAATATATTTTAAGCTGACAGTACTTTATACAACACTTAAAATCATTTTCAAAAATACCAGCAATAAATGAAAATAAAAAATACCGCAAAGATCTCAAAATATTATATAAAAAACACGCATAATACATGTGTAAAAAAAACCCGCTTATAAATAAATCGGGTTTTTTAATGTCGCTTAAATTATTTTTTATTAACTGCTTCTTTAAGGCTTTTTCCTGCAGAAAATTTGGGTACAGAACGTGCTGGAATATCGATTTCAGCACCAGTTGAAGGATTACGCCCCTTTGTTGCAGCACGATGAGAAACTTCAAAAGAGCCAAAACCAGGAAGACGAACATCTCCTCCTGAAGCCAAAGCTTCTGTTACAGAAGCCATAAAAGCATCAACAACAGCACCAGCTTGCGCTTTCGAAACACCTGCCTTTTCAGCAACGGAGCTAACCAATTCACTTTTATTCATAAAATATTTCCTTTCCCTATATTACCTGACAACATGACTTAATCATGTTATTGGTCAGTTTATTGAAAAGTACAACAAACAGAAGTCTTATTTTTATCCAAAACATTGTTTTTTTAGCAATAATCACAGTTATTCACGGAATTTTTTACTTTTTCCAACAAAAAACAGAATAATAACCTCAACAACGCCTTCTGCCACCTAAAAAATGTCGTTATAAATGAGATAAGTGAATCAGTGTGCAATCTGTATTCCTTCACTATCACTGCTCTCTGACCGGATTGGGACAGCCACCGTAGAGGGTTCTTTCCATTCAATAGTGTCTGGAAAACGAACCAAAGCATGTTTCAAAACTTCACTCACATGATTTACCGGAATAATTTCCATATTATTTTTGACATCGTCAGGAATATCAACCAAATCTTTTGCGTTTTCTTCAGGAATAAGTACTTTTTTTATCCCTCCTCGAAGAGCTGCTAGGAGTTTTTCTTTTAATCCACCAATTGGTAAAACGCGTCCACGTAAAGTAATTTCACCAGTCATTGCAATATCTTTATGCACAGCTACTCCTGTAAGAACCGAAACAATTGCTGTCACCATTGCAATCCCAGCAGATGGGCCATCTTTTGGCGTCGCACCCTCTGGAACATGAACATGGATATCGCGTTTTTCAAAAAGTGGAGGTTCAATACCAAAATCAACAGCACGAGAACGTACATAAGATGCTGCCGCTGAAATGGACTCTTTCATAATATCACGTAAATTTCCAGTTACAGTCATCTTACCTTTGCCGGGCATCATAACTCCTTCAATGGTCAATAACTCTCCACCAACTTCTGTCCACGCAAGGCCTGTCACAACACCAATTTGATTTTCTCCTTCAATCTGATTGTAATGATAACGTTTAACACCCAAGAAATCATGAATATTATTTTCTGTAACTTTTACAGATTTTTGATGCGTTTTGAGAATTTTTGTAACAGATTTGCGGGAAATTTTCATGAGTTCACGCTCAAGGTTACGAACGCCTGCCTCACGTGTATAAAACTGAATAATTGACCTTAGTGCTCCATCAGAAATACTAAGTTCTTTTTTAGACAAACAGTGATCTTTTAGTGCCTTTGGTAAAAGATGCTGTTTAACAATTTCCATTTTCTCACATTCAGTATAACCAGCAATACGAATAATTTCCATACGGTCCATTAACGGACCTGGAATATTAAGCGTATTGGCAGTTGTGATAAACATGACATCAGAAAGATCATATTCAACTTCCAAATAGTGATCAATGAATGTACTGTTTTGTTCAGGATCAAGAACTTCTAATAAAGCGGATGAAGGATCTCCACGAAAATCTTGTCCCATTTTATCAATTTCATCAAGCAAGAAAAGCGGATTAGATTTTTTTGCTTTTTTCATAGACTGGATAATTTTTCCAGGCATCGAACCAATATATGTTCGGCGATGTCCGCGAATTTCTGCTTCATCCCGCACGCCCCCCAATGAGATACGAACATACTCACGCCCCGTCGCCTTTGCAATAGAGCGCGCTAATGATGTTTTCCCTACACCAGGAGGACCTAACAAACAAATAATGGGACCTTTTATCTTTGATGCTCGACTTTGGACGGCCAAATATTCAATAATTCGCTCCTTAACTTTTTCAAGACCGAAATGTTCATTATTCATGACCTTTTCAGCAAAATCTAAATTGTTTTTAATTTTAGATTTTTTACCCCAAGGCATTGCTAATAACCAATCAAGATAGTTACGTACAACAGTCGCTTCTGCAGACATAGGAGACATATTCCGTAATTTTCTCAATTCTGCCCCAGCTTTTTCCTGCGCTTCCTTGGATAGTTTTGTATTCTTGATGCGTTCTTCTAATTCAGAGAGTTCATCTCGGCTATCATCACCTGCGCCTAACTCTTTTTGAATAGCCTTCATCTGCTCATTGAGATAATATTCTCGTTGGTTTTTTTCCATTTGCCGTTTAACATGCGAACGAATACGTTTTTCAACCTGCAAAACAGAAATTTCTCCTTCCATGAAGGACAGAACTCGTTCAAGACGGGCCCGTACAGGTAAGAGCTCTAATATTTCCTGTTTTTCTGCAAGTTTAATCATCAAATGAGAAGCAATCGTATCGGCAAGCTTAGAAGGATTATCAATCTGGCCAATCGCATTGACAACTTCAGGAGAGATTTTTTTATTAAGCTTTACATAGTTTTCAAAATAAGCAATCACTGACCTTGAAAGAGCTTCAATCTCAACATCACTCTCTCTAGGTTCTTCTGTAACAGTCGCATATGCCTGATGATAACCTTCACTTAAAGCAAATTGACTAATTTTTGCACGTGCAGTTCCTTCAACCAAAACCTTTACAGTACCATCAGGCAGCTTTAAAAGTTGAAGAATATTGGCAAATGTACCAATATGATAAATATCCTCTGATTTTGGATCGTCATCAGAAGCGTTTTTTTGTGTCACCAAGAGTATTTGCTTGTCAACCGCCATCGTTTCTTCAAGAGCACGAATTGATTTTTCGCGCCCCACAAAAAGTGGAACAATCATATGGGGGAAGACAACAATATCACGAAGAGGTAAAACAGCATAAACCCCATCTCTTACTTCATCTGTCTTTTCATCAATATATTGCATAACTCTCCTTTCTGGAGCCTATGAGCTATCTACAACAACCAGCCCACCTTTAGAAAACCCAGCTCTTCACAGTACATGAAGTGGTAATTACTCATACATAAATCAAGCATTATAATGATATTATTATAAACACCCATCAAATACCGTTTATTACCACCTTTCATATTGTGCTTAGCACAATATCATGCTGATACATTTTCTTTATCTTCTGCACGTTCTGAGTAAATATAAAGAGGACGCGCTTTCCCATCAACGACATCACTCGAAATAACCACTTTTTGAACGCCTTCAAGAGCCGGTAGCTCAAACATCGTCTCAAGAAGGATCTTCTCCATAATAGAACGTAAACCACGAGCACCGGTTTTACGTTCAATTGCTTTCTTCGCAATAACACGTAAAGCATCTTCATGAAATGCTAACTCGACATTCTCCATTTCAAAAAGACGCTGATATTGCTTTACTAACGCATTTTTAGGTTGTGATAAAATTTGCATGAGGGCGTTAACATCTAAATCCTCTAAGGTAGCGACTATAGGAAGGCGCCCAATAAATTCTGGTATTAGACCAAATTTTATAAGATCTTCAGGCTCTAAATCACGAAAAATTTCACCGACACAACGCTCATCAGGAGCCTTAACGGTCGCAGAAAAACCAATAGAAGTTTTTTCACCACGCCCTGAAATAATCCGTTCTAAACCTGCAAAAGCTCCCCCACAAATGAATAAGATGTTTGTGGTATCAACCTGAAGAAACTCTTGTTGCGGATGCTTACGTCCACCTTGAGGAGGAACAGAAGCAATCGTTCCTTCCATAATTTTTAATAACGCTTGCTGAACCCCTT
This sequence comes from Bartonella sp. SD1336NMGDW, assembly GCF_042193565.1. NCBI lineage: Bacteria > Pseudomonadati > Pseudomonadota > Alphaproteobacteria > Hyphomicrobiales > Bartonellaceae > Bartonella > Bartonella sp. SD1336NMGDW. The sequence continues at coordinate 13,766 of NZ_JBHILW010000002.1, forward strand.
CCCCCGAAACATCTCTTGTAATAGAAGGATTGTCAGCCTTACGAGAAATCTTATCAACCTCATCAATATAAACAATACCACGCTGCGCACGTTCAACATTATAATCTGCTGCTTGAAGAAGCTTCAAAATAATATTTTCAACATCTTCACCCACATAACCCGCTTCAGTCAAGGTGGTCGCATCCGCCATCGTAAAAGGCACATCAATAATACGTGCTAATGTTTGTGCAAGATAAGTTTTACCACAGCCCGTTGGACCAACAAGAAGAATATTTGATTTAGCCAACTCAATATCATTGCTTTTAGACTGATGCGCCAACCGTTTATAATGATTATGAACAGCAACAGAAAGAACACGCTTTGCATGCTGCTGACCAATAACATAATCATCAAGAACTGTTATAATTTCCTGTGGCGTAGGAACACCATCACGCACCTTAACCCCAGAAGACTTATTTTCTTCCCGAATAATATCCATGCAAAGCTCTACACATTCATCACAGATAAATACAGTAGGCCCCGCAATGAGCTTACGCACCTCATGCTGACTCTTGCCGCAGAACGAGCAATAGAGAGTATTTTTTGATTCGTTCCCGCTATTGCTAATTTTGCTCATTTTTCTTTCCTTTCACCACGATATATGAATACTTTGCCTTTTCAAAGGAAGCTTTTCATCATGAAAACTAAAAGACATATAGAAAACCATGCATGTCTCAATCTTTTTAGGTGTTTGTCTTATTTTGCGATATTTTTTATAAAACTCTGTGATTTAAAGTAGCTGTTTTTTCTATAAAAACTCTTAATCTTTTTCTTCTTTTTCAGTTTCTGCACGATATTGTATAACATCATCAACTAAGCCAAACGCTTTGGCTTCTTCTGCTGTCATAAAATGATCGCGATCGAGAGTTCTCTCAATAATCTCATAATCTTGACCTGTATGTTGAACATAAATTTCATTTAAACGCCGTTTCATCTTTATAATGTCTTGCGCATGTCGCTCAATATCTGAAGCTTGACCTTGAAAACCACCAGATGGTTGATGCACCATAATACGTGCGTTTGGCAATGTAAAACGATGACCTTTTGCTCCAGCTGTTAACAATAAAGACCCCATAGATGCCGCCTGCCCCATGCAAAGCGTAGAAACAGGAGGGCGAATAAACTGCATAGTATCATAAATAGCCATACCAGATGTTACGACACCACCTGGAGAATTAATATAAAGACTAATTTCTTTTTTAGGATTTTCCGCTTCCAAGAAAAGCAATTGTGCACAAACAAGCATTGCCATACCATCTTCGACAGGACCATTAATAAAAATAATCCGCTCCTTTAAAAGACGGGAAAAAATATCATAGGCCCGTTCACCACGATTGGTTTGTTCAATAACCATAGGAACAAGGCTTAATGCTGTTTTCATTGGATCACTCATATTTTTACTTTCCGTTCATATAACAACCGCTCTTTACACATTCAATGTTTTTATCCATATGTTAACATTACTCTCTTGCGCAAGCTACAATCAAGAGCTATTTAAGGTAGATTAAAATCTCAATAGTTAAAATAGCAATAATAACTCTATCTAAACAAATGATGAACATCAGGGATGCGAGATACCGCCCAATGGTAAAAACTTCCTTCCTGAGGTCTTTTCGTGGTCTTTGTCTTTCTGTGAATATGAAAGCCTATCAAGCGTGAATCTGTAAGCGGCTTTATGCCAAAAGCTGGTTCAAAAATACGTTCAGTTTTTCGCCCAGTCCAATAATAAAAAGTTTCCTTTTCCTTTGCTTCATGAAAAAAACCATATCGTTTTGCTAATCGTGAAATACCATCATTGCCAAATATCGTAACACCAAGACTTCCCGGTAAAATCGGCATTTTTTTTCTCTTTAACCAGAATGGTCTCCAAATACGACGCTTAAATCCAAGCCAATGAGGAATAATTTCTGTGCCTGCCCAATAATCTTCAAATATTTTTATAATAGGGTTATTGGGCGGAAAATAAAGTGCAGAAACGCCTACTCTTGTATTATTTTCTCTTGCCAACCAAACCTTATCCGCATCTGGATGAAATTGTTTAACAAGGTAAACATCTGTATCTAACCAAACACCTTGTTGATATTTCATCAGCATAACACGAAAAAAATCCGAAAACTGAACAATTGTACACCCTGGTTTATTATCAGAAAAATCGGGGTCAAGGCGATAAATTGCTGAGCGTGGTAAAATTGATTCGGCTTCATGCAACTCAACACCGGCAGGAAGATTATCTATTTTTTTATCATAACTAAAAAGCTTAACGCGCTGTCCAGTTTTAACCATTGAGGACAAACAAAGCCTATCCACCAATCTTAATTGTCCACTATACCAAAAAGTACAAATATCCATAGATAATATATCAAAAATATTCTAAACTTACGCGAAAGAGTTGTTCAACATCACGAACCCTATCAGCAAGAGCAAAAATCACTATTCTATCACCAGACAAAATGCGCGTATCTGCCGAAAGTTGTATTATTGTCTTATTGCGATAAATTGCACCAATTCTCAAACCATCTGATAAATTGAGCTCTGATAATGACTTACCAACCAATGAAGATGTTTGCATCACTTCAGCTTCAATAATTTCTGCTCGGCCATTAAAAACTGAATGAACAGAACGAATACGTCCACGGCGCATTTGTTGCAAAATTCTCGATATTGTAACGCTATGGGGATTAAGATATGCATCCACACCAACAGCACGACTAAATTCTTGATAGGCAACATTATTAATCAATACCATATTGGCTTTGCAGCCCAATCTTTTAGCAATAATAGCGCTTAAGAGATTAACCTGATCTTGATTGGTCAATGTAATCATTAAATCGGACTGATCAATTCCCGCATCTTGAAGAATCACTGGATCTAACACGTTACCGTATAAAACTGTTGTTTTTTCAAGCTGATCAGCAATCGTGAGAGCTCTTTCTCTATGCGATTCTATAATCTTCAATTTTAATTTATGGAAACGCTTTTCAATAGCCTGTGCAACATAAAGGCCAATGTGACCGCCTCCTGCAATAATCATGCGGTGGGCATCTTGTTCTTTATGACCAAAAAGCCCAACAGCACGGCGCATTTGATCACGAGCAACAACAAGATAGGTTATATCACCAACGCGTAATTGCGTTTCTGAATGTGCAACCAATAATTCCGCGCCACGTTTAATAGCGGTAACCGTCGTATGAAGATCTGGAAAAAGCTCTGTTAATTGACGCAAAGGTGTATTAATAACTGGACAATCTTCCATGCATTCCAAGGCTAGCGCAACAACATCATCATTACAAAAATAAAGAACATCTATTGCACCAGGTAAAGCAATACGGCGCAAAACCATTTCCCCAACTTCAACTTCTGGCGAAATAACCACATCAATGGGAATATTCTCTCTGGAAAAAAGCGTCTTATAACGTGGTTCTAAATAAGATTGTGAACGAATACGAGCAATTTTTGTGGGCACATTAAATAATGAATGTGCTACTTGACAAGCTACCATATTGACTTCATCAAACAAAGTGACAGCAATCAACATATCAGCTTTGTCTGCATCTGCAGCCAAAAGAACTTCAGGACGTGAACCGTGACCAACAAAACCTCTCACATCCAATGTATCGCGAATCTTTTCAATTAATCTCGTTTCAATATCAATAACAGTAACATCGTGATTTTCAGCAGCAAGACGCTCTGCTATCCCATACCCAACCTGTCCTGCTCCGCAAATAATAACACGCATCGCTTTAAGAAACTCCAAGCGCTTTAAGTTTACGGTGCAAAGCTGAACGCTCCATGCCTATAAATTCAGCAGTACGTGATATATTTCCACCCAAACGCCCAATCTGTGCCACTAAATATCTCTTTTCAAACAATTCTCGTGCTTCACGTAACGGCAAATCCATTATACTTTCATCTGAATCCATTTGAAGACGTGGCAAAGAATCACTTACTTCACTGGGAAGAAAGTCCGCTGTTATAGGACCATCACCATCCCGCACAAGAATAAGAAGACGCTCAATATTATTGCGTAATTGCCGCACATTACCCGGCCAAGCATGCGTTTGCAAAATAGCAATCACATCATCACTGATTGCACGCGGTTTAATCCCAACCTGCTGTGATATTGTTTTTACAAAATGATGTACAAGTTCTGGAATGTCTTCACGACGCGCTGAAAGGGGCGGAACAGCAATAGGAACAACCGAAAGACGGTGGAAAAGATCTTCTCTAAAGCGCCCATCAGAAATGAGGTTTTCAAGATTTTGCGCTGTCGAAGAAATAATACGCACATCCACTTTAACACGTTTTGTGCCGCCAACTCTTTCAAATGTCTGCCCCGTTAACACCCGAAGAATCTTACCTTGAGTCTCACGTGGCATGTCAGCAATTTCATCAAGATATAATATACCGCCATGAGCTTCCTCTAAGGCACCGATCTTGCGCTCTCTTCCTTCCATTTCACTGCCAAACAGCTCTATTTCCATTCTTTCCGGAGTAATCGTTGCAGCATTTATTGTAACAAATGGCCCATTCGAACGCGTTGAGAGCGCATGAATAGTTCGTGCAACAGTTTCTTTTCCTGCCCCTGAAGGACCTGTTATCATGACGCGACTATTGGTTGGTGCTACTTTTTCTATGATTTGACGCAAATTTTTTACAACTGTCGATTTTCCGAGCAACTCTAATGTCTCGTTCGAACGCTTTCGCAATTCTAAAAGCTCACGTTTTAAATTTGAGTTTTCAAGTGTTCTCTCTGCAACCAATACAAGTCTATCAGCTTTAAAAGGTTTTTCAATGAAATCATATGCCCCTCGCTTTATAGCGGAAACAGCCGTCTCAATATTACCATGACCAGAGATCATAACGACCGGAAGAGCCGGATATTGCGTTTTAATTTCATCAAGCAATGCTAAACCATCAAGACGACTACCCTGTAGCCAAATATCCAAAAAAATGAGCTTTGGAATACGCTCACTAATTTGAGCCAATGCTTCATCAGAGTTACAAGCAACACGCGTTTCATAACCTTCATCATCTAAAATACCAGCAACAAGCTCACGAATATCTGCTTCATCATCAACAATCAAGATATCTGATACCATACTATTCCCCTATCTTATGATTTATGGCTTGTATAATACTACCCTGCTTACCCCCATCCGCCGGAAATATCAAACGGATCATCGCACCACGACCTTCATAAAAACTCTCCGGTGCATCATGAAGCTCCATGGAACCACCGTGATCTTCAATAACTTTGCGCACAATGGCTAACCCGAGCCCTGTTCCTTTTTCCCGCGTTGTTATATAGGGCTCTAATAACTTTTGTCTTTGCTCTTTAGGAAGTCCTTTCCCATTATCAACAACATCCACAACCACCCATTCCTCTTGACGATAAGAACGGACAAGAATATGACCGTGAATATTTTCCTCTCGCACAACTGAATCTATGGATTCGCTCGCGTTTTTGATAACATTGCAAAAAGCTTGTACAATGAGACGGTTATCAAATGCACCCATAAGTGGTAGACTTCCTAAATCTTGCTCAAAATGAATATCATGTCGTGTCACTTCTATCAAGAAACATGCTTCGCGCAACAATTCTCGTATATCTAAAATATGCATTTGTGGTTTGGGCATACGTGCAAAAGAGGAAAACTCATCAACCATACGCCCAATATCTCCAACCTGTCGAATAATTGTCTCAATACACCGCTCAAAGACCTCTCTATCTTGTGTAATAACTTTGTTATAACGTTTACGAATGCGTTCGGCGGATAACTGAATGGGTGTGAGGGGATTTTTTATTTCGTGTGCAATACGCCGTGCAATATCCGCCCACGCCGCTGTACGTTGCGCTGCAACAAGGTCTGTAATATCATCAATTGTTAGAACCCAAGATTGCCCCTGTCCATCATCCTCTTCCATCGTAACTTGGACATTACAGACACGCTCTTTTCCTGCAACGTTTAAAGTAACCTGCTCACGATGATTTTTACGATCCAATGAACGTGCAAACTGAAAAACCTGCCAAATTTCAGCACTTAAAGATAAAAGACTTTGTCCAACAACGTGTTCAGAGCGAATATCAAACATCGCTTCAATAGATCGATTAATAATTGTAATATCACCATTATCATCTATACCAGCTACTCCTGCTGTTACACCCGATAACACTGCTTCAGAAAAACGCCTTCTCTCATCAATTTGATCACGCACTGCAATCAACTCATTGCGCCGACTTTTCAATTCACTAACCATGTAATTAAAAGTTTTGGATAATTGCCCAATATCCCCATCTTTTGCTCGTACTGGCACAAAAATTTCCATATTTCCAGTAGCAACATCATCAGCTGCACTAATGAGAAGACGAATAGGACGTACTAAGCGATCAGCGACAGCAATAGCGGCCCAAATAGCTGATAAGAATAAACTAAAAAAAAGACATAAATAAAGCATACCAAATGCAATTTGCGTCAGCAGGCGATTTTCATTTAAATCACGATAACGATCTGTATTGACTTCTGTCAAACGCAAAGCAGATAAAACACCTTTATCAACGTCACGCACCAAATATAGAAATGTGTTTGGAATGTTGGTAAATTTTAAAATAATACCAAAATAATCATGCACGCCTGGTTGAAAAGAAAAAGGCCTCGCACTGGTTGCACGTTCAATAAGATTGGAAGGAGGAATTGGCAGTTTATCTTCATCACCAAGAGCACTCGATATAAAAATAGCTCCGCTAGAACTTAACAAAAATGCGCCACGCAAATTGCGTCCTATAGCATGGCGCGTCAATTGCATCCTATATTCAGCTGGATTACGTTCTAAGAGTTTTTTGTTATCAAGTGCAAATGCCATCGCGTAGGATAAATTTTTTAAATTTTGAAGCATTTCATCTGCATAAGCATTTGCTAAATCAATAGAAGAGCCCACAATTTGCCGCGTTGTTGTATCAAACCATCGATCAAGTCCCAAATTTAGTGCTGGACCCGATACAAGAGCTACAGCAACAGCTGGCATTGTTGCAACAAGTGCAAACAATGAAATAAGGCGCACATGAAGACGCGACCCTGCACGCCTTGAACGCCAAGCACGAATGATCGGAATCATCTCATAAAAAACGATGACAATAAGCCCTAAAACCCAAAAACTATTAATCCCTATAAGAATAAGAGTTACTGTTCTACTGGGAACAACAGGGGTTAATCCAATAAGAATAATAAATGAAACAGAGGCCGTAAGTAAAGCCAATACAATAATTGTAATCCCTAAAAAAATATATACCTTACTTAAACGATACAACTCATCGTTATAAGTATTTTTATCTATGTCTTGAAGATTCGTCACAGATGTTATATTCGTCATGAGCTTACATACCCTTATCCCATTATTCTCATATAACCTTTTGTAGCAAAAATTGACAATACTAATACTACATTTAAAATAGAGCAAATATAGTCAACGAGAAAGAACTTCTACATTTTGCAAAATATCTTTAAAATAAACTGTGTTCGACGATACTTTACGAAGGAAATGAGATGCGATTAACAAAACAAACAAATTATGCTCTTCGAATGCTCATGTATTGTGCAGATAATCAGGGAACTCTCAGTCGTGTTCCAGAAATTGCTAAAGCATATGCCGTTTCAGAACTTTTTTTATTTAAAATCCTTCAGCTGCTTGTTCAAGCAGGTTTTATACAAACAGTGCGTGGACGCAATGGTGGAGTTAGATTGGCGAAACCCGCAGCAGAGATTTCAGTCGCTGATGTTGTGAAAGTAACAGAAGATAACTTTTCCCTAGCAGAATGTTTCGATACTGCAGAACCAACTTGCCCCTTGATCGATTTTTGTGGTTTAAATACCGCACTTCAAAAAGCATTAAATGCTTTTTTTGAGGTGTTATCCGTGATATCCCTTGCTGATCTACAACAACCATCCTTTCAAAATCATTTTAAAATTAATGACAAAAAGGCAAACTAAGATTATAATACAAGGAGATTAGGTATTTCTATTGCAGCAATAATATTAGCCGCTGGACGTGGTGAAAGAGCAGGATCTCCCCATGAAATTCCAAAACAATATCGGCTTCTAGGACAAAAGCCGATTATTTATCATACCGTGCATTGTTTTTTGCAGCATCCATCTATCACAACAATTATCCTTGTTATTCATCCAGAAGATCGTCAAATCTGTGAACAAGCTATTGGTGATTTTAAAGAGCGCCTTATTATCGTTGAAGGAGGCAATACACGTCAAATCTCTACCTTAAATGGACTTCAGGCACTCAAAAAATTCAATCTCCAATATGTGCATATTCATGATGGTGCACGCCCCTTTATCGAAAACAAGCTTCTTGATAACATTCACAATACAATCACCCCTCAAGAAGGTGTTCTTCCTGTTCTTCCCATCTCTGATACCCTTAAACGTGTAAATAATCAGCATGTTTTAGAAACAATTCCCCGTACCCATCTTTATAGTGCACAAACTCCACAGTGTTTTCCCTTTGAACATATCTTAGCGGCCCATAAGCAAGCAAAACAAGCTTGCAAAAAAGAATTCACTGACGATTCTGCGATTGCCGAATGGTTTGGAATTCCTATGCGTATCGTTCCTGGGGATCCTAACAACATAAAAATTACATGGCATGAAGATTTTAATACCGCACATTTATATCTCCAAAAGAAAATGCAAATGTTTCCTGATATCCGCACCGGCAATGGTTATGATGTTCACTCTTTCGAGGAAGGTGACTTTCTTATTTTATGTGGTATAAAAATCCCTTTTCATAAAAAATTAAATGGACACTCCGATGCAGATGTTGCTCTTCACGCGCTAACAGATGCCCTGCTCGCTACGCGAGGTGCTGGAGATATTGGCACACATTTCCCTCCCTCTGATCCCCAATGGAAAAATGCATCATCAGAAATTTTTCTCCGTCATGCTCTTGATATTCTAAAACAAGCAGGTGGTCGTATCGCCAATGTTGATATCACAATTATCGCTGAAAATCCTAAAATTGGTCCCTATCGTCATGCCATGACAGAAAATCTTATGACAATACTTTCAATGACACCTGATCGAATCTCTATCAAAGCAACAACAAATGAAAGGCTTGGATTTATTGGTCGTGGTGAAGGAATTGCTGCTCTTGCAACAGCGAGCGTTCTTTATTCAGGAGAACTTCCCCAATGACATATCTTTGTGAAAAACAAGCACATGAAGTCCTTAATATCTTTCGCCAAAAAGGTTTGCTGTTAACAACTGTAGAGTCTTGTACAGGAGGACTCATTGCTGCAAGCCTCACAAATATTGCAGGCTCGTCAGATGTTCTCGATTGTGGATTTGTTGTTTATTCAAATGAATCTAAAACACGCCTTGTTGGCGTTTGTGCTGAACTTATAAAAACCTATGGCGCCGTTTCAAAAGAAGTTGCTCTTGCAATGGCTGAGGGTGGATTAAAACATTCACAAGCTGACATTGCAGTCTCTGTAACAGGAATTGCTGGTCCAGGAGGAGAAAGTCTTGATAAACCTGTAGGACTTGTGCATTGCGCAGTTGCTTACAAAAATCATAAAACTCTGCACAAAGAAATGCACTTTGGTCATCTTAACCGCAATGCTATCCGCCATGCAACTGTTGAAAATGTTTTTAAAATGATTCTGGAATTGCTTCACTGAATTCCCCATACTAATTTCAAAGCTCTCTATTCCACATTGAGTCTATAATCGTCAACATCTTGAAAAAATGATTTATTGCACCACAACTTTCAGTTGAATTAATCAAATTTATTCACTTGCACGCCACAAGAAAAAAACTGTATAAATAAAATGATTGAAGAAAAGGATACTTGTACCTCTCTCAAATGCTAAGAGCTCGCGCAACATCTCGAGAGATGGCAAATAAATGGTGCAGGCTGACTTCTTCATAAGTATAAAGATGTTGATTTATATACTTTTACGAGTATCTATACTATTTATTATGAAATGGGTATGACGCAAGCATGTCCTATTTGGGCGTTTTGTTTGGATATGCCTCTATTAAAAAAGAGAAACAAAAGCGTGAAGCTGTGCATCATCTTCATCATTTAAAATGATATTCCTTTAATATGCTTTTCAAAGCTGAAAAAGATGAATTAAAACAAATAGTAAAGATGGAAACCAGTTTTCACCTTCACGCCGTTATAAGCAATACGTATTGTTAAAAAATAACAGAATAGACTATGTTATCGTAGAGCCATAAATCTGATGCGCACGCTTCTCAAAAGCGTCGGTGAATTTACGAAACGCAATATCAAACATTGAGCCCATCACTAATCCAAGCGTTTTACTTTTAAATTCATAATCAATAAAAAACTCTACATTACATGCATTGGTATTTTCAATATCATGAAAGGACCAACGATTTTCAAGATATTTGAATGGACCATCAATATATTTAACTTCTATAAGATTTTTTTCCGGCTGAAGAAATACTTGAGTCGTAAAAGTTTCACGGATAATCTTATAGCCAACGGTCATATCCGCAAGAAGCAACATTTTTTTCCCATACTCTTTTCGAGAACGTACTATTAAAGACTCACACATTGGTAAAAATTCAGGATAACGCTCAATATCTGAAACCAGCTCAAACATTTCACTGGCACTATGGGTGATCTGCCGATGTATTGTAAAAATCGGCATAATTATCTCTGTAAGGAAAATTTTTCATCACGCGCTTTTTGCAAAATAGCAAAATCATCTCCAGCATGATGAGATGAACGTGTCAGAGGATTGGAGGCCATATGTAAAAATCCTTTTACTTTACCAATCTTGGCAAAAGACTCAAATTCTTCAGGAGGCACAAAACGAACAACTGGATGATGTTTTCGTGTAGGCTGCAAATATTGTCCAATCGTCATAAAGTCAACATCAGCAGAGCGCAAATCATCCATCAATTGCAAAATTTCATTTCGCTCCTCCCCAAGACCAACCATAATTCCCGATTTTGTAAAAATTGTTGGATCAAGTTCTTTAACGCGTTGTAATAAACGAATTGAATGAAAATAACGTGCCCCTGGACGAACCTTCAAATATTTAGAAGGAACTGTTTCTAAGTTATGATTAAAAACATCAGGCTTAGCAGCAACAACAACTTCTAAAGCGCCATCCTTATGACGAAAATCAGGTGTCAGAACTTCAATTGTTGTTTTAGGAGTTTTTTGACGAATCGCATAAATAACTTTTGCAAAATGCTCAGCACCACCATCAGCAAGATCATCACGATCAACAGATGTAATGACAACATGTTTTAATTCCATCCGTGCAACAGCATCGGCTACACGTTCTGGCTCATTATCATCAACGGCAAGTGGAATACCTGTTGCAACGTTACAAAAAGCACAAGCACGCGTACATATTTCACCTAAAATCATAAAGCTAGCATGCCGCTGGCTCCAACATTCGCCAATATTAGGGCAACCAGCTTCTTCACATACAGTCACTAACTTATGCGTACGTACAATACCATGTGTTTCCTTATAAATTGGCGATGTTGGCGCTTTTACACGAATCCAATCTGGCTTTTTTTGAACGCTTGTATCAGGACGATGTGCCTTTTCAGGATGACGCAAACGTCTATTTGTAACTCTATCAACAACCGTAACCATTTAAGCCTTTGCCTTATAAATACGAAGTAACAATCAAAAATATAAAATCTTTCATACAATCCAGTCATCAAGCGTTTAAAACTTGACCATAAGCATCCAATACACTTTCTTTCATCATTTCCGATAAAGTCGGATGTGGAAAGACAGTATGCATTAATTCTTCTTCTGTTGTTTCAAGATTCATAGCAATAACAAAACCCTGTATCAATTCTGTTACCTCAGCCCCTACCATATGGGCCCCAAGAAGCTGTCCTGTTTTTTTATCAAAAATTGTTTTTACTAACCCCTGATCTTCACCCAAAGCAATCGCCTTGCCATTCGCAGCAAAAGAATAACGACCAATACGTATATCATAACCTGCTTCTTTTGCTGTAGCTTCTGAAAGCCCTACAGAGGCAACCTGTGGTGTACAATATGTACACCCTGGAATTTTTCTTTTATCAAGCGGATGAGCATTCTTTAAACCTGCAAGATGCTCAATACATATCACACCTTCTTCTTCTGCTTTATGTGCCAACATAGGAGGACCTGCTACATCACCAATAGCATAAATGCCTTCCACCCCCGTCCAACTCCATTCATCGGTTACAATGCACCCGCGATCGGTTTTTATTCCCAAAGCTTCTAAACCAAGATTCTCAATATTACCTTGCACCCCAACAGCCGAAATCAACCGGTCAACAGTCATTGACTCTATTTTACCTTGAACATCAATATGTACAGTCACAGAATCAGAAGATTTTTCAACCTTTGTTACTTTTGCTTGACGAAGAATGCGTAAACCTTTTTTCTCTAACTGTTTACAAGCAAACGTTGAAATTTCAATATCTTCAGCAGGCATGATGTGGGGCATCATTTCAACAACAGTTACTGTCGCCCCCATATCACAATAAAAAGAGGCAAATTCAATGCCAATAGCCCCAGACCCTATAACCAAAAGCGATTTTGGCATTGCTGGCGGTATCATAGCTTCAAAATAAGTCCAAATGAGTTTTCCATCTGGCTCAATACCAGGAAGGACACGAGGACGTGCACCCGTTGCAATAATGATATGCTTTGCTTGATATGTTCCCTCCCCTAACGTCCCTTTAGGGACTGGATTTTGCGGTTGCATAATCGGTTTGGAGGATGAAGAAACCATAATTTCCGCAGGATGGCTTCTCTTCGCTTCTTTAGTAAGCTTTGCTTCACCCCAGATAATATCAATTTTGTTTTTTTTCATTAAAAAATCAACACCAGCATTTAAACGTGCTGAAACACCGCGTGAACGTGCCACAACATCTTTGATGTTTGCCTCAATTGAACCATTAATTTTTAGTCCATAATTTTTTGCATGTTCAGCAAAATGTTTCATTTCCGCTGAACGTAGAAGGGCCTTTGTTGGAATACACCCCCAATTTAAACAGATCCCTCCCAAATGTTCACGTTCAACAATCGCAGTCTTAAAACCACATTGTGCTGCACGAATTGCGGTTACATATCCGCCTGGACCTGATCCAATCACAATTACATCATAAAGATTTGCCACAGTAATTCCTCCATGGATATATATAAAACGGATATGCATTTTTTGAACTTAAAACTGCAAAACAACATCACAGAATTATCTTATGTCTTTTTCTTTAAGCTTCACGTAAATGCTTTACCCAAACTAGAAATAGCAATAACATTGCTCTTCAAACTCTTAAATTTGTTTTTATTCTCTTAACACACTCTCTCACAATTTACGTGAAGAACTGTTAAACAGTTCAAACCAACATTGCTAATGGATTTTCAATCATCTTCTTAAAAGCCCGCGCGAGCTCTGCGGCTAAAGCACCATCGACAGCACGATGATCCGCAGAAATTGTAACTGACATAACTGTCGCAACAACTAATGCACCATTTTTAACAACGGCGCGTTCTTCCCCTGCACCAATCGCAAAAATCGTCGCATGCGGTGGATTAAGGATAGCCAAAAAACTTTTTATACCATACATCCCCATATTTGATACAGCTGTTGTTCCACCCTGATATTCTTCCATTTTTAACTTGCCCTCACGCGCACGCTTTGCAAAATCCTTCATCTCTTTGGAAATAAGTGATAACGGCTTTTCCTCTGCATGGCGAATAATCGGCGTAATTAATCCATTGGGAATAGAAACAGCAACCCCAACATCACAATGTTTATGATGAAGCATTCCGCCTTCAAGCCAAGAGACATTCGCATCAGGAACAGCTTTCAAAGACAGTGCGACAGCTTTGATCACCATATCATTAACAGAAAGCTTATAAGTAGGCTGAGTTTCTTCCTGCCCCTTAATCATTGGTGCAGCAGCATTCAGTTGTGTACGCAGTGCTAACAGCGCATCAAGTTCACAATCTACCGTTACATAGAAATGTGGAACTCTCTGTTTTGATTCCATCAAACGTGTTGCGATTGTTTTACGCATATTATTATGGGGTGCGAAGGTATATTCATCCTCTTTAAAGAGTTTCAGTATCTGTTTGTCAGAAGCACCTGTAGCTACTAGCTCCCCTATTTGTGATGAATAAGACACTTTAGAAATATCACTACTCACAGCTTTTTCTACATCGCGCTTGATAATACGCCCATGCGGACCACTTCCAGAAATAAGGGATAAATCAAGGCCTTCCTGAGATGCTAATCGCCGCGCTAAGGGAGAGGCAAAAAGACGCGCTACCTTTTTATCTTGCTGTATTAATTGCTGAGCTGATGATTCATGAGACATTTTTGTACCCTTTGAGTCCGTCTGTTTCAGAGTATCTGTCTGTTTTACGCCCTCTGGTTCTTGTTTTGTAGAAGAAGAGATTTCTTCTGAAACTTTTGCCGCTTCAGCTAAATCTTCACCTTCTTCTGCTAAAACAACAATTAAAGCATTTACTTTAACGCCTTGTGTTCCAGCAGGAACAACAATTTTGGCAACCCTACCTTCATCAACGGCTTCGACTTCCATTGTCGCTTTATCCGTCTCAATTTCAGCAATAACATCACCGGAGGAAACCTTATCTCCCTCCTTAATATTCCATTTTGTTAAATTTCCCTCTTCCATCGTAGGGGAAAGTGCTGGCATTGTAATTTTAATGGGCATTATGCTTTCCTCCGTTATGCTCTGTATGTCACAGCCTTAACGGCCTCAATAATCTCAGCAGTATTAGGCAAAGCCAACTTCTCAAGATTAGCAGCATAAGGCATCGGAACATCTTTACCAGAAATCGTAGCAATTGGCGCATCAAGATAATCAAAAGCCTGCTGCATAACACGCGTTGCTATTTCAGTTCCCACGGATGACTGAGGAAATCCCTCTTCAATCGTTACCAAACGACCTGTTTTTTTAACTGAAGAAAGAATTGTTGGAAGATCCATCGGGCGAATGGTTCGTAAATCAATCAATTCAACATCGATACCAAATTGTTCAATTTCCGGCAACGCTTGAACGGCATAATGCATTCCAATTCCACACGCGACAATCGTCACATCTTGTCCAGACTTATGAATACGCGCCTTACCAATAGGCAAAACAAAATCATCCAATTGAGGGACATCAAATTGATGCCCATACAAAATCTCATTTTCAAGAAAAATAATAGGATTATCATCACGAATAGCAGCTTTCAGCAAACCTTTTGCATCTGCAGCACTATAAGGCATGACAACTTTCAGACCTGGTACATGACTATACCATGCAGCATAGCATTGAGAATGTTGAGCACCAACACGGGCAGCCGCGCCATTGGGACCCCTAAAAACCATAGGAGCGGTCATTTGTCCACCAGACATATAACGTGTTTTGGCTGCTGAGTTAATAATTTGGTCCATCGCCTGCATCGCAAAATTAAATGTCATAAACTCGACAATAGGACGTAACCCTCCAAAAGCAGCCCCGACAGCCAGCCCAGCAAAGCCGTGCTCTGTAATTGGGGTATCAATAACTCGGCGTTCTCCGAATTCTTCCAACAAACCTTGACTAACCTTATAGGCACCTTGATATTGCGCGACCTCTTCCCCCATGAGAAAAACTTTTTCATCACGCCGCATTTCTTCAGCCAAAGCCTGATTAAGCGCTTCACGAACTGTCATTGTAACCATTTGTGTTCCCGCTGGAATATCAAAATTAGGAGATGTATCAAAAGTAGAAGCAGACTGCGGAACTGACGATGCCAGAGAAAGAGGAGATTCCTTAGTTTTTTTTGCTGTATCAGTAGGTTGCGAAATATCCTCAGCACGCTCACCTTCTTCTAACAAAATCGCAATAACAGTATTAACCTTTACGCCTTCAGAACCTTCAGGCACAAAAATTTTACCAAGAGTACCTTCATCAACGGCCTCTACTTCCATTGTAGCCTTATCCGTTTCAATTTCAGCAATAACATCGCCAGAGCTAACCTTATCACCTTCTCTCTTGAGCCATTTAGACAGTTTACCTTCTTCCATAGTTGGTGAAAGCGCCGGCATCAAAATATCAATAGACATACTTGCTTCCCTCGCATCAAACTAAAATATCAGTATAGAGCTCAGAAGCATCTGGCTCTTGATCACTTTGTGCAAAATCTGCCGCATCAGCAACAATTGCACGAACCTCTTTCTCAATAGATTTTAAATCATCTTCGTTCGCCCAATTTTTTTTAAGAATCCGACTTTTTACTTGATCAATCGGATCGTGCTCCTCTTTTATTTTTTGGACTTCTTCCTTTGAACGATATTTTGCTGGATCAGACATGGAATGACCACGATAGCGATAGGTCTGCATATCAAGAATGATCGGTCCTTTACCTGAGCGTGCCCAAGAAATCGCTTCATCAGCAGCTCCTTTTACTGATCGAACATCCATACCGTCAACAACAATACCTGGAATTTCAAAAGAAAGACCACGTCGGGAAAAATCAGTTTCTGCAGATGCACGTGAAACTGACGTTCCCATAGCATACTGATTATTTTCAATAATATAAACAACAGGAAGCTTCCAAAGTGAAGCCATATTAAAACTTTCGTAAACCTGCCCCTGATTTGCGGCACCATCACCAAAATAAACCAATGTCACATTATCTTTACCAAGGTACTGATTCGAAAATGCCAAACCTGAACCAATTGGAACCTGCGCACCAACAATACCATGTCCTCCATAAAAGTTCTTTTCTTTAGAGAACATATGCATCGAGCCACCTTTCCCTTTGGAAAAGCCACCTTGACGTCCCGTTAATTCTGCCATGACACCACGTGGGCTCATCCCAACGGCTAACATATGACCATGATCACGGTAAGACGTAATAACCTGATCACCTTCTTTTGCCGCTTTCAATGTTCCTATAACAACGGCTTCCTGACCAATATAAAGGTGACAAAATCCCCCAATAAGCCCCATACCATAAAGTTGTCCTGCTTTTTCTTCAAAACGGCGAATTAAAAGCATTTCACGATAAGCATCAATTTCTTCTTCTTTTGTAAAGTCTGCTATTGGTGCTTTCTTTGTGGTGCTTGATAATGCAGTGCGCGCCACCGACGCAGAATTTTTTTTAAGTCGTTCTGCCATATTAAACTCCCTTTTATGATTATTTAGGAATAACCTTTACGAACAAAAGTTACAAGCCTTATCAATCGGCTTAAACAATATCATTGCTGATTGTTGTTTAAAGTAAGCGATTTTTCATTTACCTTTGGTGTCATTTCAAGGTATTAAGATTGTCAGTTCATTTGGCTTAGAAAAGTTCAAATTCTTTCGGACATACTCATCCAGCATATCTTTTTCTATATGTCCATTGCGTAAAAGAGAAATACGCTTTTCCATGAATATCCGCTCAGCTTCTATTTTATGAAGCTCCTTTTCTAATTCGCTAATATGCTGATTAACTTCACTGCGTGAATACAATCCATACTCACCATGATAAATGTGATAACTGAAATAGCTTAAGACTCCCACCGTCATAAGAGGTAGTACAAAGCGCACTTTGATTGATCGACGTTTCTGCTTTGTCCACATAAAATAGCACAGTCTTTACAGCACAAATTTTTTAATATTTTGCCCAACTATGCACGATTTTGATTAATACCTCATTACCAAATCTATACACTCAAACAATTTGTTATTTTCAATTTACCCTCATCTTTGTCCCTAAAATTTCCTGTTAAATAAATATAAAATCAATCAATGCCCAAAGTATAGTTGTCAAAAACCCGATCCCCAGAAATAGTAGACCTATTACACTTAATAAGAAGCATTATAAGGCCCGATACAATTTTACCAACCATAAATTGATGAATCCCCAATGCACAAAAAAACAAGTAAACGATCGCTAGCATCACATTTAATTTTTGTGACTGACCTTCAACCGAGATAGGAAAAATAGATTTAATGGTATCCCTTCACAGACAAAATCAATGGTATCCCCTACCTTTGGTGTTTTTACCCTAAAAAATCTTCAGGCAAAAATTGATAACGCTTATCATCATCTCCAAAAACGAGATAAACCCTTTGATCTTGACCAATAATCGTACCTTTCATCTTTAACACCTATAAAGCTGCTCCTCATGTGTTATTCATAAAGAGATTATTTCTTTTTATAATATGTTGATTAACCTCACGGTGTAAATAAAATTTGTAGCAGCCGTGATAAACGTGAAATTAAAATAGTTTTGAGCTCCCCAATGAGCTAATGTTTTCTGCTGCTATAAGCAGCAATACAAAACACACCTTAGTGGATTTACGCCGTTGTTTTACCCACATAAAATAGCACAGTCTTTTTCAATACTTTTATTCAACTGTGCATATTTCTCTTAATATCTCACATTAAAGAAATAGAGTACAATAATCTTGCATTATGCAACTCAATATATTGATCGAAATAAAAAGTAAACTTAATTATTTTCTTTTTATTATAAAATTTTTACAAATCTGTAATCTGATTCCCATCTTTATCCGTAAATCTTCCAGCAACAATGACTATAAAATCAACAATTGCCCAAATACCGGTAATTATCAATCCAAACAATGATAAAGATAGAACCAGCATTAAAGCACCAGTCCGAACTTTACCAACCATAAAGCGATGAACACCAAAGATACCTGCAACCCAACAAAGCAGTGCGAACATTATCTTTGTGTTCTCTGTACCTGGTCTCAACAATGGGAAAACAGAACTGACAACACCTCCTTCACAGACAAAATCAACAGCATTACCAATCCTTGGTGGATTCTTTCCCAACCAATCCCAAGTCGCAAACTGATAACGTTTACCATCATCACCCGAAACGAGATAATTTCCTTGGTCTTGACTAATAATTATACCTCTCATATTAATCCCTATAAATTTAAACACTTAAAAATTATTGCGTATATGCCTTTGATAAAAAATCTCAATTTCATAGTCTAAATAATATCATACTCTCACACTCTTTGCTCGCAACTATACACGATATAAATCACCAGCATAACGCGCTTGGGCTCCTAGCATTTCTTCAATACGAATAAGTTGATTGTATTTTGCTAATCTATCCGAACGCGCAAGAGAACCTGTTTTAATTTGTCCACAATTCGTTGCAACCGCAAGATCTGCAATGAAAGAATCCTCTGTTTCGCCTGAACGATGAGATATAATGGCACGATAACCTGCTTTATGTGCTACTTCTACAGCATCAAGTGTTTCACTCAATGTACCAATTTGATTAACTTTTATGAGAATAGAATTGCCTACCCCCATTTTAATACCATCACGCAAACGTGCTGAATTCGTTACAAACAAATCATCGCCAACAAGCTGACATTTTTCTCCAATTGTGTCAGTGAGTAACTTCCAACCTTCCCAATCATCCTCTGCCATTCCATCTTCAATTGTAATAATAGGATAATTTTTCACAAGCTGCGCTAAATAATCTACCTGCTCTTGGATGTCACGGCATTTGCCCTCACCTTTATAAAAATACGAACCATTTTTATAAAATTCGGTTGAAGCACAGTCTAAACCAATGGCAATTTGTTCACCTGGTTTATAGCCACATATCATGATAGATTCCATAATAAAATCAATAGCTTGATCAGCACTTTTAAATTGAGGTGCAAAACCACCTTCATCACCAACATTGGTATTATAACCCGCATCTTTTAAACGCGTTTTCAATGCATGGAAAATCTCAGCGCCATAACGGATAGCTTCTCTTACAGTAGGAGCTCCTATAGGAATAATCATAAACTCTTGAAAATCAATCAAATTATCAGCATGAACGCCACCATTAATAATATTCATCATGGGGGTTGGAAGAATATGCGCTTGTGTACCACCAATATAACGATACAAAGGTAAATTTAATGAATCCGCAGCTGCTTTTGCAACAGCTAATGAAACACCAAGAAGTGCATTGGCACCAAGACGGGCTTTGTTTGGCGTTCCATCCAAAGCAATCATTGCTTGATCAATAGCAATTTGATTTGTTGCATCCCGCCCACCAAGTTCTTCAAGAATTTCGCCATTAACTGCAGCAACCGCTTTTTCAACACCTTTCCCTTGATAGCGCAAACCACCATCACGAAGCTCTATAGCCTCGTGTGCTCCTGTTGAAGCTCCCGATGGAACCAGAGCGCGACCAAAAGCTCCATTCTCCAAACGAACATCAACTTCTACCGTTGGATTACCACGGCTATCAAGAACTTCACGTCCAATGATATCGACAATTATAGTCATATGTGTTTCCTTATCCAATAAAAGTCTTGATTCATTTCTAATGTCCTATTAATGAAGTGTTTTTCTCTTCTCAATTCAACTTCTTTGACAGATAATCAAACTCCATTAAAGTCTCAAGCAATCTTTGTAAATTATCAAGTTTAACCATATTGGGTCCATCAGAAGGTGCATTATCTGGATCTTGATGTGTTTCTAAAAAAATACCAGCTACCCCAACAGAAACAGCTGCACGCGCTAAAATTTCAACAAATTGACGCTGTCCACCAGATGAAGCACCCTGCCCCCCAGGTTCTTGAACAGAATGCGTTGCATCAAAAATAACAGGAGCACCAAATGAACGTAAAATAGGCAATGAACGCATATCAGAAATAAGTCGGTTGTAACCAAATGACGTGCCTCGCTCACAAAGCATAACATTCGGATTACCACTGTAAACAACCTTTTTTAAAACATTCTCCATGTCCCACGGCGCTAAAAACTGACCTTTTTTAATGTTAATAACACAGTCTGTTTTGGCGGCTGCTACCAAAAGATCTGTTTGACGACATAAAAAAGCCGGTATTTGTAAAATATCAACCGTAGAAGAAACAATTGTACATTGCTCTTCTGTATGCACATCAGTTAGTACAGGGCAATTAAACTCTTTTTTTAAATCAGAAAAAACAGCCATTGCCTTTTCAAGACCAATACCACGTGCCGCACCCAAAGAAGTTCGGTTAGCTTTATCGTAACTCGATTTATAAACAAACCCGATACCAAGCTGATCGGTAATTGTTTTAATACGACCAGCCATTTCAAAAGCATGATCGCGACTTTCCATCTGACACGGCCCTGCAATTAATGAAAGAGGCATTTCATTTGAAAAAATAATATTTCCAACTTTCACACGGGCATTTGGTTTAGTCATTTTATCCCTCAAAAGCAAAGTAACCCAATTTATGCATTAAACTAATCGACTTTGTTCTACAGCGGCTTCAATAAAAGAAGAAAAAAGCGGGTGAGGATCAAAAGGACGAGATTTTAATTCTGGATGATATTGAACACCAATAAACCATGGATGATCTGCATATTCTATCGTTTCTGGTAAAATACCATCAGGAGACATCCCAGAAAAAATCAAACCACACTGTTCTAACTTATCCTTATAATCAATATTGACCTCATAACGATGACGATGTCGCTCGACAATCTTGGTTATCCCATAAATTTGAGCAATATGACTCTCTTCTTTTAATTCAGCAGCAAAAGCACCAAGACGCATTGATCCGCCGAGATCACCATTTCTTGTACGTTTTTCAAGAACGTCTCCTTTAAGCCATTCTGTCATTAAACCTACAATTGGATTTTCTGTTTCGCAAAACTCACTTGACGAAGCATTCTTAATCTGTGCAATATTGCGCGCAGCTTCTATACAAGCTAATTGCATCCCAAAACAAATCCCTAAAAATGGGACTTTACGCTCTCGTGCAAATTGAATTGCTCGAATCTTTCCTTCTGCCCCTCGTGCCCCAAAAGCACCTGGAACCAAAATTCCATGGGCTTTTTGTAAAGCTGAAACAGAATCTTCTTTTTCAAAAAGTTCCGAATCAATCCACTCAATATTAACTTTTACTTTATTCGCTAAACCACCATGTGCAATCGCTTCAATAAGAGATTTATAAGCATCCTTTAAACCCGTATATTTTCCTACAACAGCAATCGTAACTTCTCCTTCAGGATGGTGAATACGATGCGTAATATCTTCCCAACGATCCATCTGAGGGGAAGGTGCCGAATCGATTCCAAAAGCACAAAGAACTTCAGAATCCAAACCCTCCTTATGATATGCCATAGGAACATCATAAATTGTTGGCATATCTAATGCCTGAATGACTGCATTGGAGCGAACATTACAAAAAAGTGATAATTTGCACCGTTCTGTTTCTGGAATAGATCGGTCTGCACGTACAAGCAAAATATCAGGAGAAATACCAACTGCTTGCAATTCTTTGACAGAATGTTGTGTTGGTTTCGTTTTTAATTCACCTGCCGAAGGTATATAAGGCATTAATGTGAGATGGACATAAACGACACTTTGTCTTGGTAGCTCATTGCGAAGCTGACGAATCGCTTCTAGAAAAGGCATTGCTTCAATATCACCAACCGTTCCGCCTATCTCACACAAAACAAAATCAAATTCTTCATTTCCCATCGTAATGAATCTCTTAATTTCATCCGTAACATGAGGGATAACTTGGACTGTTGCCCCCAAATAATCACCACGCCGCTCTCGTTCAATGATATTGCGATAAATACGCCCTGTTGTGATATTATCTTGGCTATTTGCAGAACGCCCAGTAAAACGCTCATAATGACCAAGATCAAGATCCGTTTCTGCACCATCATCGGTCACAAATACTTCACCATGTTGATAAGGTGACATCGTACCTGGATCAACATTTAAATAAGGATCAAGTTTGCGAAGACGTACACGATAACCACGAGCCTGTAATAACGCTGCTAACGCCGCCGCTGCAATGCCTTTTCCAAGGGAAGAAACCACACCACCAGTAATAAAAACATAACGTGCCATGGGCTTATGGTGATAAGCAATTTATAATGATTTTTCCAGCAAAAAATGCAAAAAGAAACAATTTTTCTTCTAAAATAAAAAAGGTGAAAAAATCACCTTTTTAAAAAGTCTATATTTTCTTAAAAAACTATTTCGTACTGTTATCCGGAACTGTATTTTCAAGAACCGGTGGAACTGGACTTTCTGCTTCAGGATTTGCGGACTGTTTCTGTTCCTGCGGAGAATTCGAATTGCCTCCTAGCTGTTCAAGAATAGAAGGGGAAGAAGACTCACCATCTGATGATGGGACTGATTCTGATCCTTTATTGGTAGAATTCTGTTCTGAATTAACCGGTATACGCTTTAAAATATCAGAACTAGAATTTGATATATTACCCACCACGGTAAGCCCAATAGACACAACAAAAAAACAACAGGCTAAAATAGCAGTCAAACGTGTTAAAGGATTTCGAGATCCACGAGTTTTCATCAACCCTGAGCTATTACTCACACCTAGCCCACCACCTTCTGAAGGTTGGATTAATATAACACCAACCAGAGTAATCACAATCAACAAATGAATAACTATAAGTACTGTTTGCATAAACCCTGCTCTTCAAATAACTCTTTCATAGCTATTTACACATAAATAACACACAATCCAAGGAGAAACTAAAATTTCTCTACTATAGTTTACGACAAACATCGCAAATAGTTAAAAAATCAATCGCTTTTAAGCTTGCTCCACCTATTAAAGCACCATTAACATGAGGAATGCTTAAAAGCTCAAATGCATTGGATGGCTTTACGGACCCACCATAAAGCAGACGTATCTTATCGCCTTCATCACTAAAACGAGAGCGCACCTTATCACGAATGAAATGATGTACTTTTGCAATATCTTCTGGAGTCGCTGTATTGCCGGTGCCTATCGCCCAAACAGGTTCATAAGCGATAATGGTATTTTCTGCTGTTGCATCATCTGGTAAAGATTCTTCAAGCTGCTGCGTGAGAATATCCAGTACTTTATTATTATTACGCTCCTCCAATGTTTCACCAATACATACAAGAGCCACAAGACCTGCTCGCCACGCAGCTTGCACTTTGGCACAAACAATCGCATTATTTTCTTGGTACATTGTACGACGTTCTGAATGCCCAATGATGACATGACTTGCTCCTGCTTCTTTAAGCATAAAAGCTGAAATATCTCCAGTATAGGGACCATGATCATCAAAATGACAATTTTGTCCTCCCAAAAGGAGATTTTTGCCATCCAGCATATCAGAAGCACGGGATAAAAGCGTTGCTGGGACACAAATAAGCGCCTCAAAAAGATGACTGAGATCAGATCTAACGCCTGTAGCAATAGCACGCAACTCTCCAAGTGTTTCACCCGTTCCATTCATTTTCCAATTTCCAGCAAGAAAAGGCCGAGTATTTGGAGACATATTTTCACCTCAAGAGCTCTTACAATACATTGTTTATCTGTAGTTACCAAATTATAACATGAAAGCAAGTCTTTAAAGCTTGCATCTTTTGTCTCTTTATTGCAAATTCTATTACTGCTTTTGTAATAATTTATGTTAAAAATAGGATTGAACAATGCTTGACGTCATAAGAAGTGCTACAAATTCTTGGATTTTCAGAATTTTCCTTGCTATTTTACTCTTATGCTTCATTCTTTTATGGGGGGTACCGCATTTACACAAAAAAAGTGAAAGAGATCTTATTACTTCTGGAAAATCCACAGTAACTGTCGATGATTATCGTCTCGCACTTGCCGATCAAAGTGCACGTTTAGCCCAAGCGGCTCATCTTGGACGTATGTTTACAGCAAATGAAATGCAGCAATACCAAATTCCTGCTTTTGTGTTTAATCAATTACAACAAAATGTATTGCTTGATGAACAAGTACGTAAAATGAAAATAAGTCTTTCAAAAGATACAATAGCTCATACGATTGGTTCTGATAAGATGTTCCAAGTAAATGGCACTTTTGATAAAAATTTATTTTATAACTATCTTCAGCATTTACGTATTAGTGAAAGTGCTTTTCTTAATTATTACTCCAAACAAGAAAAGCGTAACCAACTTATTTCAGCTTTACTCTCTGATATGAAAGCACCAAATCTCTTTTATAAAGCACTTGCTCTTTATCAAGGAGAAATGCGTATTGCTGATTATCTCGTTATTGATCTAAAAGAAAAGGAAACAATTGCTGATCCTGATGACGAAACACTACAAAAATGGTTTAAAACACATCAAAGTCAATTTCGTGCTTCAGAATACCGCACTGTCTCTTTGTTATCTATGGAACTTAATAATTTTGTAAAACCTAAAGATATCTCAACAGATGAGGCAAAAGCCTATTATACACAAAATGCTTCACGTTTTGTAACGCCTGAAAAGCGTACATTCGAGGAACTGCGATTCCCCTCACGTGAAGAAGCCGATAATGCAGTAAAAAAAATAGCTGATGGATTGAGTTTTGATGAACTGGTAAAAGCTGAAAAAAAGACTCTTAATGACATAAAAAAAGGGCCTATTGCAGAAAATGAACTTCCTAATCATCTAGCATCTGAAGTTTTTGAACTTCAACAAGGCCAAGTCAGTCCTGTGATAAATGACTTACAGGGTCCTGTTATCATTCGCGTCACACATATTGAACCCTCAAGCTCTCTTCCTTTTGAAAGTGTCGAAGAAAATATTCGCCAAACACTTGCCAAAAATCGTGCTACTGATGATATTCGTAACAATTATGTAGCCATTGAAAATGCTCGTTTTGAGGGTGCTTCTCTCAAAGAGCTAGCTGATCAATACAAGTTATCTTTGCGCACAATTACCATTGATAAAACGGGAAAAACGCTTGAAGGTGCAATACTCACAGATTTACCTCAAAAAGATATTTTACTGAATGCCATCTATCAATCAAACGAAGGAGTCGATCTTGATCCTCTCTCTTTTCAAAATGGTGGTTATCTCTGGTATAAGGTCGATAAAATTATTCCTGCCCGCGATAAGACACTTGAAGAGGCTAAGCTAGATGTTCTTTCTCAATGGAAAAGTGAGGAAATTCAACGTCTTCTTGATGAAAAAGCCCAAAATGCTCTCAAGCAGCTCACGGAAGGAAAAAGTCTTGTTGCTCTTGCTCATACCCTTGCTGTTACAAAACAAACAACACCAGCCCTCCGGCGTCAAGACTCATTTGCCCCCCTTGGCGTTGAAGGGATTAAAGCATTATTTTCTGCTCCCAAAGGTCATTATGGCATCATAAAAGGTCCAGTTTCAACAAACCGTATCATTTATCAAATAAAGACTGTAACCATGCCTCAAGATATCACGCCTCATACTCTTTCAACTGAGGTTCGCACCAATATAGATATGATGATAAGAGAAGATCTCAAGCTAGAAATGCTACAAGTTGCCAATAAAGAACACCCTTTGGAAATTAATAGCACAAATTATAATCAGATCTTTAACGCTCTCCAATAAAAAGATTGTGCATAATTTAAAGAACTTATTCGATAAAGTTTCCATCAACTCTTCGTCTATAGTTGAAGAGGTAAGATAGGTCTCTTGTTTCCATATCTTAGGATCAGTATTTGTATAATGATTAATTCTCTCGCAAATCAGTGCATGTATGGATTTGCGAGAAAATAGTCAACGGAATGTAGAGTCGTTTTTGCAACGCATTAAAAAATATTATCCATCCAAAGGTTGTAAAAGTTGCCGCACACTAAGCTATACCCATTAAGCTATAAATGTCATCCCTATCGTCATACATTTATAGCTTATCATATTGCTACTCTTAATACTCATTCATAAGGAGCGTATTGCTTTTTCTTTAAATGATTTCATTTACACACCCAACTTATAATATACAAAAAAACTATTTTTAAAATTCATTATAAAAATGAAGAAATCTTTTTCTATTCAAGACTCTCATTCAATATGAGAAAAAACGAATTATCATTATAAATCAATATATTCATAAATCATAACAGTCATCAATTATGATTTTATAATTTCTCAAAAATAAGAGTTTTTTATAGACTTATAGACTGCCAAGACAACTTCTCTCATAAAATAGAAATTTTATTTCATTTGCAAATGAGATACAATCAACATACTTAAAAGTTTTTCATCAAACAAACCAATGTATTGAGCTTTATCTCATATTTTTCTTTCTCTGCATCTCACCCTTCCAATACACTGAATAAAACATATTACCGATAAAGAAATACATCGTATTTTCAAGATCATAAAATTTCTTATTCTTTTGCGCTCATAACAACCAAAACATCAACATTTTTTATAACAAAAAATGGTTTGGAAACACCATAGTTCCTTTTATCTTCATATGAGAAAATCAGTCTATATGTTACGCATTCCGACATAGTAATATTCTTTTACAATATCTTTGGAAAATTGCCGCTTATTGCTGCCCTTGTTATCAACCAATAGCGATATATCAATGGCAACGTTGCATTCTCTTGAAAAATTTCAGCCCCCAGCTGTATAGCTTTTTGAAGAGAAGCCGGTACAATGACCAATGGAAGAAAAGCTGGCTTAAGAACTCTAGGTAAAGCACAAGAATACTCGTGAAATTGGGTATAATGATCGCGCGATAATGCTACCATAGCTTCAACAATACGACCCTTTTGTTGATCACTGAGACGATGAGATTCCAAATCTTCCCTATTCACTCCTACAGCCTTTAATATATCAGTAGGTAAATAATATTGATATCGTGATTGCATGAATGATAAAAGACGCAATACACCACTTAATCCTTGAGATATCCCTCCATGTTCATAGATATCTGTAAACTCTTGTGCAGTATCAGGATCTAATATCTGACAAGAAAGCTGTAAAATTATGCTTGCTGTCTCACCACAATAATGCTCTAGATCATGAAGCGTTTCTATTGGATTGTGATAAAGATCTAAAATTTGTGCATTACAATAACGTAAAAAAGCTGTCTTAGGTAAATTAAAAAGAGTCATTGCTTTCAATAAATCACTCAAAATCGGATTATTTCCACTCGTTTGTATTTCACCATGAGCAATAGAATCATACCACCAACGTAACCGTATTTCTCCTATGAGTGGATCATGTACACTTTCGCGAATACGAGAAACTTCAGCATTAAATACGTAAAGAGCAGCCAATGCTTGGCGCTTTTTTTTAGGCGCAAATAAAACCGATATATAGCGATCACGATCTATGGTACGTAAAATATCAAGACAATAAGGAAGAGAGCCTATCATTCGAACCTATTAACGTCCCTTTTTTAGCAATGAAATTAATATCCTCTTTTTATTCATATTAAAAAATGAGGGATAAGCAAATACAGCTCAGAAAATAAGATTTTTAAATGTGTCTCTTAACTGTATTATGAATTAAAATTTCTTTTCTAGTCACTTTTCGTTTTAGAAAGAAAAAAATTAAATAAATAACTTTTCTGATAAAACTTATCTTATCAGACTTCAAATTTTCATTTGCAGTAAAAAAAGTTAAAAACTAATCGTAACATGCATAGTGAAAATTAGAACAACAAACAACGCAAAACACTTTTTAGTGGATAGATGACAATGTTATTTTGTAAAAAACGCACTGATCACAAAAACTTCATCAAAACATTGATTTATAATGATAAATTTTTATACGTTAAATTAGAATCCCAAATATCGTAGATATGCTTTCATTTCAAACCAATTCCATGTTGAATCAATCAAAACTATTCCCTTGCACGTCACAAGCGGAGCTGGCTTGTAGGTAAAAACTGTATAAGAAAGAATTTAAAATGCCTCTTATGAACTGTCTCAAGTGCCAAGAGTTGATCACTCATGTGATTCATTGAACTACGAACAAGCTCTGCCCTGAATACTTGCTGCTGTATTTAAAAACACTTAATGCGTTAAGTTATGTATATTTTATTCCCCTTATATCACCACTTTAAACGACGGTATTTTACGGCGCAGTAAAGTAATCACACAATTCTTTCATACTAGATGAGAGAATTTTTTTTATTAAACAATACTCTATTCTACCGCAAATAATAATGCCGCAACAGCGCGATCTTCAGCCAATAAAACATTAAATGTACGCACCGCCGCTCCCGTACTCATTGTATCTGATGAAATACGTTTTTCCCATAAAAGAACCCGTAACTCTTCAGGTAATCGCAATAATTCAATTCCAGTACCTATTAATAAAACTTCGATTTCAGAAGCTTCTTCTAAAATACGAGATATATCCTCTTGAGTGGGAATAGGTCCTGCCATATCAATGCCATAAATACCTGATGGTACACAAATAATAGAACCTCTATGAGACATATCAGCAAAACGAAATCCACCATTTCCATAAGCATCAATAGGTGCGCGACTTGGAAAATGCGCTTCACGAATTTGAATTGCATCGAACATGAACAAGCACCCTTTATTTTTGAATAATCCAATTGTCTTTACTACTTCTCACCATAAAATTAAAGGAAGGCTGATACAAACATTGATATCTTAACCATAGCCTAGTATTGAAGTGGAAATTTTATATAAAACCCTAATCTTCTCATACAACGAGTATATGAAAATTTGATAATAAACCGCAATCAAAAGCTATACCTGCTTAAATAAATCTATCTTTTAAAAAGTTTTCTCAGCTTATTTACTCGCAAGTTTCTTTTTATAGAAACAATGATCTTGTTTAAAAAACAGAAAAAAATTGCGTAATATTCTATAAATAAAGCAACTATTTTAATAATCTCAAGGAAACAAAAACTCCATTTTCTGTAGCCACTATAAAAGCTATTTTTCCAATGAAATTGTCCTGATCTTGCCAAGCTTTTTATAAAAATGCTTAAAACTGCCACTACACCTTAAGATGCATTTTCCTTTGATATAGCTTTTTTCTCTTTAGAGACACTCATATTTTCTTTCGTTGTCGTTTTAGATTTAGACTTTTGTGGTGTTTTTGTTCTAGCATTAAGCTTTGATTTTTTTTCTGCAATCGGCTCACCTTTAACGCGCACATCAGCTAATGTTGAGCGAATAACACGAATATTCATACTCTCACCAATTTCAACCTCTAATTCACCACTCTCGTCGTGAACCTTCGTAACTTTGCCGATGATACCACCACCCGTTATAACTGTATCACCACGACGTACTGCATTAAGCATTTCTTGGCGTTTTTTCATTTGAGCACGCTGTGGACGAATCATAAAAAAATACATAATTGCAAAAATTAAAATGAGAGGGACAGCGCTAGCAAATGAAATTCCACCGGAAACATCGCCTGCAACTTGAGCATAAGCGTTCGTAATAAACATTTTCATCTCCTATAGTTAAACCTCAGGTATTTCCCACTCTATTAAAATGAAATTCCGATACAGAAAAAATTCCTAAAGAATTTATCATAAAAAGCAATAACTACATAATCTAATCACAGCTTTACAAAAATACAATAAATCCTTAAGAGATAGAATACCAAAATACAATGAGAAAAATCTTTAAAATAGATTCACTTTCCCCTATTATATATCCTAAAATATAGAATTTTTCACTAACTCAATAAATTATACAAGATAATTTTTCTCATGAAAAAACTTTAATTTATATAGATAATTCATCGTTTTTGATATCGAATGACAGATCTAAGTACAGTAAAATACTCTCATTTCAAACCCTCTGAATTAATCAAAACGATTTTCTTGCACGTCTCACATATGAAATGAGCCTGTAGATAAAAACTTTTTAAGAAAAGCGTGAAATATCTCTTTTCATGCTTCTCTCAAATGCAAGAGCAGTTGGAACACTGAAAGCTGACAAATAGTATGATGCTATTGCCTTACACTTTCATAAACACAAAGATGGTAATATCTAACGCCCCAACGAAATACTCTGATTAAACCAATGATTTTTTGCTGCAATGTTATTGATTTAAGAAAATCAATTGTTTTTCATGAAGTTTCTATAAACTGTAAGGCTATTCAAATTTTAAAGTCATCAATCAATTAGTTTTCTAAATATTTAAGGGGATCAACAGGTAATGAATTCTTACGCATCTCAAAATAGACACGTGGCGTTTTAACATTTCCTGAAACACCAGATTTAGCAATCTCATCACCGCGTCTTATCCTTTGTCCTTTGTTAACAACAAGTTTACTGTTACATCCATAAATAGTGATAATATTATTTTCATGTCGAATCATCACAACATTACCAAGCTCTTTTAATCCATCTCCCGCGTAAATAACAACACCATTTTCTGCCGACTTTACCGAAGATCCTTCCGGCACTGCAATATCTATTCCTCGATTCATTACTGTTCCCTTTTTTTGACCGAACTGGCTTAACAAACGCCCTCGTACTGGCCAACGCATCTTAGAAATTCCTGTGGCTTGCGGAGTCGTCATATTATCTGTATTCGTAACAGTATTTGACAAACCAGTCTCATGATTCAATTGCGTCATCTGTTTAGAAAAATTTTTCTCAGAACTTGATTTGTTCATCTTTGCAGGGGGTGGCGTTGTTACAGGAGCTTTATATATAGGAGAGGACTTCTTGTTTTTTATAGAGGACATCAATTGAGATTGGGCTGCAGATTCTGTTTTTGACACTGTCCAATCGTTATTATTGTGTGCATTTGAAGCTGCTAATGTACGCCTGCTTGGAACAACAAGTACCTGACCGATATAAATGGAATTGCTGTTTATACCATTTGCTAATTTTAATGCCTCAACACTAACCCCTATTTGTCGTGCAATACTGAGTAGTGTATCTCCACTCTGGACAATATAAGAATTCCGCCGAAAAATAGGAGACTTATCCATTTGTGAACGAGAAAGAGTTCCAAGATTACGTGGAGGGGAGCCCATAACGCGACCATCAGAAGAAGTTATCCTACCTTGATGTGGAAAATTATAGGGAGAATTGTCATCTCCCCACGAATCATCGCTTGATTCCACAGGCGGCAATTCAGTGCTTTGTATCATACCACTACCGTATGATAGCATTCGCGGATCTATAGACATTGTGCTCGATATATTTGATTGAGATGATACCGTACGATGAGAGAACATATTAGAAAAACGCTGTGTACCAGAACTACAACCAGTAACAATAGTTACCACCGCTAAAAAAGTTATTCTCTGAAAATTATGCTGGAAAATATTATCCAAAGCTTTTAGACACATCGTTTTGCTCACTCATCAATAATCAACTCACTCTATTAAAGCTTTTTTAAATTACCGAAGAGTTAAAATGAGATGTTTTATTCATAAATATCTTTATATAAGATCAAAATGAATTTAACATAGACAATTTGCAGAAATTTCTTAGCTTTTAAAAATTAAAGTATCTCCGCAATGCCTTTAATAAAAGGTTGGTAACGCACTTGGAACAGTTCTAAACACTCAAATCGACTACCAATTTTTGTATAGCGCGTCACCGTTTGTACCCCTTCGTCAGGTCCTATCGCCTGAATGAGAATTCCGTTTTCAGCTAAAAGTTCTAAAAATTCCTTGGGTTCATCAAAACGTGATGGCCAAATAAGAATGCGATCAAATGATCCCAAGCCTGTCACACTATGACTTCCATCAATCTGCCGTATAATAATATTTTCAATTCCTAAAGTTTGAAATTTTTGGCGCGCCAAATCAACAAGCGTTTTATAACGATCAATCGTTGTCACACGGTCACTCAGACATGCCATAAGCGCAGTACAAAAACCAGATCCTGTACCGATTTCTAAGACGCGATGCCTTTTTTTCAACGATAATGCCGAAAGAATTAAGAGTTGTTCTTCCAAACGTTCCATATATTCACCACACTCAAGGGGAATAACTTTATTATCATAAGCACTATTAAACCAAGGAGCAGAAACAAACTGTTGACGCGGAATTTTCTCTAATGCCGAAAAAAATCGCACGTCATCAATGCCTTTGCTACGCATTTTCAGTACAAGAGCGGCTAACTCCTCACGAAATTGTAAAATACCCTTTTGCCCCATAGTATCATTCAATCTCCAATGGAGGTGCACTTTTATTATACTGACAAACTGCTTCTTTTAAAATGGCAAAAACTTGCGTTTGCATATTATCACCTCTTGGCAATAAACGCATATTGTCTCTCCTTTCGTAAAATTAAGCAGTAATACAACGCATGCCTCCCATATAAGGTTGTAAAACATCTGGAATAACAATTGATCCATCAGCCTGTTGATAATTTTCAAGCACGGCAATAAGACAACGTCCAACAGCTGTACCAGAACCATTAAGGCTATGAACAAAATGCAATTTTTTATCGCCTTCTGTACGATAACGTGCATTCATACGACGACCTTGAAAATCTCCACAAACTGAACAGCTAGAAATTTCACGATAACATTCTTGACCAGGAAGCCAAACCTCGATGTCATAGGTTTTACGTGCTGCAAACCCCATATCACCCGTAGAAAGAACCACTGTGCGAAAAGGCAAACCAAGTCGTTTTAATATATCTTCTGCACATTCTGTCATACGTTCTAATTCAATTAAAGACTGCTCTTCACTGGTAATTGAGACCATTTCAACTTTCCAAAATTGATGCTGACGCAACATACCGCGCGTATCACGACCGGCTGCTCCCGCCTCTGAACGAAAACAGGGAGATAAAGAAGAAAATCGCAGTGGTAAATCTGATATTTCAAGAATTTCATTGTTGACCAAATTGGTTAATGGCACTTCTGCCGTAGAAATAAGCCATCGACCATCTGTTGTACGAAAAAGGTCTTCAGCAAATTTCGGCAATTGTGCTGCTCCGTAAACAATCTCATCACGAACAAGAAAAGGTATTGAGACTTCTGTATAACCATGCTCATTGACATGCACATCAAGCATAAATTGACCTAATGCCCGTTCTAGCCGTGCTAACGCCCCTGAAAGTATTGTAAAACGTGTTCCAGACAAACGACTAGCTCGTTCAAAATTCATCTGCTTGAGATCTTGACCAAGATCAAAATGTTCCTTTGGTGTAAAATTAAATGTTGGAGGTGTACCAAAATGTCGAATGACGACATTATCACTTTCATCTTTACCTTCTGGAACATCATCTAATGGAATATTTGGAAGTGCTGAAAGAATTTTTTCAAGACTCTCCGTCAGCTGTTTTTCTTCCGCTGTTGCAGAGGAAAGAAAGATTTTAATCTCTTCACCTTCAGCTCTAAAGCTTTCAGCCTTTTGCTGATCAGATACCGCTAAAGCCTGTCCTATTTCCTTTGAAACCGCATTGCGACGTTCCTGCGCCAATTGTACCTTAGCAATATGCGACCGACGTGCAAGATCAAGTTGTATTAACCTCTCAGCTTGCGGCTCAAGACCTCTACTTACGAGTGCTTTATCTAATTTCTCAGGATTGTCACGAATCCACTTAATATCAAGCATAAAAATTCCTCATTTATATTTTTTTATTAATTTCTTATCGCATAAGATTATACACTTTTCTTAAGCGGATTTTCTTCTCTTTTCTATACTGTAAGCAATTAAAATTGAAATCTCGTAAAGTGCTATCGTTGGTAAAGCCACTGCAAACATCGTAAAAAAATCCGACGGCGTTATGATTGCCGCAATGATAAAAGAAAGTAAAATAGCCCATTTTCGTTTAGACGCCAAATCATGAGACGTTAAAAATCCAACTTTTGTTAAAAGACTGATGACAAGAGGTAATTGAAAAATCAAACCAAAAATTAGGATAAATGATGTCATAAAGCCCAAATAATCAGAAATACGCACTATAAACTCTATTTTTAAATGAACATCTGGAAGAAATTGTTGAGAAAGGCTAAACCATAGTATTATTGGCGCTAATAGACCATAAACAAACGCTCCCCCAATACAAAATAAAATAGGCCCCCCAATGAGAAATGGTAAAAAAGCCATACGCTCATTTTTATAAAGCCCTGGTGCAATAAAACTATAAAACTGAAAAGCCGTATAGGGAAAAGATAAAATAATTCCCCCAAAAGCAGAAAGCTTCATCTTCGTTAAAAAAGTTTCCCATACTTGCGTTGATTGCAAACGAATATCCTCAGGATTACCCCCTGCTATTTTCATTGCCCACTGATACGGCCATAGTAAAAAATTTAAGATATAATCTTTAACAAGAAAACACATCATAAAAGCGATCATAAATGCAACTAGGGCAGCAATAATTCGCTGACGAAGTTCGATTAAATGTTCTAAAAGTGGTGCCATATGGGCATCAACTTCATCTTTCTTAACATTCATGACACATCTTCTTTATCTTTAGAAGCTATAGATCCTGTCATATCTTTATTGGTTACGTTGTGATCGCATTCCAAAAAATCTTTACCTTTTTCTGATTTATGGTGTGTTGCCTTAACATCCAAATTATCGTGGATATCTTCTAATGTATTTTGAATGGGATCAAAAGTCTCTGTCAACTTCTTGCTTGAATCGCTAATATCCGAATATGTTTTTTGCAAATCATCGAGCTCGATTTGTCTTATTGCATCATCAAACTGATGACGCAGCTCTTTTGCCATTAAACACATATGAGCTCTTACCTTTGCTATTGTCTTTAATATTTTAGGTAAATCTTTCGGTCCAACAACAATGATGAGAACAAGTAAGATTACGACAAACTCTGGTCCATCAATCCCAAACATCTCTTAATTCGACTTCCTCATCAAAAAATAACGCACAATGATGATTACGTTTTTGTTATTTGACACGCTGTTTTTTAGCAACAGATGTTTTGCTTCTTTTAGAAGCAGAAGAAGCCTTTCTGCGCGCTGTTACATGTTTTACCGATAATGGCTGAGATTGTTGAGATTCTACATCAATTATTTGGGAAGTAGTAGCCATTTCAACTTTATCCTCAATGCCATCATCTTCTTCCTTCATATTTTTTTTGAAGGCTTTAATTCCCTTAGCAACATCGCCCATTAATTCAGAAATCTTACCGCGACCGAAAAGCACAAAGATAATCAGTAAAATTATAATTAAATGCGTTGGTGAAAAAATATTACCCATTACTCTCTCTAACTTTATGCTTTTAAATTTGATTTCATTTATTCATGCTTCCTCTGAAGAATGTATCAAATATAATATCTTAATTATATATTTTCTTCTTAACTTAAAAACAATCACACGCTTTTATTGCAAAAGAACTTTTTATCATCTCATCCCTTCTTAGCGTATTATAACACAAACCATTCAAAAATGATAAACCGCTTCATATAAAATTAAAAAAGCTTAAAAACTTTTCTAAAATAACTTCATCTGATCTCTTAGTTACTCATCTTCCTGTAAATACTATAGCTCATGTCTTTCCTTTTAAACAATGTTGTACGTATCATTACAAATATTTCCTCCAAATTATCCATTACTGATAAAAAACATACCATGCTGTAAAAAAATTTACGTATTCAATTAAAAAATTCAGAAAGAAAAATCTCTAAAAAACTTTCTTGACACATCATCAGTCTCTTTAAAAACTATCATCTTACGCATAAGATTTATTCTTTGCGTTGGTGGGAATTTTATCATCCATTATTCCATATACAATACGAAATATAAGCCATCATCGCATTCAATTAAATATCTGACGTGTGGATAAAAACTATTCGCGGAAAGAGTAAAAATGCACTTTATGAATCAGGTCAAGTGCCAAGAGGTATGGCCAATACTAAAAAATAAAAATGGTACCAGCTTGCGCCTTTATTCAGTAAAATACCTCCATATAACCAGCTCTTTGAACCGCTGCATGCCCTAACTATTACAAGTCTCCGGATTCTGGGCATGCGTTCTCATAATATCATGTGCTTAACTTATCTCAGTATTGAAAACAGAATGGGCATTAATAGAAAATTACATCCAATCAAAAGCATGGAATCGAAGCACAATCCATGTAAAAGAATTTCTTATCCTAGTCTTTTTATAAGATTATCTCATAAAGCCGCTAGATAATACAGTGTTAGAGATAGATACACCTATTTACTTTAGTTAAAAACCCCTCATTTTATTGAGATCGCTTGCAGAGAACATATCACTTTTTAAAAGTTTTGTTTTAGCACCATACACAATAATCTAGCCATTTAGCATGTATAATAT
Organism: Bartonella sp. SD1336NMGDW; assembly: GCF_042193565.1. Lineage (NCBI taxonomy): Bacteria > Pseudomonadati > Pseudomonadota > Alphaproteobacteria > Hyphomicrobiales > Bartonellaceae > Bartonella > Bartonella sp. SD1336NMGDW. Next base: position 50,800 of record NZ_JBHILW010000002.1, read on the forward strand.
AAAGCTTGGGTTTCGCTTAAACCAATGAGATTCATCCACACTTTTATAAAAATCTATCACTATAATACCAGCACTTTATTGCTCTATCCATAATTTTACGCTCGCTAAAAAAACTGATAAATGTAACAATGTTTTTATCAAGCATTTTAAATTCTTTAATCTTTAAACAAGTAAATTTATGAATGAATTTGAAAGATAACCTTAAATTTTTTAACAAACTTCACTAATATTCTCGTTAATTGCTTGTCTTTTATAGTTTTCCTGAAAGAGTCCGCGATCATAAGAAACTTCTCTTACAACATAACTATCTCTATTGAAATGTTTGCCCTCTCCCTATCTATTTTTCATATAAAAAAATTTAAGATCTTAATGATGAATCTCATAATATGAAAATAGCCCAGTGAATAAATGCTCCTATGACATTAATATTTTTCTGTAGGGTATTATTTGGGAGTGAGGGTATTATTTGATTTCTATAAGAGTATTTTTATGGATATCAATTCTAATATTCTATGCTAATAATCCGGTACAGTTATACATATGATAGAGTTTATTCCATGAATTATCGGCATATTTATCATGCTGGCAATTTTGCTGATGTTTTTAAACACATTATTGTCACTCGCATTGTAGAATATCTCAAACGCAAAGAAAAAGCTTTTCGCGTTATAGATACGCATGCTGGAATCGGTATTTATGACCTTTCTTCTTTAGAAGCACATAAAACAGGAGAGTGGCGCGAAGGTGTCCAACGGCTTTTTTCAACTCCTATCCCAGAAGATTTAAGAGCACTCCTTTGTCCATGGTGTGATATCATTGATGCCCTTAATAAAGGGGAAAAAGAAATTGTATTTTATCCTGGATCTCCTGTTCTTATTCGTCAATTATTACGGAAACAAGATCGCCTCACCGCAATAGAATTGCACAACGAAGATTATCATATTTTAGCAAAAAACTTTGCCGGAGATTATCAGACAAAAGTTCTGCATTTAGATGGTTGGCTTTCCTTGAACGCTCATGTACCACCAAAAGAAAAACGTGGCTTTATCCTTGTTGACCCTCCCTTTGAAAAAACTGGAGAATTTTCCCGCCTTATTGAGGGATTAATGAAAGCCTATCGTCGCTTTTCTGGAGGGATCTACGCTTTATGGTATCCTGTTAAATATGATAAAGAAATTGAAAGTTTTCTTCACGCGCTTTATCAAACTAGAATTCCTAAGATTCTACAGCTTGAAATGCGTATCCGAAAAAGCTCAAGTCCACCGACAATGAATGGAAGTGGTATGATTATTATTAACCCTCCTTATCTTTTGGAAGAAGAAATGAAAAAACTCAGCCCCTTTCTTATCAACCGTCTGGGACAAGATGAAAATGCCCAAATAACGCATAAGTGGCTTCAAAAAGAACATCTATTATGTTAAATCTTTCTCTATATTTTTTCTAAATCAAATATCATGTTGTAAGATACAAACGCATTAAATGATAAAGTTCTTTGATTTTTTGAATAATATCAACATGTTATAATGATATGCTAACAACGATCAGCGTGAATTAATTTTTTCCCTTTTAGAAAGTCTATCCTCTTAATCATTATAGATTTCCTATTCCAATCATTTTAATGGATAAATTGAGCAAATTCATAAAACTATTTTAGAATAACAACTCTTATATTTTTTATAAAAGATCGGCTCTCTAAAATCATACTCTTATGCTATAAGATTTTATTGATAGAAAAAATTATAAAGATATAAATAATCATTATTTAATAAAAAAGAATATTTCATATATTAAACAACAAGCATATTCTTAATAAACGGAATGGTCCTGAAAAATAATACAAATTGTCCGCAAAATGAAGGGGAAAAGCTTTCTTTTCTCTCTAACATTACATGGAATAATGCCAATCAAAATAATGAGAAAAATCAATTCCAAGGTGTCAAATTCATACAAGAGTTTGTTAGACACCTCCCGCATAAGCCAGGGGTTTACCGGATGATTGGTAAAAATGGTGATGTTCTCTATATTGGCAAAGCTCGTAATCTCAAAAAACGTGTTTCAAACTATACACGTGAACAAGGACACAATAATCGTATTACCCGCATGATTCGCGCAACATATCATATGGAATTTATCGTCACCCATACAGAAACAGAAGCACTCCTTTTAGAAGCCAATCTCATAAAAAGATTGCATCCACATTTTAATGTATTACTACGTGATGATAAAAGTTTCCCTTATATTATGATTACAGATGATCATCGAGTGCCTGGACTTTACAAACATCGTGGTGCCCGAACACGAAAAGCTCACTATTTTGGTCCTTTTGCTTCTGCTGGTGCAGTGACACAAACAGTTCATGTTTTACAACGCGCCTTCTTATTACGAACCTGTACTGATTCAGTTTTTGAAAACCGTACACGCCCCTGTTTGCTTTATCAAATTAAGCGATGTTCTGCACCTTGTACCCATGAAATTAGTGACAATGATTATAAAGAACTGCTGAGGGGAGCAAAAGCGTTCCTTTCGGGAAAAGATCAATCTGTTAAAAGTAATATGGTTCAAGCTATGCATAAATCCGCAGAAAATCTTGATTTTGAACAAGCAGCTTCCTATCGTGACCGCTTATCAGCCCTTTCTCATATACAAAGCCATCAAGGTATTAATCCTCAAACGATAAAAGAAGCGGATGTATTTGCAATTGCGCAAAAAGAAGGAATGACCTGTATTCAAGTGTTCTTTTTTCGCATGGGGCAAAATTGGGGAAACCGTGCCTATTTTCCTAAAGCAGATCCCTCTTTTTCCTGTACTGAAATTTTAGCGAGTTTTCTTGCTCAATTTTACGATGATAAACCACTTCCCAAAAGCATCCTTTTATCTGAAGAAATTGAAGAAAAGACACTTCTTACAGAAGCATTGAGTCTCAAAGCAAATCACAAAGTGTCTCTCTCTTTACCCAAACAAGGTGAACGGAAAACTCTTGTTAATCATGCCTATCTCAATGCTCATGAAGCACTTAAACATAAGCTTTCTGAAACAGCCACTCATACAAAATTGCTTCAAGGTCTTGCCAAAACATTCCAACTACCTTTTCCTCCACGCCGGATAGAAGTCTATGATAATTCTCATATCATGGGAACAAATGCTGTAGGTGCTATGATTGTTGCTGGTCAAATGGGATTTGTTAAAAATCAATATCGCAAATTCAACATTCGCTCAATAGATATCACGCCTGGCGATGATTTTGGCATGATGAAAGAAGTGATTAAACGAAGATTTTCACGCCTTATAAAAGAGCATGATCAGTCAAATAGAAGTCATGACATAAAAGATAATGATCTTTTTCCCATTTGGCCTGATCTTATCTTAATCGATGGTGGTGAAGGACAAATCAACAGCGTACATGCAATACTTGCTGAATTACAATTAAATGACCTCTTCACAGTTGTTGGAATCGCCAAAGGTGTTGACCGCCATGCGGGACATGAACGATTTTTTACAAAAGGTATCCCCCCCTTTACACTTCCTCCACGTGATCCTATCCTCTATTTTTTGCAACGTCTGCGTGATGAAGCACACCGTTTTGCGATTGGAGCTCATAGGATAAAACGAAAAAAAGAAACATTCAAAAACCCACTTGATGAAATCGAAAATATCGGTCCGACAAGAAAGCGTGCGTTGCTTCATCATTTTGGAAGTGCCAAGGCTATTGCTAGTGCCTCACTTGAAGATTTAAAAAAAGTTACGGGAATTTCTATGACAATTGCACAAAAAATTCATAACCATTTTCATGAAAAATAGGCTTGTTTCATAACCTTTGCCTTGTTACGTTTAGGAAATATATTCTCTTTCACAAGAATTAAAAATGGCTCCATGAAAAATCATACTTTTTCTTTTCCAAATATTTTAACTTATGCACGAATTGTCGCAGTCCCAATGGTTGTTGCATGCTTTTTTTTAGAAGGGCGATTACAATCAAGTGATATCACTCGCTGGATTGCTGTGTCCATTTTTATCGTTGCATCCATTACTGACTTTCTTGACGGTTACCTTGCTCGTATTTGGGAACAAACATCCAATATTGGTCGCATGTTAGATCCAATTGCTGATAAACTTCTCGTCTCTGCTTGTTTGCTCTTGCTTGCCGCAGACAGTACCATCGCTGGGTGGACACTATGGGCAGCTATTATCATTCTTTGCAGAGAAATTCTTGTATCAGGATTACGTGAATATTTGGCTGAGTTAAAAGTTAGTGTTCCTGTCTCTCGTCTTGCAAAATGGAAAACTTTTGTACAGATGATCGCTATTGTATTTCTTTTAGCTGGACCAGCCGGTAATAAAATTTTCCCTTACACAATAGAGTTCGGCATTACTATGCTGTGGATTTCTGCCCTCCTTACATTGTGGACAGGATGGGATTATTTTCGTGCAGGTTTAAAACACGTTATCCTATGAATAGTATGGAGATTTATAATGATAATTTATCTTTTTGCACTTAAATAAAAGACGAAAATAGCATAAAATTGATTCATTTTAAATCTATTAATGATAAATCAATAAAACGCTCTTTTGCACATTACAAGTAAGGGTGGCATGTAGATAAAAGCTCTTCAAAAAAAGAGTAAATAGATTTTATATTCTTGCAAAAGCAGCTGCAATATTAAATGCTAACAACGATGAATGCTCCCTATGCTTTCAAAAAAGTCTATAATCTCATAAGCAAAAAACCGAAATATAGTGTTTCGGATTTTTGCTTCTTATAAACTCTTGATTAACCAACAATTTCTACCTCAGAAAACCAAAAGGCGATTTCTGTTTTTGCCGTTTCAGCGCCATCGGATCCATGGACAGAATTTTCGCCAATCGATAAAGCATGAACCTTACGAATTGTCCCTTCTTCTGCATCACTAGGATTCGTAGCCCCCATTACTTCACGGTTTTTAGCTATTGCATTTTCGCCTTCCAAAACTTGTACAACAGTTGGACCAGAAGACATGAATTCAACCAATTCACTAAAAAAAGGGCGTTCTTTATGAACAGCATAAAAATTTTCAGCCTCACGTTTGCTCATCCAGACACGTTTAGACGCAATAACACGCAGCTCCGCATCCTCAAGCATTTTAGTAATTGCGCCAGTCAAATTACGACGGGTTGCATCTGGTTTAATCATCGAAAAAGTACGCTCTAAAGCCATTTAACCACCTTTATTTCATTTATAATATTCTCTCGCCATTTCTATAGCGAGCAAGAAGCGATTTGCCAAGTGACTCTGCAAAAATCTACACAAATTCCCAAAAATATAGAATGAATTATAAAGAAAACTTTGATAGAAATACCTGTAATTTCTCATCCCATCATAAAGATGCGCTACCGACTCTCAATAAACATTGAACCTTCTTGTATAATCTTAAATGCCTCTCATCAAATTTATCATTGAAGTCATAAGAAAAGCCAAACATGCAAAATATATACCTTTTTGAAAGCCTTCTTCTTTAAAGAGGATGAACCTAGATACTTCGATCTAGGTTTGAAAATCCTTCTACACACATTGAGATCAATCAAAAAATAACCATATAATTAAAAACTATAGCGTACACCTAAAATACCCTGAAGAGACTGTTTTGTTTTACGTCCTTTAACATAATGTACCTCACCATATAACTTTAACTTCTCACTCACTAAACTGCTCAAACCGATTCCTAACTTACCTGCATTACCCGATAAGTCAGTGGTAAATGAATGCCGTTGATTAATCAATGTATGGTTGTCATCTTTATGCTCACGCAACCATGCTGCTGTAATATACGCAAGTGATGAGGAATCCATACGAGAACCAAATTCATATCCTAAAGATATGCCAACCTCACTGCGTAATGAAGTGAATGGACGCATGTCACCTATCATGTCATTTGATAACTTGATTTCTTTACCCTCAACTTGCAACCATGTAAATTGTCCATAAGGCTGCAACCAACTGCTCTTTGACGTCTTAAGTCGATAACCTGCTTCAAAGGAGGTGCCCACCGCCCATTGCCTATAACTTCCTTCAATCCCTAAACCATTCGTTGAAACGGCCTTTAGAGTATTCTGATAATGATTATATTTTAAAATACCATCGAGATACCAACCACTATGATCCAAATAAGTAACATAAGCGCCAATGCCATAAGTATTAATACCGCTTATACCACCCCGTGCATGCGCAATGCGCGCGCGGTCATAACTGCCAAAACCACCTATATAAAATTCTCCATTTTCCCACTCGCTTAAACTATTGATCCCTAAAACAATACCTGTCTGATCCAACTTAAAATCTATATGCTCTGTAGCAATACTCTCTTTAGACTTGATCGCATAGGTCCATAAAGCTGCATTCTTGTTACTTTTATCTAGAATTCCTCTTCCCGCACGCACGGTTTGCATTTCATTGTGAAAAACCATCGCTGGAGCCACAGACATAGACAATACGGCATCTGTAGAGGGAGTGGTTAAAAAGTGAGAAACTGAAAGCGTCTCTCTCAATTGTGGAGAAGGCTGTTCTTTATGAACTGGACGCAAAATCATTTGATCGGCTAACGATTGTGAAGATTCTGAAACAACAGCAGGTTGCTTTCCATCAGAAAAATGAAGAGAACTTGTTGGAGGAGACTTCACATGAGTGCGATTTTCTTGAGAGGGAGATACCGAAACACTAGAGACATTCTGTCTTTCTGTTAAATGACGTGGAGGACGTGGCTTGGATTGCTCTTTTTTAGTAGGTTTACGAGGACCGGTATTTTTTCCTCCAGAAGGAGAACTTTGATCAGATAATGCAACAGGGACCTTTGTTTTTTTGTTTACACACTGTGTTTCAGTATTAGAATGTTCTGCATTTTCAGAAAGTCTACTTAAATACCAAATTGTAGCACTACCACTAGAACTAGCACATCTTTCTCTCTTCAGCAATTGATACTGATAGGTTCCACCATCGACAGCTGTAATGTCCTTGCCCAAAAAATCTGCCAGAGTAAAATTAGCTCCTCCATCTTGGCTTCTATCAGTAATTAACGGAAGTTCAGTAACCAGACTATTCCTTTTTGAGAGAGAACCTGTAATTTCACGACCAGAATCTGCAACGCTTATTTTGTGATTACCTGCGCCCTTACCAATTGATAAGTAATCATTCAAATCTCCCGTAGCACTAATATTGAATCGAAAATGTAAATCCCCTGAAAGTTTCTCAACATGAAGTAAAATATGTCGTGGATCATACGGGATAGAAGTAAAAATAACAGTTCCTCCGTGCCCCCCTAAATCTTCAATTTCAATCTGAGGTTTTTCTCCTATATTCCGCTCACCAACCTCAAATATTGTTTCATCAACTCTTGCCTCTATAGGAATCTTTTTCTTAGTGATATGGTTTGTCCTATCACCAGCAAATAAATAAAGTTCTCCGTGATCATTGACCCTTACTTCTCCAACGATTTTTTGAACACCAGAGTGAAACCATGACCTAGCAGAATCCATAATTGTTAAAGTATTCACAACCCCTTGAGGATATACAACTTGAATAGCCTGTCCCTTCAAAGTAGTAGCATAAGATCCTGCATGCGCTAAGACATGCTGTCTCCCATTCCCAGAGACCTCAGTAGATATTGCTCTTCCCCCCTCTTTTCTTTGTCCCGCATAAAGATTTTGTTCTCCGTTATCTCCCACTTTCGTATGCCAAACCCACGCTCCATCATACACGTTCTGCTGTCCCACTACTCCACCATCACCTGAAACTGTGGAATTATATGCACTACTTTTTCTCTCCACGCTTGTAAGATCAAGACCTTTTTCTTCATGAATAAACTGCTTACCACCAAGGATTTTGGTGCCTATCGCAGTTCCTCCGCGTGTAACTATTTGCATCCCTCCTTTTTTAATAGTAGAATCTATAGAAGTTGCTCCATTTTCAACAATCTCAACACTGCCATCTCCAATTTTGCTCTTACTACTGGGAAAATTATTTGTAATCAGTGCTGAACCTTTTGGTATCTCTGCTCCATTTCCTACATGTTCTACTATTGTTAGCTCTCCATTTCTGTTTTCAACTGCATTTGCAACTTGTACAAGACAACTACTGATCATCAATACTGAAAAACTTAATTTATGTTTATACTGCATTATCGACACTCCACTCTCAATTATTTAGAAAAATATCCCACGGCTACGTAGGTAACTCGCTTTAGATTGTATCGTAATGTGTTTTATTTATGTTTAAAAACACTTTTAAAGTGTATTTTTTAATATAAACAACTTTAAGTTGTGTATCTATAAGCAGCTAGAAAGTTCTAACTTAAGGCAGAAAATCTGAATAAAATTCAAATTGTTTACTTGAGTTCAAGGAACAATTTTCAATATTTGAGGTTATAGATGAAAAAAACGCTCGTGCCTTCAAAGGAGAGTATAAAAATATCCTTACTGTTTAAGAAGATCTCTACACTCTCGAGAAGACAAAATCGAGCGTTATCTGTTTAAGCATGCAAAGCAATTACATTCATAAAGTTAATCAGCCGTGTACACACATATTTAGAAACTATAGCGTAATCCTAAAATACCTTGAAGAGCATTCTTAATCTTATGTCCTTTCAGATAATGTGCTTCCGCATAAAGTGTCAGTTTATCATTGACCGAGCCGTTTAAACCAATTCCCAATTTACCTGCACTGCCTGATAAATCTGTAATAAATTTATACTGGTTATTAATTGTCGTATAATTATTATTTATATTCTCACGCAACCAAGCTGCCATAATGTAAGCTGTTAATGAAGTTTCTGAATTCACAAAAAATTCATGTCCTGCAGTTAATCCAACTTCACTGCGGAATGAAGTTAATGGACTTAGATCACCTATCATTCCATTGGAAAGTTTTATTTTTTTACCTTCAACCTGCAAACCTGTTAGCTTGATATAAGGCTGCATCCAAGTATTCTGTGCCGGTGTAAAATAACAACCAATTTCAAATGACCCACCTATCGCCCACTGATTGTAATGACTTTGAATAGCTAAACCATTCGTGGAGATAGCTTTCAAATTATCTCGGTAATAATTATATTTCAAAACACCATCCATATACCATCCACGATGATCAAAATAAGTTGCGTAAGTTCCAATGCTATAAGAGCTCAAATCGCTGTCACCACCTCGTGCATGAGAAACACGTGCTTGATCATAACTACCGAAACCACCAACATACAACTCTCCATGCCTTAATTCACTCAACTGATCAGCACCAAAGACTAAACCTGTCTGCCCAAGCTTAAAGTGTGTATGGCCTGTCGCAACACGTTCTCTACTCTTAATCCCATAAGTCCATAGTTCGATATCTTTCTTATTTCTGTCCCAAATTTTTCTACCATTCCGTACAACTTGCAACTCATTATTAAAAATAAGTCCAGGAACTACGGACAACGTTAACACTGCATCTGTAGAGGGGGTTGTTGATGTTTCACCAGGAAAAAAAGGATCTGTCGGATTTGGCATAGAAGGCTCTGGTCCACTGAGGCGGTCTGCCGATAAAAACCAAACTTTTCCATTTTCATCCTTTCTTTCTTTCAAATCATACATATACGTTCCACCATCAATGGCGTTAATTTTGTCACCCTTAAGATCTGTCAACGTAAAATGTGCGCCACCACTTTGATCCCTAATTAAATCACGCTTATTTGAAAAAGGATCCGTGATTTCAACTCCAGAATCAGCAACACTTATTGTATGTTTCCCAGCGCCTTTCTCAACCAAGAGATAATCACCACGGTTATGAGCAATCGTCGTATTGAACGCGAAATGTAAATTTCCTGAAAGATTATTCACATGAAGCTGAGAATAATATGGATCAGAACCTGTAAACGAAAAAATAACACTCCCTTCACCACTTAATTTTTGTATCAAAGAACTTTTTCCATCAAACTCATCAGTAATAGAATACAGTTTTGTATCTTTTCCATTTAAAATAATATCTTCTACTATGGTACGATGTTGATCATTCCCAGCATAAAGATGAATCTGCCCAGAATGATTTACCTGTGTCTTGCCTTCTAATGTTGCCCCAGCATGCACCCATGATTTTGTTTCATCATTCATTGTTAGATTTTTTACAGATCCATCAGAATATATTTCCTGAATAGCGCTCTCATTTAAAGTAACTCCAATAGCCTTACCGCCTTTTAAGATACGCTGTTTACCACCGCCAAAAACTTCTGTGTCAAATGCAAAACCACCATTTTTAGCACTTTGAGATTTTTTTCCAACCTCTTGTACGCCCCCTCGCATAACTTTCGTATCCCAAACTTTTCCGCCATCATATACTTTTTGTTGGCCTAGTATTTCATCTTGACCATAAATGACAGTATGAGAAGCACTACTCCCTTTAACCTCTCCTCCAACATCCCCCTCCCCGAAAACAAGTTGCTCACCACCATAAATTTTAGTCCCCTCTACTTTTCCTCCATTTCCAACACTTTGTTGTCCACCTTCTTTAACGACAGCATTTTTCGAAAAGCCTTGTTTTCCCTTCAAAGCCTGAACATTTTCAATTCCACCATGTTCAATTTTACTATTCTCACTGAGTCCTCCTGCATACACATAAAGCTCTGCACCATTCCTTACAGTGTTATTAATGGATCGCCCTGGACTATTAATCTCACCATCATTTGAAATGTATGCTTTACCTTCATTATCAAGGATATAATTTTCTAACATTGCCCCATCTTTAATGGAGATAAGTTCAGGTTTTTTAAGAAACGCAATATTTTCTTCTTGTACATCATATCCGACATTGTCACGACGACTGCTGTCAAGCTCCTGTTGACTCGCAAACACTCGAGTGCCCTTATCCTCAGTAAAATCGCTAGGATTTTTTAAAAAGTCTAATTCATTGCGTGCCCTTATAATAACATCATTAGATGCTCCAAGTATGCATCTTCCTGTTTTCATATCCTCATTGTATTGATCCTGAAATATTTTGCCATTTTCATAACTTGAAGATTGACAAAAAAGTGCTGCCCCCGCCTCATTTGCAACAGCAGCTTGCACAAAACAGCTGCTCAACATGAGTATCCAACAATGTCGTTTCCATTTATATTGTAGAGCCATATCCTCCCCCCTTCACGCCTGCATAGACACTAAACGTAATTAGCTCTATAAAACATATTTTCAACCTTAGATTGCAAACAATCCTTCTTAAAAATCCTCCTTATCTCATAAAAAACTGTTCTTTACAGTTTTTTAAATACTTTTTTGATCAAGAATATAAGGGCGTTTTTATAGTGCTTCTTTAGTATTTCCTCGGAGTTTTCTTATCAAAGAAAAAAGTAATGCATAATAAAGTATATAAGGGTATACAGCTTATCATGAAAAGCGAAGCTGCATGCTCTGAAAAATTGTTCTCTGAACCTTCAATTAAAGACCTTTAAAAACAATCATACATTTAAAGATAACTAAAAAATAACCATATAATTAGAAACTATAGCGTACACCTAAAATACCCTGAAGGGACTGTTTTGTTTTACGTCCTTTAACATAATGTGCCTCACCATATAACTTTAACTTCTCACTCACTAAACTGCTCAAACCGATTCCTAACTTACCTGCATTACCCGATAAGTCAGTGGTAAATGAATGCCGTTGATTAATCAATGTATGGTTGTCATCTTTATGCTCACGCAACCATGCTGCTGTAATATACGCAAGTGATGAGGAATCCATACGAGAACCAAATTCATATCCTAAAGATATGCCAACCTCACTGCGTAATGAAGTGAATGGACGCATGTCACCTATCATGTCATTTGATAACTTGATTTCTTTACCCTCAACTTGCAACCATGTAAATTGTCCATAAGGCTGCAACCAACTGCTCTTTGACGTCTTAAGTCGATAACCTGCTTCAAAGGAGGTGCCCACCGCCCATTGCCTATAACTTCCTTCAATCCCTAAACCATTCGTTGAAACGGCCTTTAGAGTATTCTGATAATGATTATATTTTAAAATACCATCGAGATACCAACCACTATGATCCAAATAAGTAACATAAGCGCCAATGCCATAAGTATTAATACCGCTTATACCACCCCGTGCATGCGCAATGCGCGCGCGGTCATAACTGCCAAAACCACCTATATAAAATTCTCCATTTTCCCACTCGCTTAAACTATTGATCCCTAAAACAATACCTGTCTGATCCAACTTAAAATCTATATGCTCTGTAGCAATACTCTCTTTAGACTTGATCGCATAGGTCCATAAAGCTGCATTCTTGTTACTTTTATCTAGAATTCCTCTTCCCGCACGCACGGTTTGCATTTCATTGTGAAAAACCATCGCTGGAGCCACAGACATAGACAATACGGCATCTGTAGAGGGAGTGGTTAAAAAGTGAGAAACTGAAAGCGTCTCTCTCAATTGTGGAGAAGGCTGTTCTTTATGAACTGGACGCAAAATCATTTGATCGGCTAACGATTGTGAAGATTCTGAAACAACAGCAGGTTGCTTTCCATCAGAAAAATGAAGAGGACTTGCTGGATATGCCCCTTCAATAATTTGACTTCCAAGAGTTGAAACAGTTAGAGATACAGAATCTGGAGATTTTTGCCTTAAGTTTTGGCGGTTTTCTCTTCGATGTAGCAACTTAATAGCATGCTCTTTTGTAACTGTAATAGTTGAAAGAGAAGAAACTGATTGATTTTGATTTAAATGCCACGCAGATCTACTCCTACTACGTGGCAAACTGTTGAGAAATGAAACATTATCAATAAATACCGCAGATAAATACCAAACTTTTTCACCCCCATCCTCATCAATTCTCTGTTTTAAACCATACATATAGATTCCGCCATCAATAGTTTTAACATTTGCACCAGAAAAGCTTCTCAGAGTAAAATGTGCTCCTCCACTTTGATCAACTATTAAATCAAGTTCTGTTGAAGAAGGATCAACAATTTCAATACCGGAATCTACAATACTTATTGTGTGAGAACCACGACCATTCTTGATAAAGAGATAATCACCCTCTCCTTCTGCAAGGCTAACATTAAAATCGAAATGTAGACTCCCAAAAAGATTATCAATATAAAGTTTAGAGTAATGTAAATCGGATTCTGTAGAAGTAAAAATAATATTTCCCACACCGCTTAGCTTCTTAATATAGATTTCTGTGTTTCCATATCCAGTAGAAATAGAGTATAATTTAGCGTTTTCTCCCTCTAAATTAATATCATCTACTGTTGTCTGAGAATTTTTATATTCAGTATAAAAGCTATTATTTCCAGCATAAATATGAACTTGTCCAAAATCATGAATCTTTATTTTTTCTTCCAACATCGCACCAGCAAAAACCCATGAATTGGCTCCTTCTTTAATTGTTAGATTTTTTACAATGCTACCAGCATGAACTTCTTGAGCAGCATGGCGGTGTAAAGTCACAATGTCCGCCTCTCCCCCTGCTAACAGCCGCTGTACCCCACCCGCGAAAACCTCAGTATTCACGGCTAAGCCACCACTTTTTTGTACAAAATTATCATCATCTGCAAACCATTTAGCAAGAGTTTGTATTCCTCCACTCATCACTTTTGTTCCCACCGCCATCCCATCATCATATACATTCTGCTGTCCCGGCGTGTCACCTTGACCATAAAGTGTCGTGTTATAAGTGCTACTTCCCACAATTTCACCATTTACATAACTATCTCCGAAAACAAGCTGCTCACCACCATAAATTTCAGCTCTCAATGCGGATCCTCCTCCCTCCACTCTTTGTTTTCCACCCTCGTAAATAATCGTAAATTCTGAGATACCCTGTTCCCCTACAATCTCTGAACCACCATTTTCAATTGTTGTATTCTTACTAAAACCACCATTCTTAACATAGAGTGTTGCAGTTTCTGGAACTGTATTATTAATGGATAATTTAAAATCATCCGTTTCTCCATCACCAACAATATAAACTATGCTATTGTTACCGAGTATGGAGTTTTGTAAAAATTTTTCACCTAGACCAGTAATGAAATCCTCTGCATAAAAATTGAAATCACCTGTATAAGAATTGGCTCTAGAATCTTCCGAAGGAGAAACAGTATTGTCTTGCTCAAAAGAGTTATCTATAGGCAACTCCGTATGAGATGGAGGAAAGATAGGAGTAGAAATTTTTTCCGATGTAGATGGTGTCGATAAAGACCAAATCTTTCCACCGTTATGATCTCTTTTCTTGAGAGCGTACATGTAGACTCCATTATCAACAGTAGCTATCTCCTCACCCAAAAAATCTATCAGAGTAAAATGCGCATTTCCGCTTTGATCATGAATTAAATCAAGCTCCAAAACTAAGTTCTGATTTTGTAGAAGAGAATTGGTCATTTCAACACCAGAATCGATAACGCTGATGGTGTGATGACCTGCTCCTTTTTTTATAAGAAGATAATCACCGCGCTGTTCTGCAAAATTAGTATTAAACCTAAAATGTAAATTACCTGAAAGATTACCGACCTCAAGTTTAGAGTAATGTGGATTAAACACGGTAGAAGTAAAAACAACGCGTCCATCCCCGCTTAGATCCTCAATCAAAGAGCTTTCACCATCCATCTTGGAAGCAATAGAGTATAATGTGGTATCTTTGCCATTTAAAACAATTTTTTCTACTTCAGTATGAGATTGCTCAGCACCAGCATAAAGATAAATCCGTCCAGAATCATGAATCATGGTGTTTCCTTCTAGTGTTGCACCAGAATGTAACCACGACTGTGCTTGATCCTTAATCGTTAAATCTTTTACATAGCCTCCTAAATCTATTGCTTGAAAAGCATTCCCTTGTAAGAGAACACCAATCGCGATTCCTCCCGCTAAAACGTGTTGTTCTCCACCAGAAAAGATCTTCGTATCAAATGCAAAACTGCTATAATGGTCTAGATCTTCTTCCACAAAAAGATTTTGTACCCCTCCTTCCATGATCTTTGTGCTAAAAACCTCTCCATCATCATACACATTCTGGTATCCTAGCACTCCACTTTTACCAGAAACGACAGTGTCATAGGCGCTACTCCTTACCATCCCACCTTTGATATTAGACTTTCCTGAAACAAACTGCTCACCACCGTAAATTTTAGCCCCTTCAGCTTTTCCCCCATCTTCAACCTTTTGTTTTCCCCCTCTCTTAACTGTACTATCCTGTGAAAGACCCTGTGTTCTAATAAGTTCAGTACCGCCTCTTTGAATTATCGTATACAGGCTAAAACCACCGTTATAAACGGAAAGCTTTCCAGCATCTTTAACTATATTACTAATTGAAGTTTCTCCATTGCTATCAACTTTCTCACTGTTACTATCAAAGCTAGGATCAGCAATCGTAATAATCATTCCCTTTTCAATTGTGCGTTCTATGAGATCATTCGATAATGAAGCCATCGCAGATGGTTGCAAGTTAAAATCAGAAAATAAAGAGGTATTTTCCTCATCAAGAGCATAATTCGCGTCTAAATACCAAATTTTACCACTGCTCTCATTTTTTCTATGTTTCAAACTGTACATGTATGTTCCGGCATCAATAGCTCTGATTTTTTCACCAAAACTGTTTGTCAGAGTAAAATGAGCGTTTCCACTATGATCAGAAATTAATTTAAGCTTTTTGTGGGAAGGGGTTATAACCTCACCTCCAGAATCAGTAATACTTATTGTATGATAACCTGAACCACTTTCTTTAATAACAAGATAATCACTAAGATGCTTGGCAAAGTTGACATTCAACTCAAAATGTAAAGAACCTGATAGATTATCAATATTAAGCTTAGAGTAATGCTTATCAGCCCCAGAAGACGTAAAAATAACCCTGCCACTTCCAGTTACATTCTGGATATTAACCTGAGATTTTTTGCCATTATCTTCAACAGCAATAATGTATAGCTTGGCATCTTCTCCATTTAAAATAAGATTTTCTACTTCCGTAACAGCTTCACCATTCCCAGCATAAAGATAGAGGTTGCCAAAATCATTAACATTTGTATCCTTATCTAATATTGCACCAGCAAAAACCCATGATTGTGCTTGGTGGTTAATTGTTAGATTATCCGCGTATCCAGAATCATATATCTTCTGAGTAGCTCTATCATATAAAGTAACTTCGCTCGCATTCCCTCCTGCTAAGATATTCTGCGCACCATTTTTAAAAAGCTCGGTACTAAGTGCAAAAGCCCCCTCATTAATTGTAAAATCCTCATTTTCTGTATCAGCTGTATCAGTATCTTCTGAGAATCCGTTATTAAAATTCTCTTTACCATCAAGATTCTGGACACCTCCTTTCATAACCTTTGTATCAACAACCATCCCCCCACTATAGACACTTTGTAGTCCTAGGATTCCATCTTCAGCATAAATTTCGGTGTTATAAGCACTACTTTCCTTATCTTTACGCGACAAACCAGTTCCAAGGACCCCTTTACCAAAAATAATCTGCTCACCGCCATAGATTTTAGCCCCCTCAGCATTTGCACCACTCTCAACAATTTGTTTACCACCTTTTTTAACAGTGGCATATTCTGAACTGCTCAGATTTTGGACGAATTCAATACCACCACTCTCAATTGTCGTATCCCTGCTAACACTTGCTGCATCAATGTAGAGTTTTCCACCTCCTTGAATCGTATTATTGATGGAATAGCCTGCATCTTCATATTTAAAGCTATTTATTTCAGAATCTTCAGAGTCACGATTAGTAATATAGACAATAGCACCATCACTTATTATTGAATTTGTGAGTACTTCAAAGAATAGGCTTTCTAATCTCTTCCTTTCCTCTTCTGAAGACTTACTTCCTTCTACTATCTGTTTATTCTCTATCCTTTTTGATCCCCCTTTTTTTTCTTTTAATCCCCTCACTTCCGATAACATTTTTTTTGTCTCTTCTAGATGTTCACTGATACTTACTGGTGTTAATAACTTTTCTTTTGGTGTCGCTACTCCATCTGCACTCGCAATCTTGACAAAAAAACTGCTGGTCATTAATGCATAAAAACTTAATTTAAATTTGCGTTGCATTATTCACACTCCATAATTTCAAATTTAAGTTTCCCTATTTAGAAAAAAGTGCATAGACCAAAACAACTCAATGCAATTGCTCAACCTCATGTTTTTTTAAGATGATAAAGCATTCGATGGACTAAACTCTGACAGATCAAATATACATCCTGTGTTTTAAAATACATGCACAACTAAAAGATTTAATTTCTTTCAGATACGCTTAAAAAGTGTTATAATTACATCTATGAAAAATATTTTTGAGATACCAAAGGCTGATCTATAAATAAGATTGATCCCTCAATAGATAAAAATGGCATTAAACATTAAAGGAAACAGTAATATTAATGAGAGCAGCCTTTATATCCACATATTTCATCCTCTACAGCATTTAAAACAGTGTCTTTATTCTATTTAACTTGGATAATCTAAAGAACACTTATTCATGCTCATCAAGCCATAACCATTGTTCTAATATATAAGAAACATCATAATATCGACTCGACAGTGATTTGAAATTTTTATAATTATAGTCAGTTAACTCATCATTTGATTTGTCATATACTGAAAGGGACATTCTATTCATGTCTATAAACTTAGAAATGCAAGGTAAAAGCAACAGAAATTCCCCTCGTCGCATTTTGTTTGCAAGCCTTATTGGCCCAACAATTGAATTCTTTGATTTCTACGTCTTTGCCACTGCCGCAGCTCTCATATTTCCTCATGTGTTTTTTCCAACACAAAATGATCAGATTGCCATTTTACAATCTTTCCTGATCTTTGGAGCAGCCTTTTTTGCCCGCCCCTTTGGATCAATTGTTTTTGGACATTTTGGAGATAAAGTTGGAAGAAAAGCAACACTTATTGCTTCTCTTCTCACGATGGGTCTTTCAACAGTCATTATTGGTTTTCTTCCTACTTATGAAACTGCTGGATGGTTTGCCCCTTTCCTCTTGACCTTGTGCCGTATTGGACAGGGAATGGGATTAGGAGGAGAATGGGGAGGAGCTGTTTTGCTCGCAACAGAAAATGCCCCTCCAGAAAAGCGCGGCTGGTACGCGATGTTCCCCCAATTGGGTGTTCCAATCGGTTTATTTTTATCTATTGCCGTTTATTTAGGTCTGTTGCATTTCCTTGATCATGAAGAACTTTTAGCTTGGGGATGGCGCATTCCTTTTATTGCTTCAGTTGTTTTTATGATTATAGGATTGTGGGTCCGTCTTTCAATCAATGAAACTGTTCAATTCAAAAAAACTCTTGAAAGTAAGGAACGAGTCAAAGTTCCTATCATCGATGTCTTTTTAAAATGTCCACGAATCTTATTTCTTGGAATATTTTCTGGTATGGCAACATTTGTTTTGTTTTACTTGGTCACTGCTTATTTGTTAAGCTACTCAACAAACCATCTGCAATTGCCATTTTATCAAGCTCTTCAAGTCGAAATTGTTGGTGCTATTTTCTGTGGAATTTTTACTGTCATCACTGGAAGACTCGCTGATCGTATTAGACGTAGAACTTTGATGATTTGGGTTACAATCATCACCGGTATCTATTCTTTTGCAATTCCTTATTTCTTAAATTCTGGAGTTGTAGGAGTCCTTGCAATGTCTGTTATTGGTTTGTCTATCATGGGGATGATATACAGTCCTCTTGGTGCTGTTTTGGCTTCACCATACCCAACAGAAATTCGATATACTGGTTCTTCTATTACTTTCAACTTATCGGGTATCGTAGGAGCCTCTCTTGCGCCTTATATTGCAGAATATCTGGTACAGCATTTTGATACATCTTATATCGGCTATTATTTGCTTCTCGCTTCTTTTATTTCACTGATTTGCTTCGTCGGATTTACAGATGATGAAATATCCAACTAAAATATAATAAAGAAGAATAAAATAAGTACTGGCAGCAAAAATGCTGCCAGTTTCATTTTTAAAGACATGGGTTGCGGTATTTTCCACCACAATATTCCCGCGAACAAAGCGCTTAAAAAGAAAAATAAAAAATCTGCAATATTGCTTATATAAGCAACAGTAAACATTCCTGATAGGATATGTGTTGTTCCCAACCACGAAACGCAAAAAAAAGCCAATATCACAGCCCATAAAACAAGCAAAATTCGATCAATTATCATGATGCCGTTTCATTTTTTTAATTGTAGACCATATCTTTAATATGCCTAAAAGAAAAATCACAATAAAAACCCAACGCCCTCCCCCTGATCCTTTCGCAATAAAAAGCGCTGGATTTACTATTCCTACCAATCCTATAAAAATCAGAAAAACAGAGATGAGACGCATTAAACCTGTTTTTCCCAACAACGATCTTCAGTCTGTTGCCAATACGTTAAATTATGATTTTCCATTTTATATTTTTTCCACTGTGCACGAACAAGACTCAACTGCTCATCATTTCTACCATCAAATATCACAACAAGCCGTTGATAAGTATCAATATTCGAACATACGGCTCCCTCTATGAGAAAACGAATCTTTGAATCATTTGGATTTTCTTGTCCTGTCGTCAGAAATACAGGCTGAAAGTTTGAATATTGATCACACTCAGTTCCATGTCCAATAAATGATTCATCCGCATAAACCCATAAATGCATATCCATAGAATCGCGTTGTTCTTCACTTACACATTGTATTGTTACCTTACCAAAACGAGCCAATGCACGCTCTACAAGCGTTGGCAAAATATCTTTCAGCGTTGACTGCGTCAAATGATAGAATAAAATATCCAACCTCTTAAGCCCTCATCACTCTTTATAAAAAGCTAACATCTTTTTTAGAGAAACTTCCATACCCCCAATATAAAAGGAAACGATTCAAGATATAAACCCTCTTTTTTGATTGAGATCATTATCTTTTTGCACATGTCTTTAAAAGACAAAAATTTTTATTTTCAACGTTAATAAAAAAGTTTTTTAAGTTATTTTCTAGATTCTTTGTAGACTATAGTTGAAAATAAAATATAATGTACGGAAAATTTAAAGAGGAACTCATAGGCAATTTTATATTATTTATTTAGTTAAAATATCCAATTCATGGAAGGATATTTTTTCAAACTTTATTACATTTTAACCGAAAGCAGTAAAAATATTTGCTATCGAATTAAAGGCTGAGGATTTTCCCCAATTTATGCGTATTATTGAGTTCTACATCCTGAAACGTGTCCTTGTTTTGTTTAGTTCTGTCATGATTGCAGCAGTGGGCGTTAGTTGGACAGTACAAATTCTCGCACGGATAAACTTTCTCACAACAAGCAAACAAACACTCCTCACAGTCTTACAATTTTCACTCTCATTGGTTCCTTCTGTTATTTTTCTTGTCATTCCATTTGCATTAGTGATCGCAGTTACAACCATCCTCTCAGCAATGCATCAAGACTCAGAACTTGCTGTCATAAATGCCTCTGGTTTTCCTAAAAGTACTGTTTGGAAACCTATCCTTCTTCTTGCTATTGTTACATCCTGTATCTCCTTTTCTATAGCTAATTTTGTTGTTCCTCAAGCGCGTCTTCATATGCGACAAATGCTAGCAAGCGCTCATTTTGATCTTATTAATCTATTCATTAGTGAAGGAAGCTTTCAAAAACTCGCCAATAACCTTTACATAGAAATTGGCGAACGAAATCCAAATGGAACACTTGAACGCCTTTTCATTGCCGACCAGCGTGATCCTAAGACTGATCTTTTTTATTATGCAACAGACGCATCCATTGTGAGCAATAAAAACGGCAGTTTTCTGGTTCTCAATAACGGTGAAATAGAAAGAGTCAACCATCAAAATAACAGTGTTTCAATCGTTCAATTTAGCTCATACACTTTTAGCCTAGGGGAGTTTATCCCCAGTGATAAAGCACCTACTCTTTATCCAAAAGATCGGTCTCTTTCTTATTTACAAAACCCTGATCCAAAAGATCCCTACTATCAACGAAAACCACTCCAATATAAAGCTGAATTTCACCGCAGATTAACACAATGGCTCTACCCTATTGTTTTTTCACTTATTGCATTAGCAGCGGCAGGGGATGTACGCTCCCATCGACAAGCTCGTCATTCCGCAAATCTCTCGGCAATTGCCCTTTCTTTTCTGGTGTATTGGATAGGATATTTTTTCGCAGAAAAAGCAAAGAACGATCTTGCATACGTTCCTCTCCTTTATATTATGCCCATAGGAACAAGTGCATTTGTCTTTTTTATGCTTTTAACGAATCATAAAATTGGGCTCCCTACAAAAGTTAATGAGATTATTCAAATCGCTTTTCAAAAAGTAATGAACAAATTTGAACATCGAAAATCTCAAGATTCCTCGGATGAAATATCATGATTGGGTGGACACTTGGACGATACTTTTTTATACGTTATCTTAAAATAACTTGTTATTTCTGGGGAAGCATTTTTGTTCTTGCTCTTTTAATCGATTTCACAGAGAACTCCGGCAGGCTATCCTCCATTCCGCATCATACAGCAAAAGATGCATTTTTCCTCTCTGTTTTACGCATCCCTTTTATCATGCAACAACTCATCCCTTTCATTGCACTCTTTTCTGCAATGGCAACACTTATCTCGCTCAACAAAAAACTTGAACTTGTGGTGACTCGTTCAATCGGTGTTTCGGCATGGCAATTTCTTATGCCAGCCTGTTTGGGAGCTTTTCTTTTGGGATTATTTTCAATTCTTCTCATTAATCCACTTGCTGCATGGGGATTTTCTCAAGCAGAAAAAAAGATGACTGAATGGCGCAATAACAATGTACTAACACCTTTTCATAATACAGGTATCCACTGGTTAACACAACGTACAAATTTAGGCAGAACAACCATTGGTGCTAAATTTATCACTGACCAAGGACTTTCTCTTCTCGATGCAACCTTTGTACAATACAAGGACAACGCAACCGTCAAAAATTGGATTAATACCCCAAAAGCAACCTTGACTAATGGATCTTGGCTATTAACAAATGGAACAATCTATAAAATAGGGCATCCTCCTGAAAAATTTGCCGTGTTGCAAATAAAAACTAATCTAAAACCTGAATTTTTAACGGAACGTTTAGTGAATCCCGCGACTATTCCATTTTATCAACTGCCAAAAAAAATTATGATTGCACGTTCATTTGGCTATTCTGCTAATAATTTTGATATGTATTTCCAATCTTTGATTGCATTACCGGCATTGCTTGTGGCAATGACCCTCATTGCAGCAACTGTATCTTTAAATTTTACACGTTTTGGGCAATCTAGAAAGTTGATTCTTGGTGGCGTAATAGCCGGGTTTATGCTTTATGTTATTTCCGTACTCGTTCAAGCATTTGGTAATGCTGGATATATTCCACCAATTATTGCAGCTTGGACACCCGTTGTTATTGCGTTATTCTTAGGAATCTCTTTTTTACTGCATAAAGAGGATGGCTAAGTGAAAGCATTAACGCTTAAAAAAATTATTTTAACAAAATTAAGTGCTCTCGCTTTTAAAAGTGTTATGGGGGTTATTTTAGGAGGCGCTTT
This sequence comes from Bartonella sp. SD1336NMGDW, assembly GCF_042193565.1. Lineage (NCBI taxonomy): Bacteria > Pseudomonadati > Pseudomonadota > Alphaproteobacteria > Hyphomicrobiales > Bartonellaceae > Bartonella > Bartonella sp. SD1336NMGDW. The sequence continues at coordinate 73,336 of NZ_JBHILW010000002.1, forward strand.
GTCTTATTGTGCGCACGCTCAAAGCCTTATGTCTCCTTCTCAAAGTCGCATTCAAAATCCGGAACGTCCTCTTTTGCTCTCTGCGGATGAACTCATCTACAATCGTGATGAAAACACTGTTTCTGCACAAGGTAATGTCCAAATCGAATATGATGGCAATAAAGTTGTCGCTCAAAAAATTATTTACAATCAAAAAACAGGACGGCTTATAGCACAAGGGAACGTTGAAATTACTCAAAAGGATGGTAATAAAATTTATTCCAACCAAATTGATATGACCAAAGATCTTGGCGAGGGTTTTGTAAACGCCTTACGTATTGATACAGCCAACAATGTTCACTTTTCAGCCCAAAATGCTACACGCAAAAACAATCACATAACAGTCTTTGAAAATGCAACCTATACAGCCTGTGAACCTTGCTCTTATAAACCAGATAGAGACGTCCTATGGAAAATTAAAGCAAGAAAGATCATATGGAATAATAGTATCAAAAAAATTCGGTTTGAAAATAGCAGTTTTGAAGTTTTTGGTGTCCCGATTATAAAATTTCCAAATTTTGAGATCTATGATCCAACTGTCAGGCGTGCTAGCGGTCTGCTTACTCCTCATTTTTTTTATACTGATTATCTCGGTATGGGGATAAAGAATTCTTATTTTTGGAATCTCGCCCCTCACTATGATTTTACCCTTTCTTCTACCGTTTATACCCAACAAGGGCTTTTAACCGAAGGGGAATGGCGTCAACGTTTAAAAATGGGCAGTTATAATATTCGCTTTGCTCATATATACCAAATGAAACAGCATAGATTTGATAATGATACGATTGATGCACAGCATAAAAACCGTTATATGCTGGCAACAAAAGGGGACTTTCGTATTAATTCACACTGGACTTATGGATGGGATATTCTTGCACAATCAGATCGGCATTTTAGTCGTGCCTATAAACTTGAAAACTATAGCAATCCTACACAACTTTCTCAGATCTATCTGAATGGTCTTGCAGGAAAAAAATATTTTGATATGCATTTTTATCATTTTAAAGTTCAAGATTCATTATTGAATGATCCTCATTATGAACGTCACTCTCGGCAAGCTTGGGTCCTACCGCGCATCGATTATTTTTTCACACCAGATGAACCCATTTATAATGGGGAGCTTACCTTCCATAGTAATATACAATCAATTTATCGTCGTCATGCTGACTTCAGTTCACACGACCAGAAGGGAAACCCTCTCAACATAGTAAGACTTTCTGGTATGGCTGGAAATAGTTTGCGTTTAACAAACGAGCTTCAGTGGAAAAAGCGCTTCAACACGCACAATGGCCTCATATTAACCCCTCTTCTCTCTCTACGAGCTGATATTATTACAACCAATGCAAGCGAAAATTATACAGATTCTACAGAAAACAATGCCTTATCCGCAATTCATGGTTCAACAATTCGTGGCATGGCAACAGCAGGCTTGGAACTACGCTATCCCTTCCTCATTACAGCTGATCATTCTACACATATTATAGAACCAACCGCACAAATTTTTATACGCAATAATGAACAATATATTGGACAAATTCCTAATGAAGATGCTCAAAGCTTTGTCTTTGATGCAACCACTCTCTTTAAACGAGACAAATTTTCTGGTTATGATCGTGTAGAAGGTGGCACACGAGCCAATATAGGTCTAAGATATTCTGGAAGCTTTAATGACAATTGGTCTCTTTATGCTCTTGTTGGACAATCCTTTCATCTAGCAGGAAAGAATTCTTTTGCAGAAAAGGACTTTGTCAATGTCGGTATTCATTCTAGCTTAGAGGCAAAACGTTCAGACTATGTTGCAATGTTTGGTGCGACCCATAAAAGTGGTTTTTCCTTAGAAACGCGTGGACGCTTTGACAAAAAAACAGGAAAAATCCGCCGTAGTGAAATCGAAGCATCACAAAAATGGCAAAATTTTTGGGCGGCTCTACAATATGCCTATATCGCAAAGCAACCAGATTATGAATATCCTCAAGAGCGCCAAGAAATTTCTTTTCAAACAGGACTTAAACTGGCAGATTATTGGTCTATTAATAGCAACGCCGGTTATGATTTAGTATCTGGTACGTTTGTAAAGCGAGGAATTAGCTTGAATTATACAGATGAATGTTTCGGGTTAACATTCGGTTATCAACAGGTAACGAATCCAGGCAGGAAAACACCCTTGCAAAACTTTAATTTCTCTCTTTCATTGCGTACGATTGCAGATATCGGAAAAAAGATAGATTAATTTATAAAGAGAATGTATCAGTCATTTAACTTATCATTGTTTTTATGAAAGAAAGAGTATATTTTAAGTTGTTGATGAGAATTAATAAACAATGCGAAAGCCTATTCACATGAATAAATTGAAAAAGCGTATTCTTGCTTTATTTTATATTGCGTCTTTGAGCGTAAGTAGCCTTCTAATAAATGAATTTTTGATTCCGACAGTCTTTGCGCAGACTTCTATTGTTGTTACAGTTAATGGCAACCCCATCACAAATTATGATATACAAAGGCGCCTTGCTTTTCTCAGATTACAACAAAAGCAAGGCAATTTGGTGGCACAGGCTAAAAAAGAGCTTATCGATGAAAAGCTAAAAAATATTGAAATAAAACGTCGTAATATTGAAGTAAGCAATGATGAAGTTGATAAAGCTTTTGAGAATTTTGCGACACAAAATAATATGACGATTGATCAGCTCAACCAGATTCTGATCCAAACTGAGATCACTGTGCAACACTTTAAAGATTACATCCGTGGACAAATAGGATGGGGGCGTCTTGTTAGTGCACGCTATCAAGCTGAAACAGGTATGATTAGCGAACAAGAAGCTGTACGCAGGATATTAAAAAATGGTGGTGTAAAACCTTCAACCAATGAATATACATTACAGCGAATTGTTTTTGTTATTCCTGCACATCGTCGTTCAGAAATTTTTGAAAGACGTCAAAGAGAAGCAAGCAATTTTCGCGCACATTTCCGTGGATGTGCCAATGCTCACAATCAAGCAAGAGGTATTTTAGACGTTACTATCCGCCACTTAGGAAAGTTTCTGGAACCCCAACTTCCCAATGCATGGGAACAAGCTATTCTTGCAACGCCTGCTGGAAAAATGACAAAATTACAAGAAACATCTGATGGAATAGAAGCAATTGCTGTCTGCAAAATAAAAAGAGTTTCTGATGATTATGTCGCTCGACTAATATTTTCTCTTCAAGATAGTAAAAAAAGAAGCCCGCAAAAACTTGAAGAATTAAGCGACAAATATTTAGGAGAACTGCGGCGAGTGGCGCGCATTCAAAATTCATAATGGCTGCTCTTATTGTTAGCGGTGGTGATCCTGCCGGAATTGGTCCTGAAATAGTCCTAAAAGCGTGGAATTTGCGTGTTACGCGCCAAATTCCACCTTTTGTGCTTCTTGCTGATCCAGATGTTATTCGTTCGCGCGCTCGTTTTTTACAGATTGATGTTGAGGTGCAATCTGTTTTAATCAATAATTCCGCAAAAAATTTTCAAAACGCTCTTCCTATCATACCATTAAAAAACAAACAAAGTGATCAATTAGGTATACCTTCATCGAATAATGCCGCTGGAATCATTGAAGCAATTGAACGCTGTGTTCAATTGATTCAAAATGGCCATGCATGTGCACTTATCACTTGTCCTATTGCAAAAAAGAATCTTTATGATGCCGGTTTTCAATTTCCAGGTCATACAGAATTTTTAGCCGATTTAGCCCATAAAGCTTTTCATAAATGTTATCATCCAGTTATGATGTTAGCAGGACCTCGATTAAAAACAGTACCAATAACTGTTCATATTCCATTTAAAAATGTTCCTTCACAGCTTACCCGTGATTTAATTATTCAAACGGTACTTATTACTGAATGTGACTTAAAAACACGGTTTAAAATAACGTCACCCCGACTAGCTGTTGCTGGTCTTAATCCTCATGCTGGAGAAGAAGGTACAATGGGAAAAGAAGATATTGAAGTTATCACTCCTGCTATTGAATATCTTAAAAAAAAAGGACTCAATATTGCAGGCCCGCTGCCTGCCGACACAATGTTCCATGAATGCGCAAGAAAGGCATATGACGTTGCCATTTGTATGTATCATGATCAAGCCCTTATCCCTGTTAAAACATTAGACTTTGATAGCACTGTTAATGTCACGTTAGGTCTCCCTTTTATTCGCACGTCCCCAGATCACGGAACTGCTTTTGACATTGCTGATAAAGGGATAGCCTCTCCCGAAAGCTTTATTGCTGCTCTTAAACTTGCAAATCAACTTGCCGAAAATAGTTTAATACCATGCCAATAGATAATCTCCCTCCTCTACGTGAGGTCATTGATATATATGGATTACAAGCGCATAAATCTTTGGGGCAAAATTTTCTTTTTGATCTTAATTTAACATCTAAAATTGCTCATCATGCAGGTAATATAGAAGGAAAACCTGTTCTTGAAATTGGTCCTGGTCCTGGAGGTCTCACACGAGCCTTGCTAGCAAAGGGCGCCATTGTAACAGCAATAGAACGCGATGAACGCTGCATACCAGCTCTCTTAGAAATAGAAAAACACTATCCTAAAAAATTAAAAATTATTTGTAATGATGCACTGAAGCAAGACTTCTCAAAACTCTTTGAAACAAGCCCAGAAAAACCTCGCATTATTGCAAATCTTCCCTATAATATTGGAACACAACTCTTATTAAATTGGCTTTTGACTGAACCATGGCCTCCTTTTTATGAATCAATGACATTGATGTTTCAACGTGAAGTTGCCAAACGGATTACAGCTAAACCTCAATCTACTCATTATGGACGTCTTAGTGTCTTAACTGGCTGGCGTACCACTGCTAAAATTGCTTTTGATGTGCCCCCTCAAGCCTTCATACCAATACCTAAAGTAACTTCTTCCGTTGTTCATATTATTCCGCGAACACAACCTCTTGCCTGCTCTGCACAAAAACTAAGCCTCGTCACAAAAACCGCCTTTGGACAAAGGCGAAAAATGCTTCGTCAAAATCTCAAAATACTTGGAGGTGAAGTGCTGTTAGAAAAAGCTGGAATTGATGGAACGCGCCGTGCTGAAACGCTCTCGGTTTCCGAATTTGTAACTTTAGCGCATCTAGTTCTCTAAAAAATTGCAATTTTTGTTATACAATCTTTTTTAATCAAGACATTTATCGATCTTTTCAGCAATAAGCCCATCAACAAAAGAGTCAAGATAAGAACAGCGCTCGCGTTTTGCGGTTTCAGCTAAATAAATTGATTTAATAAAAGATAAAGACTGATCTAAATCTTCGTTAATCACAACATAATCATAAGAACGCCAATGCTTTAACTCCGTTCGTGCATTTTCCAATCGTAAATTGATGATATCTTGACTATCTTCTGCTCGACGATGTAACCGCGAAACAAGCTCTTTCATTGATGGTGGAAGGATAAAAACAGATACAGTGTCTCCCAGCATCTTTTTTTGCAGCTGCTCGGTACCTTGATAATCAATATCAAATAACATATCACGGCCAATACTCAATGCGTTTTCAACAGTTTCACGTAAAGTGCCATAATAATTTCCGTGAACTTCTGCCCATTCAATAAATTCATCTCTATCACGCTTATATTCAAACTCTTCCTTTGAAATAAAGTGATAATGCAGTCCATCTACTTCACTAGGACGCCTTTTCCTTGTGGTCACACTTACGGAAAGCTCTAATTGTCCATCTTTTAGAAGTAATCGAGAAATTGTTGATTTACCAGCACCTGAAGGTGAAGAGAGAATAAATAAAAAACCGCGGCGTTGATTTATTTTTATAGCACTCAATTTACTTTCGAAGACTGTCATTACATCACTCTACTTTGTTCATAAATGTTTCTCCAAAATTTGAATTATACATTATCTAAACCTTTCCCCTAATCAATGTGTTTTCTTAGCAGTTTTCAATGTTATTCTGCTCTTTTTTGAGATACGTTATTAGCAGTGTATTCACTGCTTTCTTAAATATTTTTATCCATACGCTAATCCTACTTGTGACAGACAAAAAAATGATTTTTTTATCATTCTCATAAAAAGTTTAAAGAGAAAAATTTTACTATATTTTGCATTCTCATTTACGATGCAAAAAGATGTGTTATCGTTATAAATTCAATGTCTTGCCTTTAATTCTCGCCACTTGCGAACATTCACATTATGTTCTTCTAAAGTTCGAGAAAAAACATGCCCTCCTGAACCATCAGCAACAAAATAAAGTGCGTCACTGCTTGGTGGATGTGCCACCGCTTTCAAAGAATCTCGACCTGGATTTGCAATAGCTGTTGGAGGCAAACCATTAATTTTATAAGTATTATATGGTGTTTCCTTCTCAAGATCTGAACGATAAATTGCACGACCTGATGGCTTTCCTTTTCCTCCAAAGAGACCATAAATAACTGTTGGATCCGATTGAAGACGCATATGCTTTGTAAGGCGGTTATAAAATACCGCAGCAACCATTGGTCTTTCTGCTGCAATTCCCGTTTCTTTCTCAACAATTGAGGCTAATATAACAAATTCATCAATCGATTTAATGGGTAAATCAGGCGAACGCGTAGCCCATATAGCATGAATTAATTTTGTCTGTTCTTCACGCAATCTGTTTACAATCTCTTTACGCGTTGTCCCCCGAATAAAACGAACAGTATCCGTCATTAAACAGCCCTCTGGAGGCAAAATTTTTGGAAGATCTCCAATCAAAATTTCATTCGCAGCTAATCGATCGAAAACTTGCTGAACCGTTAAACCTTCAGGTACTGTAAATGTATACTCAATAGATTTTCCTTTCACAAGAATATCCATAATATCCTGCATCGAAGCATGTGCTGGAATTAAATATTCACCAGCCTTCAGATGCGTTGTTTTTTGGTGATAACCAACCCCATAAACAAAAATATCTGATGATCGAATGAAACCACGTTTTTCTAGCAATGAAGCAATTTCACGAATTCCTGTGCCAGGATGGATAAGAACAATTTGTTCTTCCTCAATTTTCCCCTTTTCTTCAAAAATACTTTTTCCAATATAAAGAGGAATACTTATGGCGAAAAGAATAACCACAATCAGCATAAGAAAAAAATGACCGAGAATAACCAACGGATTACGGACGATCGATGATTTCTTTCGTTTTTTATGTACTAACATGTCATAACTATATGCTAAATGATTCGAAGAGGAATCACTTACGTCCTTTAATGATTTTCCTTTTTTCACACCGGACATAACCCCTCAATAGCGATTAAGGACAATATTATAATTTCTCATTCACCTTATAACAAAGTAGAAAACTCAAAAGCAGAAATTAAATAAAAATACTTACTATCCACTAAAACGTCGCATCACCAACGATGCATTTGTCCCACCAAATCCGAAAGAATTAGAAAGAATTGTATCAATCTTTCGTTCACGCGGTTTGTGTGGTACAAGATCGATTTTCGTTTCAATCGACGGATTGTCAAGATTAAGTGTCGCTGGAGCTATATTATCCCGTATAGCTAGAACAGAAAAAATAGCCTCAGCAGCACCGGCGGCACCAAGTAAATGCCCGATAGATGATTTCGTTGATGACATGGATACTTGTGGTGCATAATTCCCTAAAACACGTTCAACAGCTGCTAGCTCTATAGAATCAGCCATCGTTGATGTACCATGAGCATTAATGTAATCAAGTTCACTCACATTCACTTGTGCACGCTTAAGAGCAGCCATCATACTACGCTGAGCCCCTTCACCACTTTCTGAAGGCGCTGTAATGTGGTAAGCATCACCAGATAAACCATAGCCAATAACCTCAGCATAAATACGCGCTCCTCGTTTTTTGGCATGTTCCAGCTCTTCTAAAACAACAACTGCCGCTCCTTCCCCCATCACAAAACCATCACGATCAGCATCATAAGGACGTGACGCCCGTTCAGGATCATCATTGCGACAAGTAGAAAGAGCTCTACAAGCTGCAAAACCTGCAAGAGATATCCGATTTATCGGAGATTCGGCCCCCCCTGCCACCATGACATCGGCATCACCAAACATAATCAAACGTGCCGCATCACCAATCGCATGCGCTCCTGTCGAACAAGCCGTTACAACAGAATGATTAGGCCCTCGTAAACCATATTGAATAGACACATAACCAGAAGCAAGATTAATCAAACGACCTGGAATAAAAAAAGGAGAAACACGACGAGGTCCCTTATCACGAAGCGTATAACCAGATTCAACAATGCCCTCAATTCCCCCAATTCCTGAACCAATTAACACACCTGTACAAATCTGATCTTCATCATTCTTAGGAAACCATTCTGCATCTGCAAGCGCTTGGTTAGCAGCAGCCATTGCATAAACAATAAATGCATCAACTTTACGTTGCTCTTTAGGTTCCATATACAAATCAGCATTATAGGTCCCCTCTGTTCCATCCCCTAAAGGGATACGCGCAGCAATCTGGCATGGCAAATCTGACACATCAAACTCAGTAATACGTCGGACACCACTTCTTCCTTCAAGAAGTCGTTTCCAACTATATTCAATATTACCAGCTAATGGAGATACCAATCCTAAACCAGTAACAACAACACGTCTCATAACTTCTAACCTTGAACTAAACTTCACCTCTCAAAGCTCTCTTTTCAAAAGAGCTCCGAAGAATATAGGCAAAAGCAATTTATGCCTTTGCCCTTTAGTAATCATGCAGAAGCTTTATCAATGAACTTGACTGCATCACCAACTGTGAAAATCGTTTCAGCAGCCTCATCTGGAATTTCTACCCCAAACTCTTCTTCAAAAGCCATAACGAGTTCAACTGTATCAAGGCTATCAGCCCCTAGATCATCGATAAAGCTTGCATTTTCTACAACTTTATCAGCATTAACCCCAAGATGTTCCACAATAATTTTCTTAACGCGCTCTACTGTATCACTCATGTTGAAATCCTCGAATTTATATTTTCCTATAATTTGGTTAACTATATCGGCTCATCTAATCAAGCAATAGATGCATCACTTTAAAAGATTTTAGCAATGATTTAAAACATCCTGTGGATATCCCCTACAAAATGAACCAATCTGACATTCCGACATCAATTGATCAACGGCCATGTTAAAGAAATAGATGCATCTTTCTATTTCAATCGTTACTATCTAAAATAATACAACTCATAAATCAATGTGGAATAAAATAAATACTCAAATCATTGCCATTCCACCATTGATATGAAGTGTTTGACCTGTCGTATAGGCTGCTTCATCGCTTGCTAAATAAACAGCCGCAGCGGCTATTTCTTGCCCACTTCCCATACGCTTCATTGGAATCGCCGCCATAATGGCTTCTTTTTGCTTTTCATTAAGCTTGTCTGTCATTGCAGATTTAATAAATCCTGGAGCAATACAATTGACAGTGATGTTTCGCGAAGCAATTTCTTGTGCCAATGCTTTAGAAAAACCTATCAAACCTGCTTTTGCAGCACAATAATTCGTTTGTCCAGGATTTCCCACAACACCAACAACAGATGTAATGTTAATAATCCTTCCATAACGGCGGCGCATCATAAAATGTATTAATTCACGCGTCAAAAGAGAAGCAGCTGTTAGGTTAACTTCTAAAACATCATCCCAGTCTTTATCTTGCATACGCACAAAAAGACCATCCCTAGTGATTCCCGCATTGTTAACCAAAATATCGACGCCATCCATTTCTCTTTCTGCAACTTCAGCCAATTGTTTAATCGATTGGCGTTCAGAAAGATTAGCGGGAAATACAAAAACATTCTGCCCTAATTCTGCCGCCACTTCTCTAAGCTTTTCTTCACGTGTTCCATGAAGTCCAACAATGGCTCCTTGTGCATGAAAGCAGCGTGCAATTGCCTCACCAATTCCTCCCGAAGCCCCCGTTACAAGAGCTTTACGTCCTGTTAATCTAAACATTTTTTTACTCCTTATAGATTAAACGCCAAGCATGCCTAGCGCTGATTCTATTTCATCAACTGTTCCAATTGTTACCCCCTTTATATCTTTGTTAATACGACGCGTTAAACCTGTTAATACTTTTCCAGAACCAACTTCAAAAAGCGTATCAACCCCATTAGCAGCGATCCATTCTATCGTTTCACGCCATCGCACCCTCCCAGTCACTTGTTCAACAAGAAGAGCAGTAATACGCTCTGGATTGCTCTCAGGTGCAACAGAAACATTAGCAATCAAAGGAACAATAGGAGGCATTTTGTTAACAGTCAAAAGTGCTTTCTTCATGGCATCAGCAGCAGGTTGCATTAAAGATGAATGAAAAGGTGCAGAAACTGGAAGAAGAAGTGCACGTTTTGCACCTTTTGTTGATGCAATCTCTACCGCTGTCTCAACTGCTTTTGCTTTACCTGAAATAACATATTGTCCACCACCATTATCATTAGCAATCTGACATAGTCCTTCTCCAGAAACAGTTTCGCAAATTTCTTCCACAACGTGCTCTTCCAAACCAATCAGTGCTGCCATAGAACCTTCACCAACTGCGACAGCAGCCTGCATAGCATTGCCACGAATACGCAAAAGTCTTGCCGTATCTGTGAGAGCAAATGTACCAGCAGCACAAAGAGCCGAGTATTCGCCTAAAGAATGACCAGCAACAAACTTTACCTTTTCTTCTATACAAAACCCTAATTGTTGCATCACACGAATGACAGCCATGGATACAGCCATTAATGCCGGTTGTGCATTTGCTGTTAACGTTAAAACATCTGCTGGTCCTTCAAAAATGATCTTTGATAATTTCTCACCCAAAGCATCATCAACTTCCTCGAAAACCATCCGTGCGGCAATAAATTGCTCTGTAAGCGCCTTCCCCATACCAACAAGTTGACTTCCCTGCCCTGGAAAAATAAAAGCTGCACCCATTTATCAACTCCTAAAATTGTACAAAATTATTCTCTTTTGACCTTATTCATCCGCACAAATCAAGATAAAGCCCTTTATTTAAAACGAATACCACTCTTAAAATTATATTTTAAAGGCGGAATTTGATATAAAAACTTAGGAAAGTAGGGAGCTATAAACTGAATAACACCCAAACTTATGAGACTTCCTAAAATTGCACCTGCTAAAATATCAAAGGGATAATGTACACCCACAAAGATGCGCGCCCAACAGATCAAGCACAAAAACACCGTGGCAAATTTAAAAGCAACTTTGTATCGGTAAAAATAAAAGTTAGCTGCATAAGATGCAATGGTCAAGGCATGATTACTAGGAAAAGAAGCTGTTGCACGATGTTGAATAAGCGGTGTCGCTAACCCTACCACGAATGGGCGAGGATGAAAATAAAAAAGAGAAATGAGATAACCTACGAAAAGAGCCGCACAAATACTCATGCAAATGCTTAGTACGACACATCGTTCCCTCTCCCCACCACAAAACCACAACGCACAAAGATGGAGAGGAATAATGTAAATTAAAAACTTTGCACAAAAAATACTAAACAAAACTACAATCGACCAAGCTTGATGATTGCCGACAAACATTTCAAAGAGTGTAACATCAATCTGGTTTAAAAAGTCCATTTTTCTCTCCTTTATGTTACAGTACTATCTTTTTGTAGAAGAGGGAAATATATCAAGATTTAACAAATCAATTTTTTTATGTGCATAAACTTGCTATTTTAAAAGATAACCTGTAGATATGAAATATTCGTTGCCGGCACTTTAGCTGGAGGTTGAACGGAGGGCTGTAAAATATCAGTAGGAAATACAATGTTTCCGGCCTCCCGTGTCTCCGCTCTCGGATGTCTCGAATCGTAAACGCGTCCTTTCTTCTTTGGATTTCCAAAAAAGACAAGTCGCAGAGGCTTTGCGCTAAAACCGGTGAGATTTAATTGAAGAAAGGCAAAACAATGGCTCTTTATGAACATATGTTCCTTGCCCGACAAGACATTACACCGCAGCAAGTTGATGAACTTTTGAGTCTCTACAAAGGTGTCATTGAAGCACATGGTGGAAAAGTTGGGCGTGTAGAAAATTGGGGACTTCGTCCTCTTGCTTACCGTATTCGTAAAAACCGTAAAGCTTATTATACTTTGGTCAATATTGATGCACCAGCTTCAGCAATTGCTGAAGTGGAACGTCAGATGCGCATCAATGAGGATATTTTGCGTTATATGACCATTCGCGTAGAAAAACACGAAAAAGAAAAATCTGCTATGCTCTCACACCTTGATCGCAATAGCCATCACATTGGACACGATGAAGAGCGTCCTCGTTTTCCGCGTCGTCAACGTGAAAATGCTATAGAAGGGGTAGAATGATGACTGATACCAATCAAAACTCTGCACGTCGCCCCTTTCATCGTCGTCGTAAAACATGTCCTTTTTCAGGGACTAATGCTCCCAAAATTGATTATAAAGACATCAAGTTGTTACAACGTTATATTTCCGAACGTGGGAAAATTGTTCCTTCACGGATTACTGCTGTTAGTCAAAAAAAACAGCGTGAATTAGCTAATGCTATCAAACGTGCTCGCTTTTTAGGCTTACTTCCGTACATTATAAAGTAAACGATCAATACGCTATGCAACTGGAGAGTTTATCCAGTTGCTTTTCTTATATGGTTTTAAAAAATAGCTTGTTGCATCCTATGTTAAGCTATTACATGTCAAAGTTGGGGTATTGACGCGCCCCTAACTGCAGAAAGCAGGACAGCAATAAATGAAAAAAAATCGTACCTATGAGATATTAATCGGTATTTTAGCAGGATTATTTGCTGTTGTAATAGGAATGGCAATCATCAGTGTTGCAAATATCGCGCCCTTTTTTTCTCTTCTTCTTGGCTGCTTTCTTTCATTGCCAATTTTTATTGTTGCGTTCGGTCAAGGAACATTAGCCAGTCTCATCGCCCTCATAAGTGCCACTGTTGTTCTTATCATAACCACTAATACCTATATTGCTCTTGGCTTGATGTTCTTATTTTTCCTTCCTGCTGTCTATGCTTCTTGGCTTCTTGGGCTTGCACGACCAGCGCAAAAAGAAAACGAACTGATATGGTATCCATTATCATCGGTTATTTTTCATTTAACTAATTTTATCGCTCTTATAGCAACTTTCATTGGGCTCTATGTTCAAACCCGTCCTTCCACACCCGTCATTGCAAAAAAAATCACCGAAAACATAGCACAAACTCTGCAACAATCACAGTCAATAAAAGAAGCCGATATACGCGCTTTTAGTGAGCTTTTAATGACGCATCCAGCAACTTTTACTGCTGTTTCTTTGACTCTTTATAGTTTGGTTTTTCTCATTGGTAACCTTTACTTTTCCATGATAGCAGCACAACACATGAAATGGCTGAAAAGACCCCGTGATGATTGGAGCCAAACTCTCCGCCTTCCAATTTCTGGAATTGTTATTTTCATTATTGTTTGCATAGCATCGATGGTTGAGTTGAGCGCTTCTCTTAACTTGAGTACCCGTGTCTTTAGTACTGCATACACTGTCATCATATTAATTAGTGGTCTAGCATATCTTCACAATATTACAAAAGGGGTAAACGGTCGGATTATTATACTTTCTCTTGTTTATATTGCTATTTTAACAGTCGTTTTTACTCCACCTATTGTTTTCATGATGCTTTTGATGGGAATTTGGGCTGCTATTCAATATAATTTTCAATCACGCAAAAAACTCCACTAAATTTATTTGTTCGAAAGGAAAAACTATGGATATTATTTTACTTGAGCGCATTCCTCGTCTTGGTCAGATGGGTGATATTGTCTCAGTTAAAGATGGTTATGCGCGTAATTTTCTCTTGCCTCAAGGTAAAGCTTTACGCGCAAATGAAGCCAATAAAAAACATTTTGAGATACAACGTGCACAACTTGAAGCCCGTAATCTTGAACGCAAAAGCGAAGCGCAAAAAGTTGCTGAAAAACTTGATGGACAATCATTCATTGTTGTTCGTTCTGCTGGTGAAACAGGACAACTTTATGGTTCTGTATCAACACGTGATATTGCTGAAATTATAACAGATGAAGGCTTTTCTATTGGGAGAAATCAAGTCGAACTTAACCATCCAATAAAAATGATCGGTCTTCACACAATCACTCTTAGCTTACATCCTGAGGTTCAAATTTCTGTGATTATTAATGTTGCGCGTTCTACCAGTGAAGCACAACGCCAAGCAGAAGGTGAAACTCTCACTTCTGCTAAAGAAATATATAATATTCAAGAAGAATTATTAGAAGAAAATCAGGAAGAATTATTGGTAGAAGAAATTAATGACAACGATATAAACAGTTCTCATCAAGAAGCTTAATTGCTATTTTTGCTTTCTGTTTTATATTTTTTATTCTATTTTAAATATTGCTCATAAAATACTCACACTTTAAAATTGGGTATTTTATGGCTATCATACATAAAGAACCTAATTTTTATGAAAGAATTAGGAATATATTATTTAAAGGCATTACATGCCGAGAATGATAATATCACTAAGAGGAAATTTTCTTTTGTTGTCTAGCATCTAAAGCAAAAATAATTTAAAGTTCTACCCTTAAGGGTAAGGTTTGTATGAGCGGTAAGTTGATTATATCAACACATGATCTGAAATAATTTCAGTTATAAAAAAGTAATTCTACTTACACAGATATTGGAATTTTAAGGTCACATAACTTCAAAACACTTAAATTTAGAATAGCAAAACTTCCACTTTAAAATCACGTATTATAAAATAAAATAGATCAATGTTATATAAATAATACACAAATGATAGATGAGAAACGAAAAGAGGGTTTTGAAAAATTATATAATTTTAACTTAAAATGAAGATTTGTAGCTCTATTCTTTTAATTATACGATTTTCAATTTATCGCCTAAAGTAGCTAGACTTAGAATTTTAGTGGAAAAATATTATGGAAGAAACTAACGTTGTTAATGTCAGCTCTTCAAAGAAGGAAGATTCTCCTTCTTTTCGGCAGCTTCCGTATAATATTGAAGCTGAACAGGCATTGCTTGGTGCCATCTTTATCAACAATGATTCTCTTGACCGCGTTTCAGATTTTCTAAAACCAGAACATTTTTTTGAACCATTGCATCAAAAAATTTATCATGTTTTATCTCACCTTATTAAAACAGGAAAACGTGTAGATCCAGTTACAATCAAGCCCTATATCCAAATGGAAGAAAAAATTGGAGATATTACTGTATACCAGTATGTTGTTCGCTTAGCCACAGAGGCAGTCACTATTATTAACGCTGAAGATTATGGACGCGTCATTTACGATCTTTTTATCCGACGGTCTTTGATTAACCTTGGAACTCAAGTTGTCAATACAGCCTTTGATGCTCCTGTAGAGCTCACGCCTACCCAACAAATTGAAACTGTTGAAAATCAGTTATTTGAGCTAGCAGAAAAAGGGAAATATGGAGGTGGATTTGAAAATTTTAATGAGGCTATCAAAAAAGCTATCGATATGGCAAGTGCTGCGAAAAAGCGCTCTTCACAATTATCAGGGATAGCCACCCATATTAAAACACTTGATGAAAAAATGGGAGGATTACAAGCATCTGACTTAATTATCCTTGCAGGACGCCCTGGTATGGGAAAAACCTCACTGGCTACCAATATTGCCTTTAATATTGCTAATGCTTATAATCGTAATGCCAATATCCAAGAAAATGAAGGGGGTATTGTAGGTTTCTTCTCACTTGAGATGTCATCCGAACAGCTTGCAACCCGTATTATTTCTGAACAAACAGAAGTCTCTTCTTCTGATATTCGGCGTGGTAATATCTCAGATGAACAATTTTCAAAAATTATTCGTGCGGTGAACCAACTACAAAAGGCACCACTTTATATTGATCAAACTGGGGGAATATCAATTACGCAATTAGCTGCTCGTGCGCGGCGTCTCAAGCGACAACATGGTTTAGATATCTTGTTTATTGACTATATCCAACTCATGACAAGCGGTTCAAAGCGTTCATCAGAAAATCGTGTTCAAGAGATCACAGAAATTACCACAGGATTAAAAGCGTTAGCGAAAGAATTGAATATTCCTATTATCGCTCTCTCTCAACTTTCACGTCAAGTAGAAAATAGAACAGATAAACGTCCCCAACTCTCAGATTTACGTGAATCTGGTTCAATTGAGCAAGATGCCGACATTGTTCTGTTTGTCTACCGCGAAGAATATTATCTCAAAAATGAAGAACCAAAATTAGGTAGCTTAGAACATACAAAATGGCAAGAAATAATGGACAAAGCTTTTGGAAAAGCTGATGTTATTATTGCAAAACAGCGCCATGGGCCGACAGGAATCGTGCCACTTGCCTTTCAATCTGATTTCACACGATTCAGTGATCTGGCCGATAGCAATTATCTTCCAGAGCAAATCGGTTAAATTAACATGGCGCGTAATCGTATTCAATTTATCTGTCAAAATTGTGGAACTGTCCATTCTCGTTGGGCGGGAAAATGTAGTGCTTGTGGAGAATGGAATTCCCTTATCGAAGAAACTATAAATGGCGGCATAGGAAGTGGTCCTAAACAGAATGCTCGTAAAGGACGCATTGTCACACTCACATCTCTTTCTGGAAATATCGAAGATACTCCACGTATTCATTCTGGTATTGCTGAACTTGATCGTGTTACCGGTGGGGGCTTTGTCCGTGGATCAGCACTCCTTGTTGGAGGTGATCCGGGTATTGGTAAATCAACATTGCTGACACAAACAGCTGCTGCTTTATCACGCAAAGGATATAATGTTATCTATGTTTCAGGTGAAGAGGCTATTGCGCAAATTTGTCTGCGCGCGCAAAGGCTTGAAGCTAACAATACAGAGGTGAAACTTGCTGCTGAAACCAATGTTGAAGATATTCTGGCAACCTTAAGCGAACATAAAAACCTTGATATGGTGATTATCGATTCAATTCAAACCCTATGGTCAGATACAGCAGATTCATCACCCGGCACTGTTACACAAGTACGTATCGGTGCTCAAGCAATGATCCGCTTTGCCAAAAAAACGGGAACCGCCGTTGTTCTTGTTGGTCATGTTACAAAAGATGGGCAAATTGCTGGTCCTCGAGTTGTTGAACATATGGTTGATGCCGTTCTCTATTTTGAGGGTGAAGGAGGACATCATTATCGCATTCTTAGAACTGTAAAAAATCGCTTCGGACCAACAGATGAAATTGGTGTCTTTGAAATGTCTGATAAAGGATTACGCGAAGTGATAAATCCATCCGAATTGTTTTTAGGAGAACGTAATGAAAAAGCACCAGGTGCTGCTGTTTTTGCGGGAATGGAAGGGACACGCCCAATACTCGTAGAAATTCAAGCGCTTGTTGCTCCTTCTTCCCTTGGGACACCAAGACGTGCGGTTGTCGGATGGGATGGAAATCGTCTTTCTATGATTCTTGCCGTTTTAGAAGCCCATTGCGGCATTCGTTTTGGACAGCATGATGTCTATCTGAACGTGGCAGGTGGATATCGCATATCAGAACCCGCTGCTGATTTAGCTGTAGCCGCTGCTTTGGTATCCTCTCTTGCCAATATCGCATTGCCAACGGATTATGTATATTTTGGTGAAGTCAGTCTTTCAGGAGCTACCCGCGCTGTTTCACATTCAGCACAGCGCATCAATGAAGCAAAAAAACTCGGCTTTCAAGGAGCATTTCATCCCACAACAACAACCGAAATGATGAAGTCGCTCAATTTTCAACAAAAAACTTTCTCCGACCTTCCGGAACTCGTTGCTACTCTTACCGTAAGTAAAAAATGATCTGCACCATAGATATGATAATATAGAAAAAACTCTATAAAATACAAAAGATCCTTGCTATAAGAACAAAAAATATATTTGCACATAGACTTAGAAGAACACAACTTTATGTATAAGGAACAAACAAATGATCATAACAATCCTTGATGGAATTGTCGTAGTAATCATCCTGTTGTCCGCTTTTCTTGCTATGCTTCGAGGGTTTTCACGTGAAGTGTTATCGTTGATTTCTTGGGCAGTTGCAGCTATTACGACACTGTTTTTATTCAAGCCTGTCTTACCTTTCTTTGAACACTATCTCTCTAATAAAATGATTGCATTGATCACAACATTGGTCACGATTTTTATTATTGTTCTCATTATTACTTCAATTATTACAATGAAGATCTCTGATTTTATTATTGATAGTCGAATTGGTATTCTTGACCGTGCTATTGGTTTTATTTTTGGAGCACTTCGCGGTTTACTTATCATGGTCATCGGTATGTTGCTGATTAATGCACTGATTAAACCCGAGCTTCAAGCGAATTGGTTAAAAAATGCAAAAACAAGGCCTATTTTAGATTCACTAGGACAAAAAGTTTGGGAAATACTCCCAAAAGATATTGGATCGGTTCTCGAAAAGGCGGAAAATTTGTTTAAAGACAGCAATAAACATACGTATGGGCAACACTCTCATGAAAAGATAATTTTCAAAAAATAGAGAATAGTTTTTCATGAGGAAAGAGAACTAAATGATGTAGAATGTGATATTAATGATTCCTTCGTATCACAACTGAAAGAATATGATGATAAAGAGTGATGTTTTCTGTCAAGAATTTTCATTAGATGATGATACCCTTCATGAAGAATGTGGCGTTTTTGGTATTCTTGGGCATGAAGATGCAGCAACATTAACAGCTCTTGGACTCCACGCACTTCAGCATCGTGGGCAAGAAGCGGCTGGTATTGTTTCCTACCATAATAAAATGTTTCATCAAGAAAAGCATTTAGGTCTTGTTGGTGATCACTATACCAATCCTACAACACTTGCACGCTTACCAGGAAATCGCGCTATTGGACATACCCGTTATTCAACAACTGGAGAAGTAGCATTACGCAATGTTCAACCCCTTTTTGCTGAGTTGAAAGCTGGAGGCATTGCTATTGCTCATAATGGTAATCTTACCAATGGTCTCACATTACGCCGTGAACTCATCGCTTCTGGTGCTATCTGTCAATCAACGTCAGATTCAGAAGTTTTTCTCCATCTTATTGCCCGCTCACGTTATGAATCGTCCTCTGATCGTTTTGTTGATGCAATTCGGCAAGTAGAGGGTGGATATGCTATGTTAGCGCTCACGCGTACAAAGCTTATTGCTGCACGCGATCCAACAGGGATTAGACCCCTCGTGATGGGGGAACTTGATGGTAAGCCTATTTTTTGTTCTGAAACTTGTGCTCTTGATATTATTGGAGCAAAGTATGTCCGTGATGTTAAAAATGGGGAGATCATCATATGTGAAATACAAAAAAATGGGGAAATTACTAAAAAAATTATAAAACCAAAAAATGAAAAACCAGAAAAACTTTGCTTGTTTGAATATGTTTACTTTGCCCGTCCGGACTCAATCGTTGGAGGGCGTAGTGTCTATGCAACACGCAAAAATATGGGAATACGTTTAGCACAGGAAGCCCCTTGTGAGGGTGATGTTGTGGTTCCTGTTCCTGATGGAGGAACTCCTGCTGCAATTGGCTATGCACAAGAAATTGGAATTCCCTTCGAGCTTGGTATTATTCGTAATCACTATGTTGGTCGCACTTTTATCGAACCAACACAACAAATTCGTGCTTTTGGTGTCAAATTAAAACATTCTGCAAACCGTCCTGTGATTGAAAGAAAACGTGTTATTCTTGTTGATGACTCTATTGTACGTGGAACAACATCTCTTAAAATTGTGCGAATGCTCCGTGATGCAGGAGCAAAAGAAGTTCATATGCGCATTTCTAGCCCTATGATTTTCTATCCCGACTTTTATGGTATTGATACACCTAAAGTTGAAAGCCTTTTAGCAAATCAATATCCAGATTTAAAATCTATGTGTGATTTTATTGGAGCGGATTCATTAGAATTTCTTTCAACGGATGGATTATATCTTGCTGTAGCAGGAGAAAAACGGAATAATGCCGATCCACAATTTACTGACCATTATTTTACTGGATATTATCCTACGCAGCTGGTTGATCAAGAAAACCTCTCCAAAACTCATCAATCATCTGTTCTTAGAACAAGAGATTAATGATGACAAAATTTAGTCTCCATGGGCGTGTTGCACTTGTTACTGGCGCATCAAGAGGAATTGGTTATTATTTGGCACTCGAGCTTGCTACACGCGGCGCTCATATTATTGCTCTTGCACGAACAGTCAGTGGACTTACTGAATTAGATAATCAGATCCAAGAAAAAGGGGCTCATGCAACCCTTGTTCCCCTTGACTTGCATCATATGGAAAACATCGATACTCTTGCTATCTCAATTGCCAAACGCTGGAAAAAACTTGATATTATCGTTGCAAACGCAGGAATCCTTGGAACACTCTCACCAATAGCGCATATAGAAAACACGGTATTTGAAGATGTTTTTCAAATAAATCTTTTCAGCCAATGGCGCTTAATGAAAGCTGTTGAGCCTTTATTACGAGAATCTGATGCTGGACGAGCCATTCTGTTATCCTCAAGCGTTGCGCATGCTGCGCGCCCTTTCTGGGGAGCTTATGCAGCCTCTAAAGCGGCTTTAGAGATGATTGCCCGCTGTTGGGCAGAAGAACTCAAACAAACCCCTATTAAGATTAATTGTGTCAACCCTGGTGCCACACGCACTGCCATGCGCGCTGAAGCTATGCCCGGTGAAGATCCACAAACTCTCCCTTCACCACAAGAGGTTGCAAAAAAGATAGTACATTTGTTATCACCTGATTTAAAAGAAACTGGAAAACTCTTTAATGTCCATAAAAATCGGTTTGTAGATTATCATGTACCTGACTGATCATCATCGGAGAAGTAAATCGTTTGATTCTCTCTTTTTCCTGTGCTTCTCAACAGAAGAATGAAACACTTTATGATTCTTGGATAGCTTTAGCATCAGCCTTTTTCTCTTCTAAAGTAGCACGTTTATTATAAGCGATAAAACTACAGGGGAGAAAAATCATATAGCTAACAGCTGTAATCAATAAAGTTTTCCATGTGTAAGTCGCAAGAAAACCGACATAAATAACAATAACCAACATGCATGGTATAACGATATCGCGCCTTAAATTTTGATCAATTGTTTTTGCATTCCATACTGGTAAACGACTAATCAAAAGAAAAGCAATAATTACAGTATAAAGACTAAAAAATAATGCCCACCCCCAATTGGGGACCAAACCAAGAGCGCCTAAATAGGTAGGCAATAAAAGGAGTAATGCTCCTGCTGGTGCTGGAACACCAACAAAATAACTTTTCTGCCACTTAGGTATATTGGTGTTATCCAACATCACATTAAAACGTGCTAATCGCAAACAACAAGCAACACAATAAACAAGGGCTGCAACCCAACCAATGTGATTTGCTTGATTCAAGATAAAGGAATAAACAATAAGTGCAGGGGTAACACCAAAATTTATAACATCAGCAAGAGAATCCATCTGTGCCCCAAAAGATGAACTACCATCTATTAAACGGGCAATGCGACCATCAGCACCATCTAAAACTGCGGCCAAAAGCACCATTAAAATAGCAGCTTCATAGCGATGTTCAAAAGCCAAACGAATGCTGCTCATCCCTGCACAAATTGCTAAAATAGTAATGATATTGGGAATGACATACCGCATTGATGTAGGTGAACGCCGCCGACTTGCAACATCATCATGCTGCCCCTCAGGATTGAATGAAGAAAATGGCGAAAAATTTTTCATTGTGAGTCCTAATCGTATCTGAAGTCCGTTGTGGCACTCTTATCATCAAAAGAACCCAAAACTGTTTCTCCAGCAATTGCTGTCTGTCCAACTGCAACACGCAATTTCATTTCAGTTGGTATATAAATATCAAGGCGAGAACCAAAACGAATCAATCCAAATCGCTCACCAGTCATAACGGCATCGTTTTCTTTTGACCAACAAACAATCCGGCGTGCAACCATTCCCGCTATTTGTACGATACCGATTTTACCATGTTTGCTATCAATTACCATCCCATTACGCTCATTAAACTGGCTAGCTTTATCAAACTCAGCATTGGTAAATCGACCTGGATGATAAACGATAGACTCTACTGTACCACTGATAGGAATACGATTAATATGGCATGAAAAAATATCCATAAAAATGGAAATACGGATCATTTCATCTTTCCCTAATCCTAATTCTTCAGGTGGAACACATGATTCCACAAATGAAATACGCCCATCGGCAGGCGACATAACCCAATTTGAATTCAAAGGGATCACACGATCTGGATCACGGAAAAAGTATATACACCACACCGTGAGAACGAGACCAAACCAAAACAACGGACTCCATATCCAACCAAGAATGAGCGAAATAACAAAAAACGCTACAATAAAAGGATAACCCTCTTTATGAACCGGTACAAAGCTATTATGGAAAGATTGCAGAATACTCATATAATTTCCTATTCATCGTAAACTTAAACAAGCAACAAATCTTTTTGTTCCTCTTGTATCTTTTTATGTATTTAATCAATCACTCCATATAAAGATATAGATTACATTTTGCCCTATTTATTTTTTACGATTAACAACACTCGTCTCATCTTCTTCACGTATTTTACGTAATTTTTCTTCAGCTTTCGATGCTTCAAGCTGCTTATTCCACATTGAAGCATATAAACCTTTCTTGCGTAAAAGCTCTGTATGCGCCCCATTTTCAATAATACGACCACTTTTAAGAACCAAAATTTCATCAGCATTGATAACAGTAGAAAGACGGTGAGCAATAATCAATGTTGTACGTCCACGGCTTACAATATCCAATGCTTGTTGAATTTCCTGTTCCGTTGCCGTATCAAGAGCCGATGTTGCTTCATCTAGGATAAGAAGTGGGGGGGCTTTTAAAAGTGTCCGTGCAATAGCCACACGTTGTTTTTCACCACCTGATAATTTGAGACCTCGCTCTCCTACCATAGACTGAAAACCTTCCGGTAAAATTTCAATAAATTTTGATATTTGTGCCATTTCAGCAGCTTTGCGCATTTCTTCATCTGTAGCACTTGGACGCCCATAGCAAATATTATAGGCAATTGTATCATTAAATAACACTGTATCTTGTGGGACCATGCCTATCGCTTCACGCAAACTCTTTTGTGTTACGTCACGAATATCCTGCCCGTCAATTGTGATAGAACCCGCGTCAACATCATAAAACCGAAAAAGCAACCGAGAAATAGTTGATTTACCTGCACCAGATGGACCGACAATGGCGACTGTTTTTCCTCCAGGAACTTCAAAATCAATATCTCTGAGAATCTGACGTGTCGAATCATAGGAAAACTTTACCTGATGAAAACGAATGGTCCCATCGCTTATCTCTAACGGTTTAGCATCCGATTTATCAACGATCTCCTTCTGAACATCTAAAAGATCAAACATTGCTTCAATATCCGTTAAACCTTGTCGAATATCACGATAAATTGAACCAATAAAATTCAGTGGAATGGAAAGTTGCATTAAAAGTGCATTAATAAAAACAAAATCACCCAAAGTTTGTGTTTTATAAAAAACTTCATAAGCTGACATCAGCATCACGATCGTCATTCCAATACCAAAGATAAGAGCCTGACCAAAATTAAGCCAGCTTAACGATGTCCAAATCTTTGTTGCGGCTTTTTCATAACCTACCATAGAAGCATCAAATCGATCGGCTTCTAGAGTTTCATTGCCAAAATATTTCACCGTTTCAAAATTCAAAAGAGAATCAACAGCACGCGTATTGGCCTCAGTATCTGCTGTATTCATTTGTTGCCGAATACGAATGCGCCAATCACTCGCCTTAATGGTAAACAAGATATATAATCCAACCGTTGCAACAACGATGAGAAGATAATGCCACCCATAACTTATGTAAAATACAAGTGCCGTTAATATAAACTCTAGAACTGTCGGTACTGTGTTCAGAATTGAAAATCTTACGATCGCTTCAATTCCTTTTGTACCACGCTCAATCACACGAGAAAGCCCACCAGTTCGGCGTTCCAAATGAAATCGCAAGGATAACTCATGCATATGTACAAAGGTTTTATAAGCCAATTGACGAACAGCATATTGACCAACAGTGGCAAAAAGAGAATCGCGTAATTGATTTAATCCAGCCTGCATAATACGTGCGACATTATATGCCAAAACGAGCATGATGGGAATAATCAAACTGGATGGGAACCATTCAGGTAGCTGAAAGCTTGAATCAAGCACATTCGTAGAATATTTAAAGAAATACGGTACAGATATGAGAACGAGCTTAGCCAAAACAAGATAAAATATTGCCCATAGCACACGTATTTTTAGATCACGCCGACCTACTGGCCACATATAGGGCCATAAATTGTAAAGTGTGTGCAGAGTTCTCCCTGTATCTGATGATACAGTTTTTGTCATTTCATTGCGTTTCATAAAGTCCTTACTTCTCTATCATCCACACGAAAAAGGCAAAATACCCCCCGTGGTTGTTTATAGATTTATCTCTTCGTTACGCTTCCAATAAGCTATACCTACTCGTTGTTTGAAGTTAGACTGTTTTTGAACAAGGAACAAGAAATAATCCACTATACAATTTATTATTTTGATCTGTATTTTCATACCACTCTGCTGCAAATAAATTTTCAACTTTTACATGTTTTTTTTTCAATTCTGCATGAAGCCACTTTTTTGTTTTACCAATCTCTTTAAGTCCATCATCAATAACTTCACCATTTTCTATTAAAATCGTCGATTTCTTCCCCTCTTCCTTTTTAATGACAGTGAAATCACCATTGGTTTCCAAACGAACAAAAGCGGCTTCATGTAAGTGACACCCTTTAAGACGTAACATCGTAATGAGATCATTAACATTGATCCCTAAGTTCTTAATCTTATCTATTTGGAAAACCCCATCTAAAACTAATGTAATATTCCGCCCCGCGATAAGACGACGAAAAAAAACTGAATAGCGTGCAAAAAAATTAAAAGATGTAATCAAGGTTTGCCAGATGAGTAAAACAAGCAATAATTGAATGCTACTAATATTCTGATTATAAATAACTCCGCCAATAATACCTCCCATAACAAAATTACTGACCAAATCAACTGGTGTCATCTGACTAAGACTCCCCCGTCCTGTTGTTCTTAAAATAAATAAGAAGGCAACAAGACCTACAGCCAGCTTAAGCGCGATATATCCATAATGATATAAAAATTCCATCAAACTTTCCTCCCTTTATTTATGTAAGCTGCTGGAATAGGAAAATTAAAATCGTTTTATTTCCCACACAGTTATGCGCTCACCACTCTGCGGATCCTTACTGTCTTTTAAAAGAATCCCCTCAGCTGCAAGCTCATCACGAATTGTATCCGCTGCTTCCCACTCTTTATTATGGATAAGTCGTAGTCTTTCAGCAATACGTTGATCAATAAATTTTGAATCAAGAAAAGTTTTTTTTATAAATAATGGGCAGTCTATTTCTTTAATCCATTCTTGTCGTAACAGTCCTAATAAATTCATCCCATTAGCAAGAGCCAACGCATTCCCTTCTTTATAAAACTTTCGCAAAAGAGTCAGTGCTTTTGGAGTATTAAGATCATCACTGAGTGCATCTATCAAAGTATCATTAATTGCTTCATTGTTTTCCATCTCACTTTTTTTGCTGCGAAGCAATTCATACCAACGATACAGTTCGCTGCTCGATTGTATTAAACGCTGTGCTGTCCAATTTAATGGTTCACGATAATGCGTTTGCAACATCGAAAAACGCGCAGACAAACCAGCCCAATTTTTCTTCATTTCATCGGTTAAAATACCATTAAACTCCCAAAAGTTATTCTCTAAAACAGAACGAATAGTTATGAAATTGCCAAAGCTTTTCGACATCTTTTTGCCTTCAACTTGTAAAAAACCATTATGCATCCAAAAATTTGCCATTCGCTCCGTCCCAAAAGCTGAACAACTTTGTGCAATCTCGTTTTCATGATGAGGAAAAATTAAATCAAGTCCACCACCATGGATATCAAAAACATTCGCGGTTGGATCATCACAAGTTAAACCACCGCCATAGGGCGCTAATAACTTTGCCATTGACATCGCAGAACATTCAATATGCCAACCTGGACGACCTAAAACAGGAATTCCGGCCGGCGATTCCCAACCTGGCTCCCCTTCCACAGAAGGTTTCCATAAAACAAAATCCATCTCTTCCCTTTTATAAGCAGCAACATCAATACGCGCCCCCGCCCTCATTTCATCTAAAGAACGATTTGCAAATGCCCCATAGTGGGGAGGATTTTTTATGCTACTTACAGAAAATAATATATGATTTTCCGCTTTATAAGCGTGCCCCTTTTCAAGCAATCTTTCAATTAAAGAGCGCATTTCCTCTAAATGCTCGGTTGCGCGCGGCTGACTGGTTGGTAATAGACAACCAAGTGCTATTGTATCTTGTTGAAACTGGAAATATGTACGTTCTGTTAATTGACGAATGGCGTCATTCAATGACAAGTTTGGATATTCAAAAGCTGCTCGTGCATTAATTTTATCATCAACATCTGTAATATTACGCGCATATAGAACATGCTCATTGCCATAAACATGACGCAATAAACGAAATAAAATATCAAAAACAATGACAGGGCGTGCATTTCCTATATGCGCATAATCATAAACTGTCGGACCACAAACATAAAGACGTACTCTTGTCGGATCTATTGGTGTAAAATTTTCTTTTTTACGTGTCAGCGTATTATAAAATCGCAACTCTCTCATTATTGACTCCATGGACGATACTATGCACCGCTCCTTTTAGATGTATCTTATCTCAACTTATCGTATTACGCGGTTTAGGCTCAAAACTTTTATCTTATAGTAAATTCTTCTTACCATTTTCCCACTAGTATTCACGGCTGTATTCACCATTTATCATAAAAACAATCTATTTTATTTGATTGAACAAAAGCATTCTATCATTAGAGATGCTTTTCCTCCTTAAAGAAAACGAGCTTAGAAAAAGTTCTATAGGCAATACAATATAAATCTATGTGAAAAATAGATAGCTTTCAGGAAGCAAATCTTAAATTTTTAACCACACAAAGCTTCGTCAGTATTTTCAATATTCCACAATGGGTTCCTTACTGCCTCTTACGCCCTATATTTTATAATCAATAATTGAGAATAATATAGCAATTAACTCTATTTTTTTACACAGTTCTCATGACAAAATTATTTTATCTGTACAGAGTTTTATTCAAAGAAAGCAATAAAAATAATGCGTAATAGATTGATGAACATCATTATTTTAATATTTCTTGTCATTTCAATGCCAACCTTTGCGCAACAATCTCCACCTTATGAAAGAAAATTACTCCGACTAGCAGAAATTTTAGGATCATTGCATTCTCTCCAAAATCTTTGCGATCCTCCAACAAACCAATGGTATGATTATATGAATGCACTGATTGAAGCAGAACACCCCATTCCACAAAGACGTGCTTATTTTTATGAAGCGTTTAATGAAGCGTATCGTGCTTTCTCAGAAAATTATCATCATTGTACACAAGCAGCCATTGAAGCCAATCAAAGATACATTGAGGAAGGAAGAATTTTATCTGAAAACCTCCTCATGCATTATAAATAATTAATCTATACAAAAAGTATCTCTCTCAATTTTAGCGATATCAATGATATTCCTCTCACAAATGCGGAGAGCAATAAACCAGCTCTGAAAATAGAGAGACTTTTAAAAAATAATGTCTCGATACGCTTTTATTCGTATGAGCGCCTTCTTCCCATACAAAATCGTTCTTTGGCTTCCTCCCCACACCTCAAAGGATGAAGATTGTTAACTAAATTTTTTCTGTAAATAATCTAGGTTCTTGTTGAACAAGATTCCTCTTGGCTTCCCACTCATGTAATTTGCTTCATAGTTTCTACAAATAAGCCTAAGAATATTCACCACGCATAAAAAAATACTTATGTGCCAAAGAGGCTGACATACCCTATATCATCACTCTAAAAGATGATATTTTACGGCATATTTATAATTTTAATCTGTTTACACCAAAGTTTCCATAAATTTAACAGGCTCTCCTTGTGAAGGTGTGACAATTTCACCTTCCCACATAACGCGCATACCACGGATAATAGTCCCAACAGGCCAACCTTTAACTTTTTGACCATCATAAGGTGTCCAACCGGCACGCGAACCAATTAAGCCATTCGTAATAATTTCTTCTCTCTTAAGATCAACAATGGTTAAATCAGCATCATACCCAACAGCAATGCGCCCTTTACAGCTTATACCAAAAATACGACTAGGGCCATGTGAAGTGAGATCAACAAAACGTTCAAGAGATATTTTTCCTTCATTCACATGTGTCAACATAATTGCTGCTGTTGTTTGCACCCCTGTCATTCCTGAAGGTGAAGAGGGATAAGGTTGAAGTTTTTCTTCAAGGGTATGAGGCGCATGATCTGAGCCTAAAACATCAATAATTCCTTGTTGAACACCATACCAAAGAGCTTCACGGTGGCGCAATTCACGAATAGGCGGATTCATCTGAATTAATGTACCAAACTTCTTATAATCATCAGCCGTGAGTGTCAAATGATGTTGTGTCACTTCAATTGTTGCAACATCCTTATGTTTTTTTAGAAAATCAATTTCTTCTTCTGTCGAAAGATGTAACACATGAATCCGAGCCTTCGTCTCATGAGCAATTTTTACCAAACGCTGCGTACATTTTAATGCCGCAACTTCATCACGCCAAATCGGATGTGACGATGCATCCCCTTCAATACGCAATATTTTACGCTCTTGAAGCCTCGCCTCATCTTCAGAATGAAAAGCCGCACGACGGCGTGTATTCTTCAAAATAAGGCGTACACTTTCATCATCATCAACCAAAAGATCACCTGTAGAGGACCCCATAAAGACTTTAATTCCAGCCGCACCAGGAAGTCTTTCTAATTCAGAGAGTTCATGAGCATTTTCACGCGTTCCTCCAACCCAAAATGCAAAATCACAATGCATTCGATGAAATCCGCGTTGAACCTTATCGCTTAATGTTTCTTCTGATGTTGTTAATGGATTGGTATTAGGCATTTCAAAAACTGCCGTAACACCCCCTAACACAGCAGAATACGAGCCACTTTCCAAATCCTCCTTATATTCATTTCCTGGCTCACGAAAATGCACTTGGCTATCAATAATTCCTGGTAAAATATGAAGCCCCGTACAATCAATGACCTCACTAGCCGATGCACATGTAAGGTCGCCTATTTCAGCAATACGACCATTTGTAATACCAATATCACGCTTGCTTCTTCCATCATGATTCACAAGTGTTGCACCTTTAAAAATTGTATCAAATGTTTTAAACATAGCCACGCTCCTTACATATTGCTCACTTATCGATTATGTAACTTTGAGCAGAAAGGCAAGAACCATGATTGAAAAACAAAATGCCATTTGCTTAAAAAACCGCGGGCTTATTCAAATTACAGGCGAAGAAGCAACAGATTTTCTACAATCCCTAATCACGACAGATGTAAAAAAAATCAGCCCACAGGAACTTTTCCCTGGAGCCCTTTTATCTCCACAAGGAAAGGTTCTTGCTGATTTTCTTATCGGAAAAAAAGAAAATGGTTACCTGATTGATATCAGAATGCCTTTAGCTGATACGCTTCACCAACGTCTGTTGCTCTATAAGCTGCGTAAAAAAGTAGAAATTACACAACCATTACAAAAGCTTGTTACGGTTTCTTTGAATAATGAATCAGATTCTTTAAATTTTGATTCAAGTTTTGTTGATAAACGCTTCCCACAACAAGAAAAAATAATACGAATCTATGGCAAAAAACCTTTTTTGACTTCAGAATATCATGACACATGGAATCAATTGCGTATCCGTTATGCAATTGCGGAAAGTGATCAAGACTATGAAGTTGGTAAAGTCTTTCCTCATGATATTAATTACGATCAAATCAATGGACTCTCATTCAATAAAGGATGTTATATTGGACAAGAAATTGTTTCACGAATGCACCATCGCCGTGCAGCACGTCGCCGTATTTTTATTGTAAAAGGCCAGTGTGAATTAACCCCTCAATCTAGCATTGAAGCAGGAACAAAAGTGCTTGGCTACTTGGGAACGTGTGTAGAAAATGAGGCTCTCGCTTTAATGCGTATTGACCACGTCAAAGATGCTATGGATCATAACATCCCCTTTACTATAAAAAACATTCCTGTCACTATAAGCATTGCTGAAAATATGAATTTTACCTTTCCTGAAAATACTATAGAAAATACGCATGGCTAAAGCTGAATTATTAAAAAATGGAGAAGCCCGCGCTTGGCAAAGAATGCTCTCTGGAAGGCGACTTGATCTTCTCAACCCTTCTCCTTTTGATGTTGAAATTGAAGATATTGCCCATGGACTTTCTCGCGTGGCACGTTGGAACGGTCAAACACGAGGGGAGCATGCCTATTCTGTTGCACAACATTCACTTTTGGTTGAACAAATATTTCAAAAACTTTTTCCACAATCGGGAAGCAACGAATGTCTTTATGCTCTTCTTCATGATGCTCCAGAATATGTCATCGGCGATATGATTTCCCCCTTTAAAGCTGTCATAGGAAAACAATATGAACGCATTGAAAAGGGCATCCAAGATGCTATCCACATGCGCTTTTCTCTTCCCGTTGATCTTTCTCAAAAACTTTTAAAAAAAATCAAACAAGCCGACCGTATCGCTGCATATAATGAAGCGATTACGCTTGCTGGATTTAGTAGAGAAGAAGCCCTTCGCTATTTTGGCTCTCCCAATAATATTTTACCCGATGATCTTAATTTATACCCCTACTCTACCCAACAAATTGAAAACGCATTTTTAACTCGCTTCAATGCCTTGGATGCCCAAAGATTATAGACTCTTCGCATTGTTCCTTCCCTATCATTAAAGACTCATCACACTGATTTATAATAATAATTCATTGTTTTTTCATGTTGAATGAGAGCCACTAATATCGTAAGATTCACTCATTTCAAATCTGTTTATATTGAATCAATCAAAACCATTCTCTTGTACGTCATAAGTGGGACCGGCATATGGGTAAAAACTTTTAAAGAAAGAATTTGAAATGTCTCTTATGAAGCGTAAAGATGGGGGCGCTCTATAAATTGTACACTTCACAGGGGCTTTACCGCTATACCATTCACAAGCGCCGTCGCGAAATAGGATTGAGTCCCCAAGAAAGCTTTCTTAAAAAAAGCACATGACTTAGCAACCCAATGGCGTTCTGTTTTGCATGAGAGGAGTGACTCCATTAAAGAAATCGAAAAAATCACAGCTCAAATTGCATACCAAATATATGAAATAATACACTTTCATTATCAAAATAACAAATGTTCCCTTGTCAAACTTTTCATCTTAAACTGAAGTTTATTTTAGTTTATAAACTTCATTATCCGCTGGGAAAGCACGAGATGTGACATCCTCTGCATAATTCTTTATTGCAATTTCCATGGCTTGTTCAAGGTCTCCATAACGGCGTACAAATTTTGGCACATGAGCACCATAGCCCAACATATCTTCCATAACCAATACTTGTCCATCGCATTGATTGGATGCACCAATACCGATCGTAGGGATAGAAAGCTTTTCTGTCAGTTTTACTGCTAAAGGTTCAACAATCCCTTCTAAAACAATAGCAAAAGCACCGGCCTCCTCAATTGCAGCCCCATCGGCTTCAATTCTTTGCCAATCACTCTGTTTTCGTCCTTGTGTTTTGAAACCACCAAAACGATTCACCGCCTGAGGTGTAAGACCGATGTGTCCCATCACTGGAATGCCACGTTTACACAAAAAATCAATTGTTTCCGCTATATAAACACCACCTTCAAGCTTAACTGCACCACACCCCGTTTGAGCAAGAATACGCGATGCATTAAAAAAAGCTTGCTCTGGACTTTCCTCATAAGAGCCAAAAGGCATATCAATAACCACAAGAGCTTTTTGAGATCCACGCACCACGGCTTGTCCGTGTAAAATCATCATATCTAAATTAACAGGAAGCGTTGTCTCAAACCCATACACAACCATACCAACGCTATCACCAACCAAAAGGATATCGCAATATGGATCAGCAATCCGCGCAGTATAAGCTTGATAAGCTGTTAAAGAAACAATTGGCTGTTGTCCCTTTCTTGTACGTATTTCGGAAGATGTTATACGCTTTACGGTTTTATGTACACTCATTTTCCGCCCTTCTCTTGCAATATATATTGATCAATCAGCCTTACCTCTCCAAAGCGAACAGTAAGAAGTAAAACTGCTGGTTTATTCAATGTTCCTTTAACCACGCATAAAGTTTCCATATCCCGCAAATCTATTGCTTCAATGATTGCACGCGTTTCTTGTTGTAAAATATCACGAACAGTTTTGCATAATTTATCAACCGACCGTTCACCTTCATGGTAAAGCTTTTTAGCAGCTTTCCCACTTTCAGGAATAATTTTGGCAGCTTTACGATCTTCTAATGTTAAAAACTGATTGCGTGAAGAACAAGCTACACCATCTGACTCCCGTAGAATAGGAACTCCAACAATTTCAATAGGAAAAGCCAAATCTTCAACCATACGCCGAATAATTAAAATTTGTTGAAAATCCTTTTCCCCAAAAAAAGCCTTATCTGGTTGGACAATGTTAAAAAGTTTAGCAACAACGCTTGTCACACCACAAAAGTGCCCTGGACGTAATTTTCCCATCAAAATACGTGATAATTTTTTCACTTGCACAATTGTATCATTTCCCAGTGGCCACATTTCATCTACAGAAGGAGCAAAAACACATTCAACACCTGCTTCTTCTAACAAAGCACAATCGCCCTTCAAGTCTCTTGGATATTGAGAAAAATCTTCATGAGGTCCAAATTGCTTTGGATTGACAAAAATAGAAACCAATACGCGATCACACATTGCTCTTGCATACTGTACTAATGCAAGATGACCATCATGCAATGCCCCCATTGTTGGAACAAAACCAATCGAAAAACCTAAACGTCGTTCCTCTGAAGTATATTGGCGGACTTCAGCAATTGTCTTTAAAACTTTCATTTTTCCATTCAATTATCATCAGATCAATAAATTAATGCTTGTATACCAAATTGGCGCTCAAATAATTGTATCAAATTCATGCGCACTGACGGCTGCTTTATATCTCGTGGCGCCCAGACATGACGCATAAGAAAAAAACCCGTCAGTATAAAACCATTTATTATGTCACTAGAATCAGTAGGACGAGTCGTTCTTTGCACAAGAAACTGTGGTAGAATGAGAAGCTTTTTTTTCCAAGGTTCCCCTGCTTCTTCACAGACAGCCCGTCCAGATTTTGGTGATACGTAATGCAGCCTTTCCTGACGACCTGTTGCAGCACAACAAGATAAATCAAGACCAAAACCAAGTTCTTCAAGAAGCCGCATTTCAAAACGTACAAGCAATTCTGCAGTTACAAATGGTTCATCAAAATTCTGCATAAAAAGGTGTAAAATATCATATAAAACGGGGTGCGGATCACGTTCGGGAAGAAGTCGCAAATGAAAAGCTATCAATTGCAAAGCATAAAGTGCTTCTGGTAGACAGATTAATCTTGCCGCGTGTAAATCAAGAGCTTCAAGTCGAAAAAGTCCCAAATGCTCTTCTAAACGAGCCCACCATTCAGCCTCCACAAAATTTCCAGGTTGAAGAAGAGCTGCCATACGACGCGACCGCCCCCCTTTTACCACTCCCATATAACGACCATGTTCACGTGTCATAACCTCAAGAATAACACTTGTTTCACCATATTGGCGTGTACCAAGAATAACGGCTTGTTCTTTCCACTTCATTTTACTTTAATTATTTTTAAAAATCTTATTTTTAAAAATCCAATCCCATTTCGCGATAACGTTCTGGATCGGTATCCCAATTATCGCGCACTTTCACAAAGAGAAAAAGATGAACCTTTTGATCCATAATTTTCATGAGTTCTTTACGTGCTGCTTGACCAATCGCTTTTATTGTATCGCCTTTTGCTCCTAAGACAATTTTTTTCTGACTCTCACGCTCAACATAAATAACTTGATTAATTTTAACGGAACCATCTGAACGCTCTTCCCAGTTTTCTGTTTCAACCGTTGAGGAATAAGGAAGTTCATCATGAAGACGAAGAAAAAGTTTTTCACGCGTAATTTCAGCAGCAAGATGACGCATGGGCATATCGGAAATTTGATCTTCCGGATAATACCATGGTCCCTCCTGCATCATATTACTCAACGCATGAAGTAAATCCTTGCAACCAGAACCGTTTAGAGCAGAAATCATAAATGTTTGCGCAAACTTTACACGTTCATTTATTTTAGTGGTTAACGCTAGAAGAGATGATTTAACAACTGTATCAACCTTATTAAGAACAAGAACTTTTTCTTGTTTCATGTTGTTTACAATATCTAACATCATATCAACTTCATCCAAAAGACCACTTTGAGCATCAATTAAAACGAGCAGAACATCAGCGCTCTTAGCCCCTCCCCAAGCAGCAGAAACCATGGCACGTTCTAAGCGCTTATGGGGACGAAAAACACCTGGTGTATCGACCAACACAATTTGCACATCATCATGAATGACAATACCGCGGATTAAAGTTCGTGTTGTTTGTACCTTATGCGTTACAATTGAAACCTTTGTTCCAACCAATTGATTAACCAATGTCGATTTACCGGCATTAGGCATCCCAATAAGCACAACAAACCCAGAACGCGTTTTCATAACGTCACTCATGATCATTTTTTCCCACTGTTTTCCATACACCCTCTCGTCGCAAAATTTTTTCAGCTGCCATTCTTTCGGCATATCTTTTGGAGCTTCCCTGCCCAATCTCTGAAGCAAACCCAGAAATACTGACCTCTACCATAAAAACAGGATCGTGATCTGGACCTGAACGTTTTATAACCTGATAATGTGGTTGTGCATTGCCTTGGATATGCGCCCATTCCTGTAATTCGGTCTTGGCATCACGCCGACCAGCATTCATTTTCTTTGCCCGACTTTGCCAATATTTTTGAATAAAAGGGCGAACGCTTTCCAAGCCTCCATCGAGATATATCACGGCAATCAAAGCTTCCACGACATCTGCATGCATATTGATGAGTCGACGCCCCTCGAAATTTTTCATCTCAAAACCAACACGGATCATATCAGGCAGCCTCATTTCACGCGCAATATCAGCACATGTCTGCGCGTTGACCAGATGATTCAAACGGACTGATAATTCACCTTCACTTGCCTGAGGAAAAAGTTGATACAGCATTTCTGCAATCAAAAGCCCTAAAACCCGATCCCCTAGAAACTCTAGTCGTTCATAATTCCCCTGTTCCGAATCTTGCACACTCGAGTGTGTTAATGCCTTCTTTAACCTCTCTTCATCTTTAAAACGATGCCCCGTCAGCTTGAAAAGCTGATCAATCATTAGACGTTTCATCGTTGTTTCCTTGATTGATAAGCGGCAAATCATGAACCGTATTTATGAAAGAAAACAAACGCTTCCAACGCACATCAAATGGCCAGCGCCAAACCTGCCAAGCACTTGAACCGTTACTGATGGAAAAGAAAATCACGCTCGCGCGACCAATAAGATTTTCTTCTGGAACATAGCCTACATCTAAACGACTATCATCTGAATTGTCGCGGTTATCTCCCATCATAAAGTAATGTTCTTGAGGAACTTCAAAGACTTTTGTATCATCGACTTTCGGGATGAAAGCTAAATCAAGTGTATCATAACTGACACCGTTAGGCATTGTCTCGCGATAAACCTCAACAGGATAGTTAACCTCTGTTATATCAGAATTATCAATTTCCCCCATAAAGTGACGGGAAACAGCCTCATCATTAATATAAAGAATACTTTGACGGACTTGTATACGATCACCTGGTAGCCCAACAACGCGTTTTATATAATCAATCTTCGGATTACTTGGTAAGCGAAAAACGACCACATCTCCACGTTGAGGCTGAGATGCCCAAATCCGTCCAGAAAAAAGAGGAGGAGAAAAGGGGATGGAAAAATGAGAATACCCATATGCATACTTAGAAACAAACAGATAATCTCCCACCAACAAAGTAGGACGCATTGAACCGGAAGGAATACTAAAAGGCTGGAAAAAAAGTGTCCGAATAACCGCTGCTAAAAGCAGAGCCTGTATTAAAACAGAAATAAATTCACGAACCCCACCTTTTTTTTCTTTTTTATGCACTTTATCTTTTTGGATCATCACCAACTGCCTTCTCATCACAGATATAATTTTTTTCATCATAATATTCAAATAACAAAAGCACAATCTCTCACACCATCTATCCACGTGGAAGTGCTTCGATAATAATAAATGCCTGTGCCCAAGGAAAATCATCTGTTATGCTAAGATGAATAACTGCATCATGATGAGGAGGTAATAACTTTTGAAGTTGTACTTGCGCACGATTTGTTAATTGCATTATTGGTTTACCAGATGGCAAATTAATAACCCCCATGTCTTTCCAATTAATCCCACAAGCGATTCCCGTTCCTAAGGCTTTAGCACATGCTTCTTTAGCAGCAAATCTTTTTGCATAGGAAGAAGAGCTTTTTTTGAGATTTTCCGATCTATTCCTTTCAATATCCGTAAAAATACGTTGGGTAAAACGCTCACCATAACGAACCAACATTTTCTCAATACGTCGTATATCAACCAGATCATTTCCAAGACCAACAATCATACGATATTACCCGATCTTTCTTACGATGAACGCTTCTTTAAACGCCTTTTTTTATAATCTTTTGATATCGCTTTTGTTTAAAACGAACCGTTGCTCTGTAAACACCTATATAAGATAAACCACCAAAAACAATACCTAAAAGAGTTCCACCTAAAATCATAGGACTCATAATTGTGTCCCATGCGCCTTTAAAGAGGAGAGAGAGATTTGACAATGTCAAACCATTAAATAGAGCACGAATTTGCGAAAGAGAAATCTCTTTGACATCACTAAAAAGTGATAAACAAAAATACCCTACTTTATAATCAGCCATGACAATCAATAAAAATGTGAGTGGATTAGAAAAAATCGTCCCAATGATTGCGGCAGCAAAGTTTGCACGCAAAAGCCAAGATAAAAATATTGCCAAAATAATATGCAACCCAAAGAAAGGGGAACAAGCTAAAAAAATGCCAACAGCAACCCCTAATGCTACTTCATGCGGTGTTGCTGATATACGCAAAATACGTTTATGTATGTAGCAAAATGAGCGAGAAAATGAACGACGTGGCCATAACCAAAGTCGAATACGCGTTACAAAATCTATTGGTTCTCGACTACGAAAAAGCATATGACTCTCAATATACATCTTTTGATGATGAAATAATCTATATCATCCAAATTAATCTTTTTAAGCTTTTGCACAAAAAAAAATAGAAAGACAATTAAATATTTCGACTACCTGGTTTAATCGCTGGAAGAACAGAAAGCTCTGCAGGAAGTGCATCACTAGTATAAGAGGTTATCTCATATTCAGCAAGCGCAATCAATGGAACCCCAACATTGACCTTACCACCAGAACGATCAAGGATACATGCACTGGCCAATACCTCTGCTCCTGCTGCAACGAGCGCCTCAATAGTCTCACGAATGGAAAGACCCGTTGTCACAATATCTTCGACAATAACAACCCGTGCCCCCTTCTTGATTTCAAAACGACGCAATTCAAAGATGCCATTTACACGCTCTACCCAAAGAGAAGGAACACCAAGGTGCCGTGAAGTTTCATAGGAAGGAATAAGGCCGCCAATTGCGGGACCAACAACATAATCAATTTTTCCCTCGATAGATTTTTTGATTTTTTCAGCTAATCCACGACACAACTTTTCCGTCAAGTCAGCATGCATGAATACTTTCGCTTTTTGCATATAAGTCGCACTATGGCGTCCCGATGTTAAAATAAAATGCCCTTCTAGAATAGCATCTGCTTGTTTAAAAATATCAATGACATCTTGTGTATTCATTGCAAAATCTTTCTTTTTATCCATGAACCCGCCGTACTGTACTTACTGAACCCGCCTCTTTTAACTGAGAAAAAATACGATTCAAATGTTTTAAATCCCACACTTCCAAATCAATCATAATTTCTGTAAAATCTGGTGCTGTACGGATAAAAGATAAATTTTGGATATTAGCATCGTTAGCAGAAATTATTTGTGTAATTTCAGCCAAAGAACCAGGACTATTTACAACCAAAATGTTTATCCGTGCAGGAAAACGTTCATTCATTTGGGCATCAATATCCCAGCGGACATCAATCCATCGTTCTGGCTGATCATCATATGCCATCAAAGCTGAAGACTGTATTGGATAAATAATGATCCCAGCCCCAGGCTGCATAATACCAACAATCCGATCTCCAGGCACTGCTCCTTCCGGTGAAAAACGTACGGGTATATCTCCACGGGTTCCTCTAATAGGCAATGCTTTAGATTGATGATTCTCGAACATTTCATTCTTTTCATTTTCTGGAACTTTAAAAATCATACCTTGAGCATTCTCAATATTAAACCAACCTTCTTCCCCAGGCTTAAAAGATGACTTTTGTACTACACGGTGATCTTGATAATCAGGATAAACCGCTTTAATCACATCAGCGGAAAACAGCTCCCCACGCCCAACAGCAGCCAATACATCCTCTACATCTTTACGTGCTAAACGTGGCAAAACTTTCTTCAAAACGTC
Source organism: Bartonella sp. SD1336NMGDW (assembly GCF_042193565.1). Classification (NCBI taxonomy): domain Bacteria; kingdom Pseudomonadati; phylum Pseudomonadota; class Alphaproteobacteria; order Hyphomicrobiales; family Bartonellaceae; genus Bartonella; species Bartonella sp. SD1336NMGDW. Next base: position 112,165 of record NZ_JBHILW010000002.1, read on the forward strand.
TTTTGAAAATTGTTTTCCCATATATTCAAATGAACGCTCGAGAATACGATATCCTAAACCCGAATATTGTTTACGTACCGCAGCACGACTTGCTCGTCGAATAGCTGAACGTGCTTTACCTGTGACAACAAGAAATTCCCATGCAGCCGGCGGAATTTGAGCATGTGAACGAATAATATCAACCTCATCACCATTTTTTAATTTGGTCATTAAAGGCATAATACGACCATTGATTTTCACACCCACACAAGAATCACCAATATCGGTATGGACGGCATAAGCAAAATCAATAGGAGTAGCTCCTTTAGGAAAAGCAATTAATCGACCTTTCGGCGTAAAACAAAAAACTTGATCTTGAAAAAGCTCAAGCTTTGTGTGTTCTAAAAATTCTTCCGGATTATCTCCATCTGACAAAGATTGAATCGTTTGACGCAACCATGCATACGCATTTGTTTCATTTGATAACCTCGAAGCCGAATAATTAGAACCCTGCTCTTTATAAATGGAATGTGCCGCAACGCCATATTCAGCAATTTCATCCATAGCAGCAGTTCTAATTTGCAACTCAACACGTTGTCGCGATGGTCCCACAATCGTTGTATGAATGGAACGATAATCATTTTGCTTTGGTATAGAGATATAATCTTTAAAACGACCAGGAACCATTGGCCATGTCGTATGAATGACACCAAGAGCACGATAACAATCATTCACGGACTCAACAATCACACGAAAACCAAAAATATCCGATAACTGTTCAAAAGATAATGCTTTACTTTCCATTTTGCGAAAGACTGAATAAGATTTTTTCTGACGGCTTTTAACATCTGCTTTAATGCCGTGCTCGAAAAAAAGCTTTGTCAATTCATTTTCAATTGTGGAAAGCAAATCACGGTTGTGTTTCAATAATTCAGAAAGTCGATTAGTAATCGTACGATAACCTTCTGGATTTAAATAAAAGAAAGAGAGATCCTCTAATTCCTCGCGCATATCCTGCATACCCATACGACCTGCAAGTGGCGCATAAATATCCATCGTCTCCTCAGCAATTCGCCGACGTTTATCATCACGCATAACACCAAGGGTACGCATATTATGAAGGCGGTCAGCGAGTTTGACTAAAAGAACGCGAACATCATCAGAAATAGCAATAAGAAGTTTACGAAGATTTTCTGCCTGTACAGCTTTCTTTGATACAAGATCAAGCTTATTAAGCTTTGTAAGTCCTTCAACCAACTTCCCAATTTCAGAACCAAAAAGCTGATCAATTTCTGCTCGTGTAGCGCTTGTATCTTCAATTGTATCATGCAAAAGAGCAACAGCAATCGTTGCCTCGTCCAACCGCATATCCGTCAAAATAGCAGCAACTTCTAAAGGATGAGAAAAATAAAGATCACCTGACGCACGCTTTTGATGTGCATGCTTTCTCATTGCATAATCATAGGCCCTGTTTAAAAGAGCCTCATCTACGTCAGACTTGTAACGTTGAACACGTCCAACAAGCTCACACTGACGCATCATACGAGCATATCCTTTATCTTTTCACACCCCTAATCTTTATTGAACACGTCCTATCAATAAAAGACAAGAAAAATAATTGCTCCTCACATGACAAGGTATCTTTACTCCTGTAACATAAATTGCTGCAATTAATAATCGTCACTTTTTTCTGGAACAACCAAACCTTCAATACCCGCTAAAAGCTCTTCTTCTGACATATGATCAAATGAAGTACCTTCTTCTTGCGACGACGTATTAAAAGCACTTTCAGCTTCACCTGAATGGGTAATAAATTCACTTGCCATTTCTGGCTCATCTACTTCCACATGCTTTTGCAGCGAATGAATAAGGTCTTCCTTTAAATCAGCAGGCGACAATGTTTCTTCTGCTATTTCACGCAAAGCAACAACTGGATTTTTATCATTATCACGATCAACCGTAATCTGCGCTCCTTGTGAAATCTGACGCGCCCGATGACCTGCTAAAAGTACCAATTCAAAGCGGTTGTCAACTTTATCAATACAATCTTCTACCGTTACGCGGGCCATTTATGCCTCTTTCTCAAATAAAAAAATTTAATAGCGGATAGGGAAGTATATACAATAATCAAAACAAAACACAAGAAAAACAACACAAACTTTTATATTTTTTGATTAAAGAAATTATTTAAGAAAATTTATAAAAATGTATAACCTATTCATGCCCGTTATCAAAGCTGCTCTTAAAAGCATTCCAATAGATTGGCTTCAAACAGAGGGAGCTCTTTCTTGACAAAATACTTGTCTGGAGTCTTTATCCTTTTAAAAAGAATACCAGCTGTTGAAAATCCTTTGCAATAAAGGCAGCCTTATGCATAATTTTTATGATAATATTTTATCTTAAAGAGAGAGATTTTTTCTTTGAACATCATGTGTATTACGCTCTTATTCATCGAATAAATTACTGAAAGATTACCTCTCTTTACACAATAATTAGTAATAAGTTTATATTAAATTTTATTTATATTCATTATAGATTGTTTCTCAAAACATAACCCGTCATATACGCTATAAAAGACTCAAAAAAATAGAAAAAACGATTGATGCCTAACACCATGAATAACCAATTAACATCACTTTTCCCAGAACCACCCAAAAATTGCAATTTATGTCCTAGGCTCCATCAGTTTATCGCTGACTGGCGTGTAAAAGAACCAAGTTGGTATAACGCACCGGTGCGCCCCTTCTTTCCTTATAAAGGAGCAGACACAACGCGCCTTCTTATTGTTGGACTTGCTCCTGGATTACGTGGAGCAAATCGAACTGGACGTCCGTTCACTGGTGATTATGCTGGGCACTTACTTTATTCAACTTTAAAAAAATTTGGTTTTGCCCAAGGAACCTTCGAAGAAAGAGCAGATGATACTCTTGAACTGATTGATGCAGCAATCGTTAACTCTGTTCGTTGTGTTCCACCAGAAAATAAACCCACCGGTGCAGAAATTAACACGTGCCGCTATTTCTTCTCACCTCTTTTAACAAATCTTCCCAAACTTAAAGCCGTTATTACCTTAGGAACCATTGCACACCATTCAACGATACGTGCCCTTAATGCAAAAGTTTTAGCTCACCCTTTTGGACACGGCGAAATCAATAACATCGGCAGATTACGCATCTTTTCAAGCTATCACTGTTCTCGTTATAATACAAATACTGGACGCTTGACAGACGCCATGTTTCACCAAATTTTTCAAGCAGCAAAAACATACTTAGATCAATGCTAAAACTGTTTTAAACCAGCGCTATAAATAAAGGATACCTAGATCGCATTCGTCATCCATATCTTTTTAAAAGTCTTGCTTTTTCACGTCCCCAATCGCGTTTTTTTTCCGTTTCTCGCTTATCATGAAGTTTTTTCCCCCGCGCTAGAGCAATCTCCAACTTAACGCGCCCACGTTCATTAAAATAAAGTTTAAGAGGAACAAGCGTCATTCCTTCACGAGACGTTGCATTAAAAAAACGTGCCATCTCACGTTTTGAAAGTAATAACTTGCGCAAACGTCGCGGTTCATGATTAAAACGATTAGCCTGCGTATATTCAGGAATATAGCTGTTTACTAACCATAATTCCCCATTCTCAAAACTCGCATAGCTTTCAGCAATATTGGCATGATTAGAACGTAAGGACTTTACTTCCGCTCCCTGAAGGACAAGACCGGCCTCGAGATTATTAAGGATTTCAAAATTAAAACGTGCTTTACGATTGTCAGCAATTATTTTCCGTACGGGCGCGTTCTTTTTTTTATTCATGGCTTTGTCAATATCATTTTATGCTTTTAAAATACCAGCATGACTGAGGGCTGCATCAATAATCTTCTTTGTTCTTTCTGTTAACGGAACAATCGGAGAACGCACAGTATCACCACAAAATCCTAATTTTGCAGCAGCATATTTAATACCCGCTGGACTAGGCTCAATAAACACAGCACGATTAAGAGGCATCAAGCGATCATTTAATTCTCGTGCTGTTTTATAATCACCACGAAAACAAGCATCTTGAAGCTCTGCACACAGCTTTGGAGCAACATTGGAGGAAACTGAAATACACCCCATACCTCCATGTGCATTAAAACCTAACGCTGTACAATCATCACCGGAAAGCTGTACAAAATCCTTCCCACACTTTTCACGTTGTTCACTAACGCGTTCAATTCTGCTCGTTGCATCTTTTACACCAATGATATTTTTAAAATCTTGATAAAGGTCTTTCATCGTTTCCACAGCCATATCGATAACAGAACGACCAGGAATATTATAAATTATAATCGGAATAGAAACAGCTTTGGCAATGGAAGAAAAATGTTTGTATAAACCAGATTGATTTGGTCTATTATAATAGGGAGTGACAACCAAAACTGCATCTGCACCAGCTTTTTGCGCGTATTGTGCAAGCTCTACAGCCTCACTTGTGCTATTTGATCCCGCTCCAGCAACAACAGGAACACGCTTTGCGACCTGCTCAACACACAATTCTATAATCCGCTTATGTTCTTCATGACTTAACGTTGCTGATTCACCGGTTGTCCCAACTGGGCTTACACCGTTAATCCCTTGTGTGATCTGCCATTCAATAAAATCACAAAACGCCTTCTCATCAATTGCGCCCTTATTATCAAACGGTGTAATAAGCGCAGTTATAGCTCCCTTGAGCATGATAAACTCCCTATAATGTTCGCTTTTATTTTTTTTAATAATCGCCTTTTATAAATTTTAAATAGAGCATAATCTTGCTCTATCATTGAAGCAAGATGAATTTCAAAAAAAGCCCTCTTAAGATAAAAATATTCCTCCTTAAATGTTGCACATTTTTTTAAAATAAGCCGTCTATATTAACGCGTTTTTCATGCTTGTGTTCTATAAATCCTTAAGTTTTTACAAAAAGCAAGGTCTCAAGGTCTTTTCTCTATGCGTGTATTTTCCACCTCTCTTTTCGTATCAACCTTTACTGCACTTATACTGGCAATAAGAATTTTATTTTCAAGTGCATCCGCGCAAACACCCCTTTTGCACGGGAAAGCGCCAATCCCTTTGGTGCGCCCTACTCCCTTTACCGAAAAAGAAGCTCTAGAGCCTCTTCAACAGATACACACGACATTACACAATACTGCTACACTTCAGAAACTGAAAGCTGGGCTAGATGCACTAGCAAACAACAATATTGCAAAAACAATAAATCTTCGTAATTCAATGGAAAAACATAGCCTTGATCGTCATATTTTGACATGGGCGCTGGGGATATCAAACCAAGCTGATATACCAAGTTCTGAAATATTTAATGCAATCAACATGCTAAAAGGATGGCCCAGTATAGAAACGATGCAACGCAATGCTGAACGTGCTTTTCTTAACGAAACCAACCTCACACGCGCAATCATCCAAAAATTTTCTCATCACCCGCCCCAAACAGCGCAAGGAATGGCTCTCTTCGCTAAAGCACTTATTGCAACGGGACAAACCACTCGTGCTCGACACGTTATTGCGCCATGGTGGCATAAAACACAGCTTAATGCAAAAGAAGAAATATTTGTTCTTAAAAATGCAAGCGCTGCATTAAAACCTATTGATCATCTGAAACGCATGCAGTTTATGCTGTATGCATATCGTTTTGATTCAGCAGCACGCGTTGCAAAATTAGCCCATGCTCAATCTCTTTTTGATGCTTTTGTGGCCGTTGAAAAAAATGATCCTAGAGCTACACAAAAATTAAAAGCTGTAGAAAGATCATGGCAAAAAGATCCTCTTTTTCAGTTTGCTCGAATACGCCATCTTCGACGAACAGAGCAATATAATGCAGCTGCAGCACTCATGATGAAAACATCAAAAGATGCATTCCACCTTATGAACCCTCATTCATTATGGAAAGAACAACGCGCCCTTTCTCGTGAAATGCTCGATTTAAACAAACCAAAAATTGCTTATCAACTCGTTGCAATGCACACTGGTATAACATCTGCATTAGCTATCGATGCTGAGTTTCATGCAGGATGGTACGCACTACGGTTTCTTCATAACCCTAAATTGGCAATGCAGCATTTTTCACGTATTCCTCAACTCTCTTCTTTACCTTTTTCTGCATCACGTGGATATTACTGGATGGGACGAACAGCAGAAACGCTAGAAGAACATAAAAATGCCCAGCAATACTTTCATCGCGCAGCTCATTTTGGTGCAACTTACTATGGTCAATTAGCCGCTGCACGACTCAACCAAAAAAAGCTTAAAGTTTCCTTTCCCAAACCAACAACCGCTGAGCGACAACATTTTAGTGCACGAAAAGCGATCAAAGCAATTCAACGTCTTGAAGCAGCCGGCTATGCTGATTTTGCTAAAATTTTTTATAGAGAGCTCGGAAAAAAAATAGAAAGTCCCGGCGAATTAGCCCTTCTGGCTGTTATGGCAGAAAAAAACGGAGACTATTATACCAGTCTCAAAATTGGAAAAATGGCTGTTTTTCAGGGAAAAAATGTCGGTGCACTCTCTCATCCTCTGGGAGCTATACCAGCTTCTACTAATATTTCTGTAGAAGAAAAATCGCTTATCTATGCCATTGCACGCCAAGAAAGCGAATTTAATCCAACAGCCATATCAAAAGCAGGTGCACAAGGTATACTCCAATTGCTTCCTACAACAGCAAAAGCATTGGCAAAAAAACACTCAATTGCATGGTCTCCTAAAAAATTTAGCAGTGATGCTCATTATAATGCAACATTAGGTGCCCATTTTCTTAATGAACAATTGGAACGTTTTAATGGATCCTATATACTAACTCTTATTGGCTATAATGCGGGTCCCCGTCGTGTCAATGAATGGATAAAACGTTATGGCGATCCTCGAGGACAATCTCTCGATAACGTCATTGATTGGATTGAGCGTATTCCTTATACAGAAACACGTAATTACGTGATGCGTGTCATGGAAAATTATGGTGTCTACAAAGCAAGACTCACTGGGAAAATAGATATAAAAACCGACCTGCTTTCTGGTCGACGGAAATAATATGCCTTAACTTCCCAAATAGTACTTTGAAAGCGTTCATAAGACGTGTTTTTATTCCTTTTTAAATAGCACCCACATACCAACCTGCTTATGATGTATACGCAAGTAATTTTAATTGATTCAGTATCAATAAATTCAAAATGAGAAAACCCTATGCTATTAGGATCTTTTATTTCAAATACAAAATGATGAATTATCATTATAAATCAATATATTATAAGAAAAGCGCCCCATATAAAAAATCAGCTAAATATCAAGGATACTCTGATTATTTTATTCACTTTTGATGGGGGGGGGGGGGGGAAAGAACCAACGCGTTGAAGTGCCGCCATCGCTAATCGATCAAGTTCCGGATTACCAGCAGAGACTGCTACACGACTAGAAAAAATACTCCCCTGCTTATGCACCATAAATTCTAACTTCACCGTTCCTTTTGCACGACTGGTACGCTGTCCCACAATATAATTTTTTTGCCTTTCTAATTGTGACTGTACCTTTGCTAACCACTCCATTAACAACATATCTTCAAGCCCTGCTGTACTGACGCCCTTGTTGGTGGAAGAAGAACGTACCGCCTTTGCATTGGAGCGCTTTACTACAGCTTTTGGCATCGGTATTGTTTTTTTGATAAACGCTTTATGCTCCACTTTTTGAGGAAGGGGTTCTTCCAAAGACTTTAAGTCATCTTGTTCTACCATATGCTGAGGCTCTTCCGATTGAACTTCATCCACGGATTCTAATTCCTCTGACTCCTTCTCTAAAAGATCAGACTGTAATACTTTTGGCTCTGTATTAATATCCGAATTAATATCCGACTCTGTATGAATATCTGACAAATCTGTATCAACATCCGGATAGATAGTTTCTTGCACAAAAGTCAGCATAATCTCCGACGAGAGCAAGCTATTACTTACACCCGTACTTTGAAAATAAAACTGCGCTCCCAATAATACATGCAAAAATAAAGCTCCAACAAATGCACCAATCCAAAGAGTTAATAATTGCGTCGTATTTTCAAAATTCATCGTTTCTTCTGCCGCTATTTTAAGCTTAATATTGGTGTAAATCTCATTAAAACAGGCTATTTTGAAATTGCAACTTTTTTCTTGACTGATTTTGTCATGTTTAATATGGTTTTCTAGTGGTTTTGTCTTGTTGGCAAAATCACTTCTGCTTGGCTGGCAAGTTTTAATCAGCGGGTCCAGCCTTTTTGTATGTAAATAAAATTTCAAAACAGAGAGGGGATGTTTAAAAAGGTTGTGATGTGTTATGCAAATAAGACGAAAAAATATCTATAAAAGCTGTGTGATTTTAAGTGCATTATCGGTCTGTATACCTTCATTTGTTTTTGCACGAAATAAAGATGGAGGAGCTGTCACTGAACTCAAACCAATTGTTATTGAAGAGAAAAAAATAGGGACGGCCTTGGATTCGGTCACTATTCTGACAGATCGGAAAACCGCGAAGGATATTCGTGAGAAACAAATAACTGATGCCTATGATATTAGTCGTCTTTATCCAACCGTGGGGTATAGCCCAAGTAATAACAGTTTTGTCATTCGTGGTTTAGAAGCAAACCGTGTTCTCACAACAGTGGATGGTATTGTTCTTCCGTGGTTCAATGATATATTGCGTAATAACAGTGGTAACACAATGTTTGACTTTAGTGCGCTTTCCACACTTGATGTTATTCAGGGACCGGATTCTAGTCTTTATGGATCTGGTGCACTGGGAGGAGTTGTTGCGTTGCGTACCCTTGATCCTGAAGATCTTATCACAGAAGGAAAAAATTGGGGTGGTCTTATAAGAAGTGGTTATCATTCTGTTGATAATAGTTGGCACGTAGATCAAGCTGTTGCAATGCGTGCTCAACAAACGTTTTTGCTTTTCCAAGGTTCTTATGCGGAAGGTCATGAGCGCAAAAATATGGGAACCCTAGAAGGTTATGGAGAGCGCACACGTAAAAACCCTGCTCATTTTGACCAAAATAATTTGCTCTTTAAAATTCACCAATACCTTGATGACAATCACCGACTTGGTTTTACAGCAGAACGTTTTGGTCACAATGTTGATACACATTCATTGAATGCTTCTGAAAGATATTATGCCCGTGGTTCCGTTTATGACAAGGACGACAAACTCCGTGAACGCCTTTCTCTTTCTTATGACTATAACGGCAATGAAGATGCACTTTTTGATGCGTTTCGTGGACAGATTTATTGGCAAAGACAGTCAAGTCATGATATTATGACTTCATTTCGTGTTCGGGCACCCAAAGGGGATTTTTTGAGAGATAATTTTTTGCGTAATACCAATTATGGTTTCAATGCTGATGCTCTCAAGAAGGTTCATATTGGCACTGTAGACCATACGTTAAAGCTTGCCGCTAATGTCTTGTCATCTAAGTTTCATCATTATTTGTTCGGGAAAGATAATTGTCACTTGCCGGAAAATGCACGGGGATGCCTCTTTGTGCCCGCTAATCGGTCAGATTCACCAGATACAAATGGCTATAATTTGGGTTTTGTTTTCGAAGATGAAATTGGCCTTGCCGATAACCATTTCCGTATCACACCTGGAATTCGTTATGATTGGTATAAGTATGTCCCTCAGAAAACGTCTTCTTATGAGAAAGCTCTACTTTCTGACAAATTTCCTCCAGAAAGAAATGGTTCACGTTTTTCTCCCAAATTACGTGTGGAGTGGGATGTTCGTGATCAAGTAACGCTTTATGCCCAATGGGCACAGGCTTTTCGTGCACCACGTATTGCAGAACTTTACGTCTCTTATATAAAACCCTCTGCTTATTACTCGAAGGGCAACCCTGATCTTAAAGCAGAAACGAGCAATGGGTATGATGTTGGTATAAGGTATGGAAATAGAAATTTGGGTGGTTCAGTCAGTGCCTTTTTCAATCAATACAAGGACTTCATAGACACTGTGGATAAAGGTCCATCAGAGGAATTCCCATTAGCACGTCGCCATTATATAAATCGTGCAAATGTGCGTATTTATGGTGCTGAAGCAAAAATACATTTGGCTCTTAATGGTGGATTCCATAGCAATTTTGCTCTTGCCTATTCGCAAGGAAAAGATATTGATAAAGATGAATATCTTAACTCAATTCCAGCTTTAAAAGCGATTGTTGGGATCGGATATGCAAAAGAAATCTGGGGAGCAGACGTTGTTCTTACCTCATCTGCCAAACGTGATAAAGTTGCTAAGGAATCGGACTATCAAAAAATTCCAGGTTATAATATTATTGATGTGTCAGGTTGGTTGAAGCCATTTGGTGAAAAGGGTCCTGTTATAAGGGCTGGTGTTTATAATCTGTTCAATCAAAAATATTGGAATGTATCAGATCTTCCTTCCGATGACGGCTCAACACCGAAGGATTATTATAGTCAGCCTGGTCGCAACTTTAAAGTTTCGTTCGTGCAAAAATTTTAGTCACTTTTGTTAATCATTAGATCAATTAAAAAGGTTATATCGATAAAAAATAAATTATTGCGTTTCTGTTCTCATTGTTCTTTGAACAACGAATTTTGAGGTTTGCGCTTTAACTCTTTGTAATTTATTGGTTTTTATTGTTCTATTGTTGATAAAATAAGGGCTTTTTTGGTGGTGAGTTGAACCATTAGTTGATAGTGGTTCAACTCACTGTTTTTGAGTTTTAAAATTAAACAATTAACCTTTAAACAGGTAACATAAGGATAAGCCCATGTCATACACAGCCGAAATGATTATTCACTTGCGTGAAGAAAAAAAAGAAATGCGTAACCGCGATTTCGCGGACTCTATTGGTATATCCGAAGCAGAACTCATTGCGGCTTATTGTACAATTGGAAAAGCAAAAAAACTACGCGCTGATGTCGCTACTCTCTTGGAAAATGCTCCTAAACTTGGAATAGTCATGGCATTAACACGGAATGAAAATGCTGTCCATGAAATAACAGGATGTTTTGAGAAGATTGTTCAAAGTCAGCATATTCCGATAACACTCGGTGAAATTGACTTGCGTATTTTTTCAAAACAGTGGAAGTTTGGTTTCGAGCATGACGTGACTATTCTCGGAACACCTATGAAAAGTCTGCAATTTTTTGATCAATATGGCATTGCTATTTTCAAACTCTATTCTCAAGACGCAACAAATATGGAAGAATGGGCTGCACTTGTTGAAAAGTTGCTTCATGACGATCAATCATCCGCACTTGATATTTCTCCCGCTCCTACTCCAGTACAATGTGATACGGCAAAGCTAGATGTTGAAAAGTTCCGAGATCGTTGGCGACAAATGACTGATGTGCATCAACTTCATGGAATTATTTCTGAACTGAAAATTAATCGACATAATGCCGTAAAACATGCCGGAAATGAATTTGCCGATGAGTTAAAAATAGAAGCTGTTGAGATGATGCTCAAACAAGTTGCACAAGAAGAGTTACCAATTATGTGTTTTGTTGGAAATAAAGGATGTATCCAAATTTTCACTGGGCAAGTAAAGAATATTAAGCAAATGGGACCTTGGCTTAATGTTCTCGATCAGAAGTTTCACCTCCATTTACTCGTTTCTGGAATCAAGAAGGTATGGCGTGTTCGCAAACCTACAATTGATGGATATGTCAACTCACTTGAAGTTTTCGATAAAGATGATGAGATGATTATTCAATTCTTTGGCGTACGCAAGGAGGGCCAAAAAGAACGTGAAGATTGGCGCTCTTTATTGAATGGTTTACCATCGAGCCAAGAAAACAGCAGTAACTAAGATAAGGTAAGGTCAGACATGTTCATATCTCTTTTGCATAGGTTATCAAACCTTTTCCTTATATGTTTACTGCTCTCTCTTACCTGTTTTTCTAAACAAGTGATTGCTGAACCCACAACCCGTTTTCCTGAAAATGCTCGAATTGTTTCTATCGGCGGAGCACTTACAGAAATTGTCTATGCATTGGGTGCCCAAGATCAGCTTGTCGCCCGTGATAGTACAAGCGTCTACCCGCAAGAAGCGCTCAAGCTTCCTGTGCTTGGATATATGCGTGCTCTTTCACCGGAGGGTGTTTTATCACTTGCCCCAGAGGGCATATTGCTTGTTGAAGGAAGCGGTCCCGCTTCAACAATTGATATTCTCAAAAAAACATCAATCCCTCTGGTGATCATACCAGAAGACTACTCCCGTGAAAATGTGATAGAAAAGATTCGCCTCGTTGGTCAAGCCATTCATCGGGAAGTTCAAGCCGCTGCGTTAATTGAAAAATTGAAGCGTAATTTTTTAGAAAACGATACGCTTTTGGCGAAAGTAACAACACCAAAGCGTGTTCTTTTTGTTTTCTCTGTGCAAAATGGACGCGTCATGGCATCTGGAACAGGTACTGCAGCTGATAGTATGATAAAACTTTCAGGTGCTATCAATGCTATCACCGATTATAAAGGATATAAACTTCTCAACGGCGAAGCGTTATTGAAATCAGATCCTGATGTTATCTTACTTGTAAAACATGGTGCAAGATCAACTAGCATTGATAAGATTTTAGCCATACCGGCAGTTCAAGCAACAACAGCAGCAAAAAATCATGCCATAAAACAGATGGATGCTATGTATTTTTTAGGATTTGGTCCACGCACTGCAGACGCATCAAGAGAGCTTATTGAGATACTTTATGGTGCAAATCAAAACGGTAAGAGCTGATAAAAATGGTAGACGGTACATCCATGATGCATTTACCTGAAACAAAAGAAGGTAAAAAAATAAACCGTTCAAAGCAGGGGAAGGTTTTATTATTAAGCTTAATAATATTCCTTACCTTCAGTATTTTTGGTGGGCTCTTGAATGGTGCCGCAAAGGTTTCTTTCCTTGATCTCCTCCATGTGATGCTTACACAAGATTTTTCAGTAAGTAGTAAAACGCGTGATTACCTGGTGCTTATCGACATAAGGCTTCCCCGTGTTATCTTTGGATTGTTAATTGGAGCAGCTTTAGCTGTCTCCGGTGTTCTTATGCAAGGGCTTTTCCGTAATCCTCTTGCAGATCCTGGAATTATAGGTGTATCAGCAGGTGCTGGACTTGGAGCAGTCTTAGCAATTGTTGTCGGTATTGCTTTTCCTGTTTCATTTGCACCTTTTCTAGAGCCTTACAAAGTTATCATAGGTGCTTTTTTTGGTGGACTTTTATCAACGATTATTCTCTACATAATAGCAACGCATAATAGCTTTACCTCTATTGCAACCATGCTGCTTGCTGGTATTGCTCTTGGTGCATTAAGCAGTGCAGTTGTTGGAACATTGATTTTTATCGCAAATGACCAACAACTCCGTGATATCACTTTTTGGAGTCTTGGCTCTCTTGCAGGCGCTACATGGTTGAAAGTATGGCTCGTTCTCCCTTTCATCGTTATTGGTCTTCTTTTCTCTCCCTTTTTATCACGAGCACTTAATGCCCTTGCTCTTGGAGAAGCTGTTGCTGGCCATATTGGTTTCCATATTCAACGCGTTAAAAATATTGCTATTCCCCTTGTTGCCCTTATGTGTGGTAGTGCTGTTGCTGTCAGTGGTGGTATTGGTTTTATTGGTATTATTGTTCCTCATATTTTACGTCAACTCATTGGTCCTGATCATCGCTATCTCATTCCTTGCTCTGCTCTCTTGGGAGCAGCATTACTTATTTTTGCTGATACGTTTGCACGCTTAATTGTTGCCCCCGCAGAATTGCCGATTGGGATTGTAACAGCGCTTTTTGGTGCTCCTTTCTTTCTATGGATCCTTATATGCAAACGAGGAACAGACTTTTCATGATTAAAGCGACAAATATTTGTGTTCAGCGCGGAAAGAAGCAGATTCTTAAACACATTAATCTTCAAGCTAAAAGTGGTGCTTTTACCATTATTATTGGTCCTAATGGATCAGGAAAAAGTACTTTTATCAAAGCTCTGAGTGGTGAAATTCCTTACAGTGGAAAAATAACCTTAAATGGTTATAATGTATGCCAAACAAAAACTCATGAAATGGCAAAAATGCGCGCTGTGCTACCACAATCAACAACGCTCGTATTTCCATTCTTAGTCCATGAAGTTGTAGGGCTTGGCCTTTCTGTAAACCAATTTACCATTACCAAAGCCGAAGTGCAAAATCTTATCCAAAAAGCTTTAGAGTGCGTTGACCTTTCTGATTATGGCAACCTGTATTATCACCAATTATCAGGTGGAGAACAAGCTAGAGTACAACTTGCCCGTGTCCTTTGCCAAATCTGGAAACCTGTTCATAATGGGATTCCTCGCTGGATGATATTAGATGAACCTATTGCTAGCCTCGATATTCAACATCAAATCATCGTTATGGATATTGCTAAACAATTTGCCCATTCTGGTGGCGGCGTTCTTGCTGTTCTTCATGACCTCAATCTCGCAGCACATTATGCAGATAACATGATCTTGCTCAAGGAAGGAGAGATTTATTGCAAAGGAAATGCAACTAACGTTTTGACAACACAAAATCTTCGCGATGTTTATCATTGTTCTTTAAACGTTTCTGAATTACCTAAAGAAGATATCCCATTTATACTCCCTCAAACAGCCTCCTCCTATGAAATTAGATCTCTAAGCTATCGGTTTCAATCTAAAAACTAAAGTCCATAGAAAAATAAAACATGCAAATATTTAAGAATCTTTTTTATTTTTATATGAACTTCTTTTTGTCATCTGTCATTTTAAAAAAGAAAACCAAACACCCTAAAAATATTTTGAGAAAAAACCACTAGTTTAAAATCTTTCAAGATTTTACATAACTAAAAACATGCGAAATTTTGTTTTGCTATCAAGCTGTTAGATAATACGAATTTATACAACATAAATATGCGTTTTTCCACTCTTTCTATCACTTTTATCTTTATAAAAATGTTTCAAGAAATGCGTACAAATGCCTTTGTTATAATAATGGGGTGTATTATTTATATCTTCTAAGGACTATGTAGAAATCAAGTACCTTTCTCCCATCTATAAAAATTTATTTGTAGCTTTAATGGTAATATTTTCTTTATAACACATATACTTTAGCTTTTTGTATAAATAAATATTGATTTATAATGATATTTTTTACTTTTCTCTCTCTATTTAAAAAATCGTTTATTGGCATATCACAAAGAATTAAACTATTGAATAAAAACTTTAAAATAAAATCAATAACGCTTCTTGTAAGCCCCCTAATACAAAAACAATGCGGAATATAGGAATGAGGAGAGAGATAGCATTTGTCTGCTGCTTCACAAGCATAACGATGATTCCACTCAAGGAATACTATCATTTACAGATAAAGCCTACACCATAGCAATGCAAAGAAATGAAATGGACAACAAGATGAGAGATATCTTTATGAGATAAATTAACTCATACAGGGGTATGCTATTTTTACACAAAAAACGTTAAAAATATTGTACTTTTTATGCCTCAGGTTGAATAATTTTATCACCTTATCCCCTATCAAAACACCTTATGAACAAATATATCTCCAGATCTCTTCATGGCACAGTTTAAATGATTTAATACATTTTCCCTATGTTATCATACAATTATAAAAAAGTTATGATTTTCTTTTTCTTATAATAAATTATATCCTTAACTCTTTCTTTCAATCATTTTTAAATTGTTTTTTTGATTCTCTCAAGTATCCTATTAACAGTATAGACTTCCTCTTCATATGCATATGAAAATAACGCGGAATTGCTCCGCGTTAACAAAAATTATCAGGGTGTATAGATTATTATTACTCAAACATACTCATGATTTTATAGCATAGACAACGGTTGCATTAACAGGACGCGTTTCTGCCTCACCCGTATGGGAAAGAGTTACCTTGTGTGTATGTGCGCCAGCAGAACCTGTTCTCCCCTTCAGGGTCGCATTATAGGTATAATGGTTCGGTAGTCTCCCAATATCACCAACTGGCCATCCAACTCCTTTATACTCAAAATTATGCGCATGCTCGCCTGCATTTTCAATACTCCCAATATGCGTATGCGACTTTATGCTATCTTGTTGTTCATCTGCAAATTTTCTACCACCATCTAACCCCCGACCATTATCAAAGCCGCGTAAAAACATGCCTCTAAAATCAGGAACTTTAAAAGTTTTATTGCTGTCTTTTCCCCATTTATCACCTATTGCGTTGAATAACTGCGGATAATCTTCACGCTTATAGGCCTTACCATCACACAAAAGCCAACCATTTGGCACATTTTGCATAGCAAATGTTGCAATAAATCCAGAGGGAAAACTTTCTATCTTTGGTGGTGTAGGATTTAATAAATACCACCCCTCATGCTCTTTTATTAAAACACCATTATTGTATACCATTTCATAAATGCCATCTGTTTGAAATTCTCCACCTTCTAATGGTATAACCCCCGCATCAGTTGCTTTATAGATAAGCTTTTCTCCTATATTATTAACAGTTATTTTTGTCGAGCCAATATTTACACCACAAGCTTTAAAACGTATGATGATATCATTGTTGTATTTTTTTATAGGCGAAACTGTCTTTAAGGTAATTAATGTTGTTTTATCTTCCACATTTACTGTAAAGCTTGAATTAATAGATCCACCATTATCTGCAAGATATTCACGCACGCGCTGCATCATCGCCCGTGCACTATCATTAACAGAACTAGGCGGCTGACCTTCTGCCCAATTAATGATACTATCTGAATAAGCATTTTCATCAGCCTTTAGAGACCAATTGTAAATATTAGACATTATAAATCCCCCATTATTTTCATAGTTTTTCTAACAAATTCTCGTTCTGTGCACTAAAATGTGCTGCCACTGTTGATTGGTACATCATAATCACTGCACCATCCGTATTTACGCATTTTACCTCTCTTCACTCCTTATAATTTAATAACCTAAATTCACCAGATGCTTTTCATAACATTAGTATTAATGTTTTCTCTTCTAATGTGTGATGTAACCACCTCATCTGATGTTACTTAATATCTTGTTTTGTTGCTTTGCTGTTGTTATATAAATATTTCTCAAATCTTGCATCTTGTTGCAAAATTTATAAATACTGTTCAAAATTTTCCTTATTATGGATTTCATATAACCATTATCGAATGTAATAACTTATCATCCACATAGAAAGTTTCTGACTTAAGCATTATCTTTTTTATTTTTTTCAATAGTTTAAATCTATCTCGTTGATATTTTAAAACAAGGAAACTCTATCTTTTGGCTATCACTTGTATTAAAATTTTAAAGTTAGCTTTAAATTCTTTGCATGCTTCATTATGTTTTTATTCACATGCAAATGCTTTGTTCTATTTTATTCAATTTATTCCTGAAATTGTGTTACAAGGTCAGCACCAATGTTTTTTTGAACAGGCTTTTGTTCAATCTAAATGCACCATAGAGAATATACTCAATATGGCCATTTCCTCACACTTTCATTGAACTGGAAATGAAATACCACACACCTTCACCACATCTGAAGGTTGTATCCGATCCGGAAAACATTAAAAAACATAACCTAGCACCCTCCCCCAATTTTTATGAACAATACCCTTGTTTTTTTAATGCCCCGTAACCAAATTCTCCCCTCCCGCATTTAGCATATTTCTATATATGTTATTATATGTATATTTTTTTTGCAAGAATAATAAATCATTCTCAACAACATCTTGCAATTATTGGTGCTCTTCTCTATTCTTTCCAGCGTTTACCTCATTATTTAGTATAATTGAACTACTTAAAAATGATTTTTTTAACAAGATCTAAAAGATAAGCTATTTTTTATATCTTTCATAGTGTTCATAACGAGTTTTATGATATTAGTGGAACAATGCAAAGCAATTATAGAATGCTATGATAGTTTAGATAAAGAATTCACTAACGAATTTATCTATGAGTCTCTTGTTAACACATTTGTCTATCTCTGGGGTATACCAATCATCTTTTCCTGTATAGCTGCAGATTTTATATGGCTACCAATTGTAACATTGCTAATAATAGCAATATTAGTGGGAATTTGGTTACTCTTCCTCATAATTCCTTACTTATTCCAAAATTGGTTTTTGGCTTTGATAATCATTATTATAATAATTCTTTGTTTGCGTTTGTTTTATTTATTCCCTATTTTAGTGTTTAAAAATTTTTTTGAGGCGAATTTACTCAATTTTTCTCTTGTTGTATTATAATAAATAAGAGCACTTCATTATAATTAGAAAGCTTTTTGTATATCTTTTTGTATATAATGAGTGATTTCTTATCTGTAATATTACTGCACGATATCACATGACTCTTGAGTACCTTTACCTTGAAAACAAAGAGCTTTATGTCTCAGAAAATGAATTTAAGTAGTACTTTATACTGAGATACATCCTTTTGCTTTCTCTCTTCCAACTCTTTAAAAGTGTTGATGAAATTTCAAGATGAAAAGCCTTTGTTCATTTTCATCATCATTTTTTAATAATAAAGATTAAGTATTGTTTCACATTTTTGTTTATCGCATTCTTAATGGGAATATCTCCTCATGAAAAATAGAATGCCCCACACAAAATATAATGATATTGCATATCACGCACTTTTTAAAGAAACATTGCTCAAAATATACTCTGTTCATTTTACGATAGCACACGTCAATGATACAATAGAAAGCCATTACAGATCATCATCTTTAAGCTTTTGAAGATACAAGCTGGAACCCATTATACAATTTTGTTGGTCGCCACATTGCGATCGTCCTCGCATCTGAGAATGTTCATGTATGACTTTTCGCTTCCTTTCTTCAAGTATTTTGCCCCATATGCTCCCACTGATGACGTGCAAGAAGTGATTTTATATGAAAAGATGTATGATGAAAGAATCTTATGGTATTCTGAGTTATTATTTTAATATGAAAAAAATCTCGATCAGAGCTATAAACTATCTAATTTTTCCTTGATAATCCGTTTTTAACTTTATTCTTGTTTATAAAAGCTTCAGTATCATAGTTTATCACTTCATAATATCTATTTTCACTCTTAAAAAACACACCAAAATCATTTAAATATATTTTTATGATTGACAATATAGATATTTAAGCCAACCATATTCGTATTAAAAAAATACTTTAAATGGGAGGAGGCATGCAAATATTAGAATAGATATTGTATCAATTTTTCAAAATAAATTTTCTTGAGCTTTATTCGGTTTGCTTTGCTATAAAGCAAATACTATTTCTATTCATCCGAATGCTCGTAATTGATAATTTGAATATATCTCCATTAACATCGCAACCTATTTTTGAACTCTGTATCTATAAGGAAAAAGTTTGTGCAGAAAAATACTCCATCAATCAGTTGTAACCCCTTTCCCGCTTCACGCAAAATTTATCAACAAAGTCCTATCTTTTCTGATGTGCGCGTACCATTGCGTGAAATTTCACTGACTGATGGCAGTGGTGAGAAACCTTTAAAAGTTTACGATACTTCTGGCCCCTACACAGATAAAGATATGATCATTGATATTACAAAAGGCTTGCCAGCAATTAGCTTGCCTTGGCTCTCTAAGCGGGATGATACTGAAACTTATCCTGCACGATTAGTTAAACCTGAAGATAATGGATTGGCTTCTGATAAAAACCTTACACCAACCTTTAAACAAAAACGTCCCATTTTACGAGCAAAAAATGGCAAAGCAATTACACAAATGGCTTACGCGCGCGCAGGCATTATTACCGAAGAAATGGAATATGTGGCTATACGAGAAAATGAAGGATTAGCAGTAAAAGAACAGCAAAATGTACCATCAAATGAAACATTTGCTGGATCAATACCAGAAATTTATACTGCCGAATTTGTTCGCAATGAAATTGCTTGTGGACGCGCCATTATTCCACAAAACATTAATCATCCAGAGTGCGAACCCATGATTATTGGGCGTAATTTTCGTGTTAAAATTAATGCTAATATTGGCAATTCAGCAGTGACTTCATCTATGGAAGAAGAAGTTGATAAAATGGTTTGGGCCATTCGCTGGGGAGCAGATACAGTTATGGATCTCTCAACAGGTCGAAATATTCATAATATTCGTGAGTGGATTATTCGAAATGCCCCTGTTCCTATTGGAACTGTTCCACTTTATCAAGCACTCGAAAAAGTACAGGGTATTGCCGAAAACCTAACATGGGATATTTTCCGTGATACTCTTATTGAGCAAGCAGAGCAAGGTGTTGATTATTTTACCATTCATGCGGGATTAAGATTACCTTTTATCCCTTTGACCGTTGATCGGGTAACAGGTATTGTTTCACGAGGTGGTTCTATTATGGCAAAATGGTGCTTGCAGCATCACAAAGAAAGTTTTCTTTATGAACATTTTGATGAAATTTGTGATATTGCACGCACGTATGACATCTCTCTTTCCTTGGGGGATGGATTGCGCCCTGGCTCTATTGCCGATGCCAATGATGAAGCCCAATTTGCAGAGCTTAAAACTTTGGGAGAATTGACAAAAATTGCTTGGAAAAAAGATGTACAGGTTATGATTGAAGGTCCTGGGCATGTCCCAATGCACAAAATTAAAGAAAATATGGAGCAACAATTAGATCTCTGTCATGAGGCGCCTTTTTATACTTTGGGACCTCTTACAACCGACATTGCTCCTGGTTATGATCATATTACATCAGCAATTGGTGCCGCTATGATTGGATGGTTTGGAACAGCTATGTTGTGTTATGTAACACCTAAAGAACACCTAGGACTCCCCGATAGAAATGACGTAAAAACTGGTGTGATCACTTATAAAATTGCTGCTCATGCCGCTGACCTTGCCAAAGGTTTGCCTAGAGCACAATTGCGCGATAATGCTCTTTCGCGTGCACGATTTGATTTTAGATGGCATGATCAATTCAACCTTTCTCTTGATCCGGAAACAGCCTGTGCCTTTCATGATGAAACAATGCCTAAAGAAGCCCATAAATTGGTACATTTTTGTTCCATGTGTGGACCAAAATTCTGTTCTATGCGTATTTCTCATGATATTCGTGAGGCAGCAGCAATAAGAAAAACAAAAGGGGAAGGTATGATCGCCATGGCCGAAAAATATCAAAAAAATGGTGATCTTTATATGGAAATCATTTCTCCTCAAAAAAAGAAAGTAAACAGTTGAAGAACATTCTTATCAAAGGTGCAGGTGTAGGCGGCTTAACGGTTGCCTTTATATTACAGCAAAAAGGTGTTTCTGTTACTATATCGGCTCCCCCTCATTCTCCTATAGGAAGTGCTAGTTGGTATGCAGGAGGAATGCTCGCACCTTACTGTGAGAGAGAAAATGCGGAACAGATTGTTGAAGATCTTGGTATACAAGCTATACAGTGGTGGCGTAAAACGCTTCCCAACCTTGTCATACAAAAAGGCACTTTAGTGGTTGCACCTACACGAGATAGAGGAGAGCTTGAACGGTTTTCTGGACGCACGCATAATCACAAAACCATAGATAATATAGAGATAGCTCATCTTGAACCAGATCTTGCGGAACGTTTTAACTGTGCACTCTTTTATGAAAATGAAGCCCATATTGATCCTCGCAAAGCACTTATGGCTTTAAAAGAAAAGCTTCTCAACAATGGAGCGTGTTTTGTTGATGTAGAGACGGCTGAAACAAATTTTGATATTGTTATTGATGCGACAGGAATAGCACGTTTAGGAAAAGATAAAAATATACGGGGCGTACGCGGCGAAATGCTTCTCGTGCGCTGCACCGATATTAAAATTTCGCGTCCAATTCGTCTTCTTCATCCACGGTTTCCTCTCTACATTGTACCTCGACAAGATAATATTTTTATGATTGGTGCAACGATGATTGAAAGTGACTTTGATGGTGCAATCTCAGTGAGATCAATGATGGAACTGCTCAACGCGGCTTATACTTTACATCCTGCTTTTGCTGAAGCAGAAATTATTGAATCTGGCGTTGGTGTTCGTCCATGTTATCCTAATAACTTCCCTTCTGTGCATAAAGATGGTAACTTTATTTCTATTAATGGATTTTATAGACATGGTTTTCTGTTGTCTCCAGAAATGGCAAAACGAGCAATGGAATTGGCATTGGAATAAAGCATGCAAATATTTGTTAATGGTGAAACAGTCCAAACAGAAGTTATGACTCTCGGTCTCTTGCTTGAAGAATTGGGGTATGAAGGAAATTGGCTTGCAACTGCTGTTAACGCTGAAGTTGTTCCCATAGATGCACGAAGCCAATTTGTCTTGCATGAAGGAGATAAAATTGAAATTTTAAGCCCAATGCAAGGAGGCTAAAATTATGCTGAATCTTTATGGACGACAATTCTCTTCCCGTCTTCTATTAGGTACAGCGCAATATCCTTCACCAGCAATCCTTCGTGATGCTATTCATAAATCGAATACGGAAATTGTAACTGTTTCCTTGCGCCGTGAAACTGCAGGTGGAAAACAAGGTGGACAATTTTGGCAATTTCTTCAAGGACTTGGGGTAAAAGTGCTTCCTAATACTGCTGGTTGTTATACTGTTAAAGAGGCCGTAACCACAGCCCAATTAGCAAGAGATCTTTTTAAAACAGCTTGGATTAAACTCGAAATTATCGGTAATTCAGATACCTTACAGCCAAATATTTTTTCCTTAATCGAAGCAGCTCAAATTTTAAACAATGAAGGTTTCAAAATTTTTGCTTACACAACGGATGATCTCATTGTTGCTGAAAAACTTTTTGACATTGGTTGCCGTGTTATTATGCCTTGGTGTGCTCCTATTGGTTCTGCCAAAGGACCTCATAATACTGATGGATTGCGTTCTATCCGTGCTTACCTTCCGGATGCTACTCTTGTTATTGATGCCGGCATTGGACGCCCATCACATGCCGCCATTGCGATGGAACTCGGTTACGATGCAGTACTGCTTAATACCGCAGTTGCTAAAGCAGGTGATCCTGTCTTAATGGCTGAAGCATTTTCTAAAGCTGTTCAAGCAGGACGTATGGGATATAAAGCTGGCATGATCGAAGCACGCAATGTGGCAGTCCCTTCAACGCCAGTCATTGGAAAAGCAGTATTTTCATGAAACTGGATCCATTTTACCTCATCGTTGATAACGCTGATTGGGTTGAACGTTTGCTCCCTCTTGGCATCAAGCTCGTACAATTGCGTATGAAACATGAAAATCAACAAATAATCCGTCAACATATCAAGCGCGCAAAAAACATATGCAATAAATTGGGAGCACAATTAATTATTAATGATCATTGGGAAATAGCAATTGATGAAAAGTGCAATTTTATTCATCTGGGACAAGAAGATCTAAGCAATGCTGATCTTCACGCAATTCGTAAAAGTGGTATAAAAGTTGGTCTTAGTACACACGATGAACATGAATTGGATATCGCACTCTCTGTTAATCCTGAATATATTGCACTTGGTCCTATTTATCCGACAATCTTAAAAAAAATGAAATGGATGCCGCAAGGACTAGAAAAAATCAAACAATGGAGAAAGCGGATTGGTGCTTTACCTTTGGTGGGCATTGGTGGTTTAACACCAGAACGCGCAGTTGGTGTTTTAAAAGCGGGAGCAAATAGTGCTGCTGTTGTGACTGATATTATCCTCCATAAAAAACCTGAAGAGCGTGTCCAACAGTGGATAAAAGTGACACAAATATGGCGTTGATACCTTCCATTCTTATTGTTGCAGGCACAGATCCAACAGGAGGTGCCGGTATTGTTCGTGATATAGAAACCGCTGCACATTTTCAAATAAAAGCAAATTTAGCAATCACTTGTGTTAACGTACAAGATGATAATCGCGTTGCCGAAATCATTCCAATGCGTGAAGACCTCGTCGCTGCGCAAATGCGTGCTGCCCTAGAAGCAAATCCAATAAGCGCAATAAAAATCGGTATGATGGGGACAAAAGCAATTATAGAAGCAATCTGTAACGTACTCAAAGACTATCCCCATATCCCAGTTATTTTGGACCCCGTACTTGTCGCTTCATCAGGAGGAAAACTAACAACGGAAACAATCATCGACACGATGATCGATAAACTGCTTTCTCATGTTACTCTTTTAACACCGAATAGAGAAGAACTTGCTCTTCTTAGCCAAAGTCCATTGGCATCTTATGATGAGCAAGCAATACAACAAGCAAAAAAACTTTTGTCATTGGGAGCTCAATCTATTTTAGTAAAAGGGGGACATGCAGAGGGTCCTCTTGCAATTGATAGCTTCTTTGACAAAACTGAAGTCATAAATATTTCTACGCCACGTTTAAAAGGAACAATGCGAGGAACAGGTTGCATTCTCTCAAGCGCTATTGCTGCGCATTTGGCGTTAAATGAATCTATGACTGAAGCGGTAAAAAAAGCAAAAGCATATACCCACACATTACTTTTAAACCATTGTAAAAACAGTTTGTAAAGTCTTAGTATTTTTTCATATAAAAGTAATATTTATATATCTCATTAATATATTTAATATTTTTAATAAAAATTATTAAAAATAATATAATAATAAAAAAATATACTTAATTTTATAAATAAAATACTATAAAAGTAACTTTCATTAATTATTAAATATAGAATATAATGATCAAAAATGTTATCATACCACTTGCATTCAGTAGAGAATTCTTTTATTATAAAGAACTTAGTCTGTTTAAAAATTTAAAATAGCGTAATTTAAACAAATTGTACATTTAAAGATGTATATAATCGCGAACACTCGCATTTTACGATTTGCCTTTTTTGTGAAAAGAGAGAATCCTATCAGCGTTCTTGTACATTAATGGCTAGCGAATACATTTATAAAACTTGAAGGATAATTTTGTTTGATCTATAGTTGCTAGATCATTAGAAAAAATAAAATGTTAAATCAAACGCCGTGCTCAATTTCCTATGAAGAACTCTTAAACTTTTATAAAGAAAGTGGTGCGGATGCTGTTCTGACAGATTTCCCTATTAATCGTTTTAAGCAGTCTGCTTGTTCAGAGAGCAAATTAATATCTGTCGTGAACATTTCTCATAATCAACAAACATCTCCCAAAACATCTCCCACCGTAAAATCAGATCATCGTCCGCTGCATAACTCTAGGGGGGCTATACAAAATGAACCCACAGCTATAGAGAGTGCAAACAATGCAAAAACACTTGATGAATTAAAATCTGCTCTCCTTGCATTTAATGGCTGTTCACTAAAATTGACAGCAAAAAATACCTGCTTTTCAGATGGAACAGCAGGAAGCCCCCTGATGCTTATAGGCGAAGCACCAGGACGAGAAGAGGATATACAAGGAATTCCTTTTGTGGGAAAAGCAGGAATGTTGCTTAATAAAATCCTCGCATCAATTGGCTTAACAAGGAATAATGTTTACATTGCCAACACTATTCCTTGGCGTCCACCAGGAAATCGTACACCAACACCAAGAGAAGTCGCCTTGTGCCGCCCTTTTATTGAACGGCACATTTATCTAGCGCGTCCTCGTGTACTTATAGCACTGGGAGGCATTGCTGCACAGCTCCTTACGGGATCTCAAAATGGGATTATCCGAACACGAGGGAAATGGCATATTTATGAAAGTGAGGATAATATAAAAATACCTGTTATGCCAACTTTCCACCCTGCCTACCTTCTCCGAACCCCTAGTCAAAAAAAACTTACATGGATAGACTTCTTAGAAGTAAAAAATCGCCTCGATAGCCTTTTGTAATTCTTTAATCTTCTTTGACTCTAAAATTAAAAACCTTCTTTAACTCTTAAAATATGAATGGGAAAAACTATGGAACAGCCAACAACACCTATTTATCGTTTGGAAGACTACCAGCCAACCCCTTACGTTATTCCTAAAACACAACTTTCCTTCCAATTGGCACCAACAAAAACCTATGTTACAGCCATATTGTCTATTGAGTCCCGTCACAATACAAAAGAATTAACACCTCTTGTTCTTTCTGGTGATGATCTTACTTTAATTTCCGTTTCTATTAATGATGAGACATTAGCCCCAAACACTTATAAAGTGACGCCTTCACGTTTAGAAATTACAACGCCACCAGCAGCTCCTTTTACATTGAAATTGGTTACGGAACTGAATCCTGAAAGCAACCGCCAACTTATGGGCCTTTATCTTTCAAATGGTGTTTATTGCACACAATGCGAATCGGAAGGTTTTCGTCGTATTACTTATTTTTACGACCGCCCAGATGTTCTTTCTACCTATAGAGTGAAAATTGAGGCAGATTCCCAAACAATCCCAATCTTGCTTTCAAATGGTAATCTGGTGGAAACAGGAACTTTAGAGAATAATCGCCATTTTGCCATTTGGGAAGATCCTTATCCCAAACCATCCTATCTCTTTGCTTTAGTAGGTGGAGATCTTGATAAGTTAGAAGATCATTTTACAACTGTATCTGGACGACGTATCGAGCTTGGTATCTATGTGGAAAAAGGAAAAACCAAACGCGCAACCTATGCAATGGATGCTCTTAAACGTTCCATGCGTTGGGATGAACAATGTTTTGGGCGCGAATATGATCTTGATATTTTCAATATTGTTGCAGTGTCCGACTTTAACATGGGAGCAATGGAAAACAAGGGACTTAACGTTTTTAATGATAAATATGTTCTGGCAGATCCTGAAACAGCAACCGATCAGGATTATAGAAATGTTGAACGTGTCATTGCACATGAATATTTCCATAATTGGAGCGGTAATCGTATTACCTGTCGCGATTGGTTTCAACTCTGTTTAAAAGAAGGATTCACTGTTTATCGTGATCAGGAATTTTCATCAGATCAAAATGTACGCAGCCTACAACGAATTGAAAATGTAAAAGCATTAAAAGCGACGCAATTTGCAGAAGATGCAGGACCTCTTGCGCATCCTGTACGTCCTCGTCAATATAGCCAAATTAATAATTTTTACACCACAACTGTTTATGAAAAAGGTGCCGAAGTTGTTCGCATGATACGGACTATTTTAGGACCCTCTCTATTTCGTAAAGGTACTGATCTTTATTTTCAACGTCATGATGGACAAGCTTGTACAATTGAAGATTTTATCGCCTGTTTTGCTGAAGTATCTGGTCAAGACTTTTCCCAATTCATGTTGTGGTATGAACAAGCTGGAACACCAAATGTAGAAATCGATAGTCATTATAGCGATGGTGTTTTAACAATTCATGCAAAGCAACATATTCCGGCAACCCCACAACAAAATACAAAAAAGCCCATGCTTATCCCTATATTATTTGGCTTGTTAGGACCTAATGGAGAAAACCTCACCTATGAAGCGGATACAGATATTCAATCAAACGTTATGCTTTTATCCAAGGAAAACCAAACGTTTACATTAAAGGGTCTGCGTGAAAAACCTGTTTTATCACTGCTTAGAGACTTCTCTGCACCAATCAATCTACAAACTCCATTCAATGAAAGCGAACTTATTTTTCTTGCACAACATGATGACAATCACATCAATCGCTGGCAATCTCTTAATCATTTAATGACGCAAGCTTTGATTCAAAGCATTCAAGATGAAACAAAAGCAAAAGAGGGTATGCCCTCTGCTTTGATAAAATTGATTGAAGCTATCGTTACAGATGAAAGTCTTGAACCTGAGTTTCGTGCATTTTGTTTAAGTTTACCGAGCGAAGTTGAACTTGCCCACACACTTGGTAAAAATATTGATCCAGAGCGTATTCATCATGTGCGCAATCAGTTTTTAGCTTCGCTCGCGCATACACATCAAGGGCTCTTCACAAAATTTTATGGGCAAATGCAAACTAAAGAGCCCTATTCACCAAACACTGTACAAGCTGGAAAGCGAGCATTAAAGAATATAATACTGGATTATCTTTCCATTACTGAGGCCAATCCAAATCGTGCTGCCACACAATATGCAACAGCTGATAATATGACTGACCGTATGGCTAGTATCGCTGTTCTCGTGAAGCGTTTTAATGAAAGTGAGCAGGCGCAAAATGCCTTAAATGATTTTGAAAACCGCTATCACCATGATCCTTTGGTCATGGATAAATGGTTCTCCATTCAAGCAATGGTTGCAGGGGCATCAACGCTCGAGAATGTTCAAAAGCTCATGCAACACCCGCTCTTTTCAAAAGATAATCCCAATCGTGTGCGTTCCCTAATCGGTGTCTTTGCCTCTAACAATCTCACGGGCTTTAACAGGATGGATGGAGCGTCTTATCATTTTCTTTGCCAAATTATTTTGGAAATTGACAAAAAAAATCCACAGCTCGCTTCACGATTATTAACAACGATGCGCTCTTGGCGACAATTAGAACCCATTCGACAACAAAAACTTGAAACTGAATTAAAAATGATTGCTGCTGCACCAAAGTTATCAAGTGATGTCGCTGATATCATCAACCGTCTGCTCACTTGAAACGAAAAAATTATTTTAAATCAATATTCTATAATATTTTTTAAATAAATTCTACAGACTATTCGATCATCATTAAATCTATAAACAGGCAATCTAAGCCTGTTTATAGATCATGTTTAAAGTGCCTTTTCCTTTTCATATTCCAAATTCATAGAAGTAAAATTATTTTTTTTAAAAAAAAGACTGGACAGAAGACTCCTGTTTTGATTCATTGCACTCGATGGGGTTACTATGAATATCGAAGCAGTTTTTAAATCACATTATTCCATAATTAAAGGAACTGGAAATGGCTAAATTGGACGCATATCATGCGCCAACGGAGGTGTATGCTGATTCAAAATCGAGCGCTCCAAGTCATAAAGCGCAGAAAAAACGTATTCATCTGCTTTCTGGCTCTGCCTATCAAAAGCTTCTCTTTATTGAGCCTTGGTTGCGTCGCTCACTTCCATTTGTCATTGTAGCATTTCTTATTGTACTTGCATCAATTCGTTTTGTATCACTCTATGATTGGCGTAACACGATTGATAAAAACACGCGTTCTACCATCACTCTCTTAGCTTCTCATATTACCAATACAATTAATCATGACTTACTGGCTGTTTCTCAGAAAGGAAAAGTCTCTACCCTTTCTCATAGTCATTTACAAAATATCCTCACCACTTTTCGTAATCAAGAGCTTATTAATCCTAGCACTCTGATCGCCATTATTGATCAAAAGGGAAATGTCTTAGCTTCATCTAGTTCAGAGATTGCTTTAGGTAAACCTTTGCAAGATTTTATCTCTGACAGCATTGCTTTACAATCTCTTGGTCAGCACATTGGAATTATGAAAATCACAATAGGAAAAGATGCCCCTGCTCTTGCTTCATTTCACCAAACAGAAAATGGGCAATATGGCGTATTCATTAGCGAAAAGATGCAAGATAGCGCCATGGAATGGCGGAAAATTCTCTCGTTAAATATAACTCTGTTCATTGGAACTAGTGGCGTTATCCTCGCTCTTCTTTATGCTTATTACAACCAAATTGTACGAGCACGCAAAACGGATCTTGTTTCAGAAAAAATTCAAAACCGTATTGATATGGCAATGATGCGTGGACGCTGTGGACTATGGGATTGGAATATGGCAAGTGGACGCGTCTACTGGTCACGAGCAATGTACGAAATGCTCGGCTATATCCCTCAGGATGCATTGCTCTCAATTTCCCAAATTAGCGCCATTATCAATCCAAATGATGCGAATTTTTTTGATCTTGCTCAGGAATTAATGAGTGGTAAAAAAAAGCATATCGATATTAACGTTCCCATGCGTCATGCCGATGGCCATTATGTCTGGATGCGTATTCGTGCTGAAGTTACTGAAGAAGAAGAACCCCATTTGGTTGGTATTTCCTTCGATATTAGTGAACAGCAACAATTGGCTGAACAAACAGCGCAAGCCGACCTTCGTATCCGTGATGCGATTGAAAATATTTCAGAATCTTTCGTCTTGTGGGATGCTGAAGGACGTTTAGTCATGTCCAACAGCAAATTTTGCGAATATGCCGCTATTCCTAAACAAATTCTACAATCAGGTATCCAACGTGCAACCGTCGAAGCCATGGCACGCCCTGCACTCAGTGAATATCCCCTTAAAGATGATGGTACTGGTAACTTAACCAGTATTCGCCAAACGGCAGATGGTTGTTGGCTCAAAATTAACGAACGGCGAACCCAAGACGGAGGATTGGTTTGTATTGGTACTGACATTTCTGAGCTTAAACAACAACAGGAAAAATTTGAAGACAGTGAAAGGCGTCTTTTTTCTTTCATTCAAGAACTCAAACGTGCTCGAGGAAGTGCTCAACAACGTGCCTCAGAAGTTGAAAAACTTAATAAAAGTCTCAAGGCAGAAAAAGAGCGTGCTGAAAGTGCTAACAAAGCTAAATCAGAGTTTTTGGCTAATATGTCCCATGAATTGCGCACTCCACTTAACGCTATTCTAGGCTTTTCAGATATCATGTTACAATCGACTTTTGGTCCTCTTGGTTCACAACGCTATAAGGAATATATGCATGATATTTACAATTCAGGAACCCATCTTCTAACCCTTATCAATGACATCCTTGATATGTCAAAAATTGAAGCTGGAAGATTTACGCTTGATTGTAAAAATACCGATCTTGAGCCCATCATTAGTGAAGCAGTACGGACATTAACGCCTCAAGCTCAAGAAAAAAATATTGTTGTTACAACAAACATTACGCCAGAACTTCATGCTGAAGTTGATGGTCGTGCTATGAAACAGATTTTCCTTAATCTCATCTCTAATGCCGTTAAATTTACGCCTTCTGGCGGAAATATTGATGTTTGCGCTTTCAAGAAAAAAAACAGCCTTATTTTTAAAATTACAGATACAGGTGTTGGTATTCCCCAATCAGCAATTAAAAAACTTGGGCAACCTTTTGAACAAGTTGAAAATCAGCTTACTAAATCTCACACGGGCTCAGGTCTTGGCTTAGCCATTTCACGCTCCTTGCTAGAACTCCACAAAGGAAAACTTGAAATTACCTCAAAAGAAATGAAAGGGACAACTGTAACGATTATAATGCCCATCACACAAAATTAAATTCCTCCATTTTGTTCTCGTTGTAGCAAAATCTGTTTCCGTTTGGATCCCCAACGATACCCTGAAATAAAACCATTTTTACGCACAACACGATGACAAGGAATGATAACAGCCAATTCGTTACGTGCACACGCATTAGCAACGGCACGAAAAGCGTTCGGTATACCAATACGGCACGCTAAGACTTCATATGAAATTGTTTCACCACATGGTATATCACATAATACTGCCCATACTTGTCGTTGAAAAACTGTACCATTTATATCTAAGGGAAAATTATATTTTTTGACCAACTTAGGTGTTTCTATCATGGCTATAATATGGGCAACTTCTCTCTTAAATGTATTGTCACCTACAACTTGTTGTGCATCACCAAAGCGTATCGTAAACCCCTGTAATAATTGCTCTATAGTGTCTCCTAACGCTATATAACAAATCCCTTTTTGAGACCTAGCCACCAAAAGCTTTCCTATTGATACATCTTTCAAACAGAATATTCTCGTTTGGGAAATGTTCAGCATTTTAGCCTTCTTTATATTTTTAAATATTTTAAAAAGTT
This sequence comes from Bartonella sp. SD1336NMGDW, assembly GCF_042193565.1. Lineage (NCBI taxonomy): Bacteria > Pseudomonadati > Pseudomonadota > Alphaproteobacteria > Hyphomicrobiales > Bartonellaceae > Bartonella > Bartonella sp. SD1336NMGDW. The sequence continues at coordinate 143,760 of NZ_JBHILW010000002.1, forward strand.
TTGAACATCATCCATAAAGTAAAGAGAGAGTATTCACTATCTTTTAACAACAAACAAAATCATTCTGAAATTATCTCCTTAGCCATTGTATTAAAATACACTCTCGCCCTTTTATGAAATGGAAACATACATCGATTGACTTCCTTCCTACCCTAAAACGGAAACTTCAACCAGAAAAGATCTATCAACAATCTTGCTTTTTATCTAACAGATTCCAACTGAGACCATTTCATATGGTTTATTTCACAAGCTCTCTACAAACAAATCCTGCCCTGAATTCTATCATATACTCTAACAAAAAACACCTTAATGTGGTAAATTTTCATACCTTATATTAGAGCTCTAAACGGTAGTATTTTACGGATTAACAAGATAAACTTCCCATTTCATTTTACGAAATCTCATCGAACCATAAATAATAGCTTATGTTTTACAAGCAACAGAAAAAGCGCGCGTCCTCTTTAGGCAAACAACGTCATAAAACACAAAATATGCCGGCAATGGATTGGAAAGATGTTCCGGCTTTTTATTCTCCACAGTATGCTTAAATATTCTAATTTGTTGGAGCACTATTATTATTTTTTATCAAAGATCATACTTTTGATATACTGACGAGATGACTCAGCTCAAAAAAGAAATTTATCTTTAATTTTATGAAAAAAAGCATGGAAAAGGTATTTTAGTGCTTACTTTCTTTGTCACTTAACTTATAAAATGACTGTAGCCTCAGAACTGAAATATTTTACCCGCAACAATCGCGCACAGATATTTGTCATAGGAAAAAGCCATGCCCAAACGCACAGATATAAAATCTATTCTTATCATCGGAGCAGGACCTATTATCATTGGTCAGGCATGTGAATTTGATTATTCAGGCACTCAAGCCTGTAAAGCATTAAAAGAAGAAGGTTATCGAATTATTTTGGTAAACTCTAATCCTGCCACGATCATGACAGATCCAGATCTAGCTGATGCAACTTATATAGAGCCCATTACTCCTGAAATAGTTGCCAAAATTATTGCCCACGAACGTCCCGATGCCCTTTTGCCCACTATGGGAGGACAAACAGCTCTCAACACTGCTTTATCATTAAAGCGTATGGGTATTTTAGACCGCTATCATGTTGAAATGATAGGGGCCAATGCTGATGCTATTGATAAAGCTGAAGATCGTGCTTTATTCCGCCAAGCGATGGCAAAAATCGGTTTGGAAACGCCACGCTCTATGTTAGCCAATGCAACAGAACTAAAAGAAGAAAATCGCCGACAGCACGCAAAAACGCGTGCTGAACTTAAAGCAAAACTTTCTGGTGCTGCACTTGACAAAGCACTCGAAGAACTTGAGCGCAACTGGCGACATACCGAAACTGATCGCAAACAACATTATATCGCCCATGCAACAGCAAAAGCAGTTCAAGCTCTTGATATTATTGGACTTCCAGCTATTATTCGTCCTTCATTTACCCTTGGTGGAACCGGTGGTGGAATCGCTTATAACCGCTCTGAATTCTATGAAATTATTGAACGTGGGCTTGAAGCTTCACCAACAACAGAAGTTTTAATTGAAGAAAGTGTTTTAGGGTGGAAAGAATATGAGATGGAAGTTGTTCGTGATAAGAACGACAACTGTATCATCGTTTGTTCTATTGAAAACATTGATCCAATGGGGATTCATACCGGTGATTCGATCACTGTAGCACCTGCTCTCACCTTAACCGATAAAGAATATCAATGTATGCGTAATGCTTCGATTGCTGTTTTGCGCGAAATTGGTGTTGAAACGGGGGGATCCAATGTACAGTTTGCTGTCAATCCTGAAAATGGGCGCCTCATTGTTATTGAAATGAATCCGCGTGTTTCTCGCTCTTCAGCGCTTGCCTCAAAAGCAACGGGGTTTCCCATTGCCAAAGTAGCGGCCAAACTGGCTGTTGGTTATACTCTTGATGAATTAAAAAATGATATCACGGGTGGTGCAACACCAGCATCATTTGAACCTTCTATTGACTATATTGTAACAAAAATTCCTCGTTTTGCTTTCGAAAAATTTCCCGGTTCATCACCTGTCCTCACAACTGCGATGAAATCTGTAGGAGAAGTCATGGCAATTGGACGCACTTTTCAAGAATCGTTACAAAAAGCACTCCGTGGACTTGAAACAGGACTTACGGGTCTTGATGAAATTGTTATTCCAGAGCATGCTGAAGGTGATGAAAAAAGTTCTATACGCTCCGCCATTGCAATACCAAGCCCTGATCGTCTACGCTACATTGCTCAAGCCATGCGCACAGGCTTACCCTTAAATGAGATTCACCAAATTAGCAAAATTGATCCATGGTTTTTAGAACAAATAGCCTCCATCATTGAAATGGAGCAGCGTATCCGCGTTCATGGATTACCCCAAGACTCAGATAACTTACGTATGTTAAAAGCTATGGGATTTTCAGATGCGCGATTAGCCTCCCTTACTGGAAAAGAACCCGATTATATCGCAGCTTTACGCAAATCACTGAATGTTAAACACGTCTTCAAACGGATTGACACTTGTGCCGCTGAATTTTCTTCTCCTACAGCCTATATGTATTCAACATATGAAGTTCCCTTTGCAGGTGTAGAGCACTCGGAAGCACACGTTTCTGAACGCAAAAAAATTGCTATTTTAGGCGGTGGACCAAACCGCATTGGGCAAGGTATTGAATTTGATTACTGTTGCTGCCACGCTGCTTTTGCACTGCGTGATGCAGGCTTTGAAGCGATTATGATTAACTGTAATCCTGAAACAGTTTCAACCGACTATGATACCTCTGATCGTCTTTACTTTGAATCTTTAACAACAGAAGATGTTATCGCTATTTTAGAAGCAGAACAGGAAAAAGGAGATTTGGTTGGAGTCATCGTTCAATTTGGCGGACAAACACCCTTGAAATTGGCAAGCGCTCTAGAAAAACACAACATTCCTATCTTGGGTACTTCACCTGACGCTATCGACTTAGCAGAAGATAGAGATCGCTTTCAAAAACTATTATTTAAACTTAACTTAACACAACCTCAAAATGGTATTGCTCACTCCATCGAACAAGCACGCCTCATTGCCCACGAACTAGGCTTTCCATTGGTTGTACGTCCCTCTTATGTTTTAGGAGGACGTGCTATGCAAATTATCCGTGATGAACGTAGCTTACAAAATTATTTACTTGAGAGTGTCCCTGAATTAATTTCAGAAGATATCAAAGTCCGTTATCCTAACGACACAACAGGACAAATCAATATATTGCTTGGTAAAAATCCGCTTCTCTTTGATACCTATTTAACAGAAGCAATTGAAGTAGACGTTGATTGTCTATGTGATGGCAAAGAAACACTGATTGTTGGTATTATGGAACACATTGAAGAAGCTGGTATCCACTCTGGTGATTCAGCATGTTCTTTACCAGTCCGTACGCTCTCAAATAAAATAGTTACTGAATTAGAGCGCCAAACCAAAGCATTAGCACAAGCACTTCATGTTCGCGGCTTAATGAATGTACAATATGCTATAAAAGGTGATACCATTTATGTCTTAGAAGTCAATCCCCGTGCTTCACGTACTGTCCCATTTGTTGCAAAAACGATTGGTCGCCCTATTGCTAAAATGGCTGCACGTATTATGGCAGGAGAAACACTTCATGATGCTCTTCAAGCTTATGGTGGATTACCTTCTTTGCAGAAAAAACAACATATTGCCGTCAAGGAAGCAGTGTTTCCTTTTGCTCGTTTTTCAGGTGTTGATACACTTCTTGGTCCAGAAATGCGTTCAACCGGTGAAGTTATGGGACTTGACTATGAATTTTCGCTTGCTTTTGCTAAAGCCCAACTTGGAGCTGGTGTAAAACTCCCTAAAGAGGGAACTTTGTTCGTTTCTGTAAGAGATGAAGATAAAAAACGCATCTTAAATCCTGTAAAACGTTTAACTGAGCTTGGCTTTTCTGTTGTCGCCACAAGTGGAACACAAAAATTTCTCACAGAACACCACGTTGAAGCAACAAAAATCAACAAAGTTCTAGAGGGACACCCCCATATTGAAGATGCTATTCGTAATCGCCAAATTCAATTGATTTTTAATACAACTAGCACTGCCAGTGCCATCTCAGACTCAAAATCATTACGTTATGCAGCACTCATGCAAAATGTTCCCTATTATACAACAATAGCTGGAGCCGAAGCCGTCGTAGAAGCGATCAAAGTACTCAAAAAAAGGCGCCTTGAAGTACGTTCACTACAAAGTTATTTCAGTTGAATTTTCTCTACTCAGCAAAATGTACACTGTTTTCTTATTTTTTCTTTATATAAAATTTGATTAAGACTTGCTTTTTGTTCTAAAGACTTTTATAGAGGTTTCATCGAATTTTCGGTTACGTGACTTTCTTTCCTGTGCGATCTGCACTTTTGACGAAACTTCTCCCACCTAATTTCGATCTACAACCGTATTGAAGGAATGAAAGCTTCAATACTCAATATAATTATATATTCTAAGGAGTTTCCTATGTCTACAGGAACAGTTAAGTGGTTTAATACAACAAAAGGTTTCGGATTTATTCAGCCTAGTGATGGTAGTGCAGATGTATTTGTACACATTTCTGCCGTCGAGCGTTCTGGTCTAAACAGTCTTAATGAAGGGCAAAAAATTTCCTATGATGTTCTTCAAGATCGTCGTTCAGGAAAATTTGCCGCTGGCAATCTTGCAGCTCTTTAAGGTTTAAGTTCTGCAATATTTTATTTAAAAATCTTCGTCTGTAACGACGAAGATTTTTTTTATTTTGTATGAAGCATCATTTTATCTTGTTAACATAAAAGGCTGCTTATCTCCTTTGCACAATTTATCAAACCTCCCTTATACTTCCTCAAAAACTTTCATAAAATCTACGAAGAGATTATCTTGTAAAAATCTCAAAAAAGATGAATATAAAGCCCGTGTAAGAGTGTTTTGGAAGTTTTTTATTGCATACAATATAATCTCTTATAGAATATCCTTAAAGCAATAACCATTTGTTGATATAATATAAGGATTTAAAATTATGGCTTTTATTGCCGACAAACTGTCTCGTATCAAACCTTCTGCAACAATTGCTGCTTCCCAAAAAGCCCGTCATTTAAGAACATTAGGGCGCAACGTTATTGCTTTAAGCGCTGGAGAGCCAGACTTTGATACCCCAGACAACATCAAAAACGCGGCCATTGAAGCTATTCGAAGAGGAGAAACAAAATACCCTCCCATATCTGGAATTCCAGAATTGCGCCAAGCAATTTCTGCAAAGTTTAAAAGAGAAAATAATCTCAATTATGAACCAGAGCAAATTATTGTTGGAACCGGTGGTAAACAGATTCTCTTTAATGCATTGATGGCAACTTTAAATAAAGGGGATGAAGTCATCATTCCATCTCCTTATTGGGTAAGTTATCCAGAAATGGTCGCACTCAACGATGGTACGCCTGTCTTTTTAGAAACAAAAGCCGAATTTTCTTATAAACTCCAACCACAAGAGCTAGAAGCTGCCATTACCCCCAAAACCAAATGGTTCATCTTTAACTCTCCTTCAAATCCATCAGGTGCCGCTTATACACATAATGAATTGAAAAAACTCACAGATGTTTTAGTAAAATATCCTCATGTTTATATTCTTTCCGATGATATATATGAACATCTCACATATGAGGGTTTTACCTTTGTTACTCCAGCTCAAGTAGAACCAGCGCTTTATGAGCGTACACTTACAATGAATGGTGTTTCCAAAGCCTATGCGATGACGGGGTGGAGAATCGGCTATGCAGGCGGACCACAAGAGTTAATTAAAGCTATGGATACCATTCAAGGTCAGCAAACATCTGGAACAAGTGTCATTTCACAATGGGCTGCTGTTGAAGCTCTCAATGGACCACAAGACTTTATCGCTAAAAATAAAAGTATTTTTCAAGAACGCCGTGATCTCGTTGTTTCCATGCTCAACCAAGCTCCTGGCATTCACTGTCCAACGCCCGAAGGTGCTTTTTATGTTTATCCTTCTTGCACAGGACTTATTGGAAAGAAAACACCCAACGGTCAATGTATTACGAATGATGAAGACTTTGCCATAGCGCTTCTAGAAACAGAAGCTGTTGCTGTCGTCCAAGGATCTGCTTTTGGACTTGGATCAGCTTTTCGTATTTCTTATGCAACATCAGAAGAATTACTTGAAGAAGCTTGTATACGTATACAGCGCTTTTGCAACAGTTTAATTTAAAATTTTTAATACCATCTCTTGTGATCGTTTTTTTGCCGAATGTCAGTATAGGCGAGAAAATATCGGAAACTGTATCATGACCTGAATCAATCGATTCAGTAAAAATATCCATGAATAAACACGTGTAGATAAAGATCAAAAAAATCTAGCGATCAAATAAATGAATCGGTTTATTATCATGAAAGATGAAAAACCTTTTCTGCTTTCTCCATTCAATTTATAACTCTAAAAAAGATCGAGAACTTTTAAATACAATTGCCCTTATAATCAAGAGCCCTTACAATCAAATCTTTTTTATTTCTCGGCTTCTTCTTGGTCCTAAAATGAAGAAGAAGCCACCTCCCGTCGTTATGTAAACAATCCAGTTTCCTTTAAGTTCTATCTAATAACGACTTGATTTACTTCATAGGCTTTATGAACAAAACCTGCCTTAAATATTCACCTCACACTCTAATAAAAAGCACTTCATGTATAAAGTTTTAAATATTTTATATCACGTCCCTAAAAGACAGACTTTTATGCTACAACATGATAAATCTCTCTCAAACTCCTTATTGAATTGTAGTATTCTTAAAAAAATGTTGGATATCTACAAATTTCGAAATTTTTTCCTTATCATCCTCCCATATATTGCAATTTCTAGGAGCTCTTTCAAAAATAAAAAAAAGCCGGACATCTGTCCGGCAAATTTGGAAAATCCTCAGAGATAAAATCAATCTGATAGATCTTCGTAAGGGAACACTCAAGAAAATGCACTGGGAGGCAACATAATCAAGAGATAGTATTCTATGTCATCTTATAAGAAAAAGTACAATAAAGACTTAAGCGTATCTGCTATGCAATAAACACATAGCTTTAAATTTGTCTCCATCATGTACCATTCTTTTTAATTAAATATAAAAATGTAAGCTACACCATCACACGATTGTCCAGTTTTCAATATATAATAACTCTCACATTCGCTAGTATTCATAAAAAACATTTATCCCTTTTTCCAAAAGTATTTCTCCACACGGACTCCCCCCACTTTTAATATGCAACGAATAGTTTTAATTGATTCAATATAGGCAAATTTGAAACGAAAGAATATTAGGGAGTCTCAAGTTATAGAACAGTTAATTATTCCTTATAAATTAAGGCATTAACATTAAAAAGACCACTGACGGGCTTTTAAAAAAATATAATCTCGAAAAGCATTTAATCTTGCCAAATTCTTTAAATTATAAGGATAACAAAAAAAAGTATCAAACGAAGGAATATCAACCATATCAGGAAAAAGACGCACCAAATGCTCATCATTATTGACGATATAATCAGGCAGCACAGCAATCCCAAGATCACGCATAAGCGCATTCTTTATTGAGATAATATTGTTGATTTGTAGAACTGAAACGCGCAATGATCCATCACTTCTACCAGCCTTTTCCAACCAATTTAAACCAGACAAATAAGGTGGGACAGGTTCACCGAACGAAATAATACGATGCTCATCGAGATCAGACAATTTTTCCGGCTTTCCATAATTTGCAATATACTTTTCCGAAGCATAAACATGCATATGAATTGTAAAGAGTTTTCTTTGTATAAGATCAGGTTGTTGGGGTTGATGTAAGCGAACAGCACAATCCGCATGACACATTGTCAAATCAAGCTCTTCATCGGAAAGCAAAAGCTGAACCTGCATATCAGGATAAAGACTAAGAAATTCTGGCATACGCTCTGCAATCCACCCTGCCCCCATTCCAAAGGTCGAGGTCACACGCAAGTGCCCCGTTGGTTTTGCATAGCTTTCACTTAATTGCAAACGTACACTTTCAAGCTTCATCAAAACATCATGAGCTGTACGATAAAGAGTTTCTCCCTGTTCTGTAAGAATCAAACCACGCGCATGACGTTGAAATAAGGATACCCCAACCTCTTGTTCTAAAGCCGAAACCTGTCGTGAAACTGCTGATTGAGATAAATGAAGTTTTTGAGCAGCATGCGTAAAAGATCCCGCTTCTGCTGCAGCGTGAAAAACCCTTAACTTATCCCAATCCAACGGTGGCGCCACAATTAATTCTACCTCTAGATTCTTTATGTTCTCAATGAATTACTAACGCTTAGGTATATCCAAAAACCGTTCTGCTTCCAACGCTGCCATACATCCTCTTCCTGCAGCTGTTACAGCTTGGCGGAATATTTCATCTGTTACATCCCCAGCAGCAAAAACACCAGCAATGCTTGTTGCTGTTGAGTCCGGTGCTGTCCATAAATAGCCGCCTCGTTTTTGTTTCAGCTGTCCTTCAAACAGAGAAACAGCAGGATCATGCCCAATAGCAATAAATATTCCCTCTGCATTCACTGTCATCTCGTGACCTGTCTTAACATTTTTTAGACGTGCCCCTGTTACAACAGCGCCCACTGCCCCCTGTGCAGGCAGCCCCACAATTTCTTCCACCACATGATCCCAAATGATACGTACGTTCTTGCAAGCAAGCAACCTATCTTGTAAAATTTTTTCTGCCCGAAACTGCCCCCGCCTGTGAACCACGCTTACACTTTTAGCCAAATGCGATAAATAAAGTGCTTCTTCAACAGCGGTATTTCCTCCTCCCACGACAATAACGTCCTTATCACGGTAAAAAAAGCCATCACATGTAGCACAAGCGGACACACCACCGCCCATAAAGGTCTGTTCACTTTCTAAACCAAGCCAGCGCGCTTGAGCTCCTGTTGCAATAATCAGGGAATCACAAGAATATTGTGTTCCTGAATCCCCATATAAAACAAAAGGATACTTCAACAAATCAGCCTTTATAATTGTATCATAGAAAATTTTTGTCCCCATATTCTCAGCTTGTTTCGCCATTTGTTCCATCAACCACGGTCCTTGAATGGGATCTGCAAAACCTGGATAATTCTCAACATCAGTTGTAATTGTCAATTGTCCACCCTGCTGCAAGCCCGTCACCAAAACCGGCTTAAGCATTGCTCTTGCTGCATAGATCGCCGCTGTATAACCAGCCGGACCTGAGCCAATAATCAGCAGACGAATATGTGATTGTACCATTAAATCCCCTTCACTTTATTATAACTTAATTATTCTATAAATGATAACGGAATGCAGCCTTTTAAAAAAATATTTTTCAAGAACTCCAATTATGTTATACATACTTTATTTTCAAGTTTTATGAAAAGGTCTGATTACAAATTTCATCAAGGCATGCTAATGTTAATAATTAATCTTTATCCTATGAAGAGAAAAACGTAAATTCTTATGAGCACAAAACCATAATAAAAAGAGATACAAAGATAGGGAACGGTCATTTTTCAGTTTATTATCAATGTTTGTGCACGGTTTGCGTTAATCATGGCAGGAGCAATGCTTTTGCCAATTTTTGTGGATCTGCACGACAACAATCGTAATTGGATAACCTTTCTCTATTCTTGTGCCATAACCACCATGTTAGCAACGCTGATTCTTTTAGCAACTAAGGGAGCTACTTGTCGTTTTTCAGCACGGCTTGGCTTTATGCTCACTGTTTGCCTTTGGCTAACAGGAAGTATCGTAGGTGCCTTACCTCTTTATCTTTCTCCTCTTCCCATTTCTCTAGCAGGAGCGATTTTTGAATCTGTTTCTGGAATTACAACAACAGGCTCCACAGTCCTTTCTGATCTTGATAATTTATCGCGAAGTATTTTGTTATGGCGTTCTCTTATATGCTGGATTGGGGGTATTGGTTTTATCGGTTTAGCCCTCTTACTTTTGCCTTCACTGCGTGTGGGTGGCGTACGACTTTTTCATATGGAATCATCTGATAAATCTGAAAAAATATTGCCTCGCATCAACCAAATTGCTAACGGAATTATCATCGCTTATGTTGGGTTAACATTGGCTTGTATGCTTTCTTATTTTGCTGCAGGCATGAATTTATTTGATGCCATTAACCATGCAATGAGTACAGTCGCAACAGCTGGTTTTTCAACGCATGATGCTTCTTTTGGTTATTTTTCTGATACACCAGCCATCTTAATTATTTCAACAATCTTCATGTTGCTTTCTGCTTTGCCCTTCGTACTTTATGTTAAATTAGTCCTTCCTGGACACTCCAAACGCTTCCTTGACCCACAAGTGATTGTTTTTCTCCATATCGTTCTCCTTTTCAGCTTTGCTTTAGCGGCATGGCTACGGTTTTATGATCATCGCGCGTTCCACTTGATTTTCCTTGATGTCATTTTTCACCTTTCATCCATTATTAGCACCACAGGTTACAGCGCTGAAGATTATCAACTTTGGGGACCGTTTGCGCTTGGAATTTTCTTCATTGTTTCTTTTACAGGCGGATGTGCTGGTTCTACTTCTGGTGGCATGAAAATCAATCGCCTCATTATTCTTTGGCGTATTACACAAACAAATATAGAAAAACTTCTTTCTCCTAATGTCGTTGTAAAGGCCCGCTACGATCACTCAAATATATCAAACGATGTTGCTCAAGCCGTTTTGTTTTTTGTTTGTCTTTATATGTTTTGCCTCGTTATCGGCACTGCACTTTTGCTTACAACCGGTCTTGACTTTACCTCTGCCTTTACGGGAGTCTTAACCGCACTTTCAAATGTTGGTCCAGGCTTTGGAGATATTATTGGCCCCACTGGTAATTTCTCTACAATCAACGATAATGCTTTATGGATTTTAAGTTTTCTAATGTTAGCTGGACGCCTTGAAATCATAACAATATTCGTCCTTTTTATTCCCGCTTTCTGGCGTGAACAATTCTAATGCATAGAGCATTTTATTCTACTATGATAAAAAATTTACAATATAAAAAGGCGTGAACAGTATGAGTCATAATATTCACCCCTTACTCAATCCACTGAAGATTTCCTAAAATTTCATACAAGTCATCATATCAACGATATAAATGTTGATATAAAAATAATTCGACAAGAACAATCAAATACCAAGAGCCTTCAAATCGAGAACATATAAAACTTCACTTTATTGATCTTCTTTATCAAATAAAGTGGGCACATAGAACATCCTTTTTTTACGAATAATCTCTCATGCAAAAAATATGAATATTTGCTGATAAAAGTGCTTTTTCTCTTTAATAGAGTTACATCCTTATAGAAAAAATGCTATTATATTATGGATTCACAAGCTTGTTTGTAAAAAAAATCTCACAATACTCATCAACCCCATTTCACGACAGTTCTCATGAAAGATATAAAATGGGCACCATCATTTTTACTTAAATAATAATAAGGTGCAAGTCGGTACCACAAAATAAGATATAAATTAGTACCACCATATTATTTTCTTTCTGTTAATGCCGTAACAACCTGCAGTTCAGACAATTTATAAGAAATCTCTTTACACCCTGTCTTCAATAGTTTTTATCCACCACATGCTTTCTTCCAATTGTGATGTGCAAGAGGATAGCTCTTATTCAAATTAAAAAGGTAAATTATCTATAGAAATCATATATATATATTGTATATATTGATCTTAGATCCATCTTATTATGAATTTATTGAAAATATGTACGACTATTTTACCCATGGAGACACCATAAATATCTTTTTTAAGACAAGAAAACGTTTTTTCCATCTATTTAAGTCTTCCAAAACGAACAATATCAGTACGACACCGTATATCTAGACTTGAGTTAAAGCATTATTTTCTTATTCTAAAATATCACTGAATAAAAATAGCTTTCCTCTCTCCTAATATGCTTTATCATAAAGCACATGTTGCTCTCAAGCGTATACATTTTTAATATTTTATCCAAAATTTTGAGAACTTCTTATAGCGTTCTACTAAAGAAAATATAAATTTTGTAAAATAACATTTATATCATTGAGCTGTTTTCTTGATGACTATGAAAAATCTTTAAGGAAAAAACTTTTTATCACTCCTCAAAAAGATTTTTGATATAATAATCAAAGTGTTTTTTCCGCAAACAGTTCTTTGTAAACACGCTCAATCTCGGTTGCCTCTTTTTCCAAAGGAAAGTGCGTACGAACATGGGTTAAAGCTTTCTTTCCGGCTGCCAATGTTTTTTCTACATCAGCAAAATAAGGTTCAATTGCTGCTTTTAAAGCCGCTCCATCTCCTGCTTTTACAACTGTTCCTGTTCCCTTGACCACCAATTCTTTAAAAATTCCTACATCACTCGCCACTACAGCCGTCTGTGATGCCATTGCCTCCAATGGTGTCAGACCAAAACCTTCCAAACGAGAAGGAGTCACATAAAGTGATAAACGGCGATACCACACAGGTATATCAAGCCTTTCACCAAGAAAAATAATGCGGTCGTTTAAACCAGCTTCAGCAATCTTCTGTCGTAATTTCTTTTCAAAACCATAATGCTGTTCTGTAGTCCGACCAGCGATAAGTGCTGTCCATTCGGGATAGTCAGGCAATAATGCTATCATCGCGTCCACAAACAAATCAGTACCCTTTAAATAGCGCACGCGCCCAAAACATCCTACCGCATATTTTCCTGGCACCCCAGTTGCTGGAAAGTAATCATCAGGAATTTTGGGGGGTGAAAAACGCCTAATATCCACTCCATGCATAATAACCTTATGAGGCACTTCTAGATAGGTTCCCGTACATACACTAGTAGCGATAACTTTATCCATACGACGAAGCAACCATTTGGTAAAAGGCTTGTGTTCGCGTCGAGATGCCGAAGTAAAGATGAGTTTAAGCTTCATTCGCAAAACATCGCGTAAAAACACCCCGCACAGCATCTCAATATTGCGTCGTGCATGCCAAATACGAAATGGCTTCCCTTTCGGACTTTTCCAAAGTCCGAAAAGGTCCTTAAAGGCAAGAGTCGGCAAAGTTTGTGGTAAACCAAACCCTAAAGTGGATATACGCACACCCTGTTCGCGTTGCAGTGGAATAAGCTGAATAATCGTAGATGTTACTCCCGATAAACGCCTTTTAAAGTGAGGCGCAATAATTTCAGTTTCGTCCAAAGATACACGCATAATAATCCATATGTTATTTAGATATACTGAACCTTAATGATCTCGTAATTATGCGCACCACCTGGTGCATTCACCTCAATCACATCACCTTCTTGCTTTCCAATGAGTGCACGTGCAATAGGCGAAGAAATAGAGATTTTACCAACCTTTACATCAGCTTCTTGATCTCCTACGATCTGATACACTTTTTTTTCTTCTGTATCCTCATCCAAGAGTTTAATGGTTGCTCCAAATTTTATTTTGTCGCCTGAAAGACGCGAAACATCTATAACTTCTGCTCGGGCAATATAATCTTCAAGCTCATTTATACGCCCCTCATTATGGCTTTGTGCTTCTTTAGCTGCATGATACTCAGCATTTTCTGATAAATCACCATGTGCACGCGCCTCAGAAATTGCTTCAATAATTCGCGGACGCTCCTGTTGTTGACGCCAACGCAACTCTTCTTTAAGACTCTCAAAACCAGCTGTAGTCATCGGAACTTTTTCCATAATCCGTCCCTTTCTATTACACGGAAGGTTTAATAAAAACACAAAAAACGGCTTCCAAAATTACTTTTGGAATCCGAAAACTACGATCTTTTTTATTATATAGTACAGTATCGCTATTTTCCATACAAAAATAAATAAAGGAAACAAAACATGCACAAATAGTGATTAAAACATCTCATTTTGGTGTTTAAAACGTTAAACTTCACTCTTCTCTTTAAAATCTCCTAAAGAAGAAAGAATTGTATTTTTTTCTGTTTTATCATAATCTAGCAAAAGAAATCATATGGGATACAAAGAGAGAAGGATAGAAAATCTCTAAAGAAATTCTTTACAGAAGAATGAAAAAAATCGTCATTTTTTTTATGTTTGGCTCTTTCTTTTTCGCCACAACAGTATCTGAAGCTGCGGATGCTTTTGTTACGAGAAATCTTAATTTTAGAACAGGTCCCAGCACTCAGTATGCACTTTGCGGCTTAATCTCTGCTGGAGAATTGGTTTTTGTTAAAAACTGTGAAGGCAATTGGTGCCATATCCGATATAACACTCAAATAGGTTGGGTGTCATCTCGTTATCTTTCATTTAAAGATGGAAATGATCTTTATCACACATACACAATGTCTTTAGTGCCCAAACGTACCGATTATTCTCCATAACAGCCATAATAATTTATGCCATCTTAAATATCATCATGGCAAAAATGCAATAGTGTCCAAGAACAACCACAATATGCCCCCTCCAAAGAACCACTTCGAAGAATTCGTCTCATAGAAAAAACTTGATCAATATCCTAATGAAAGCTCCAATAAACCAAAATAAATCTGTTCAATAACGTTTTGCTGTTATCGTAATGAAATTGTAAAAATTAGTATTTTCTTTAAAATCACCAGCACTTTTCTATTAAAGGATACAACAATGAAAAATGGTGTTACAGCAACAGTTGAGGCTCTTTCTGCTCTGATTGCCTCAGGCAATCCTCTTTTTAAGAATGGCGTATTATGGACACCTCACCGCCCTATTCGTCCTGAAAAATCTGAAGGTGGCATTCCATTTCAACTCGAAACACCCTTTGAACCTGCAGGAGATCAACCTCAAGCAATTAAAACTCTGGTTGAGGGAATTCAAAAAGATGAACGTACACAAGTGCTTTTGGGTGTTACCGGCTCAGGAAAAACCTATACAATGGCCAAAATCATTGAAGAAACACAGCGTCCAGCTTTAATCTTAGCACCAAATAAAACTCTAGCAGCGCAGCTTTACGGAGAGTTTAAAAGTTTTTTTCCCCACAATGCCGTCGAATATTTTGTTTCCTATTATGACTATTATCAGCCAGAAGCCTACGTTGCACGCTCTGATACCTATATTGAAAAAGAATCCTCAATTAATGAACAAATCGACCGTATGCGCCATGCTGCAACACGTGCTGTCCTTGAACGTGATGACGTCATTATTGTCGCGTCTGTATCGTGTATTTACGGGATTGGTTCAGTAGAAACTTATACTGCTATGACCTTCAAAATAGAAAAAGGTGATAAACTCAATCAACGAAAACTCTTGGCTGATTTAGTCTCTCAACAGTATTATCGACAAGATATCAATTTCATTCGTGGTTCCTTTCGTGTTCGAGGGGATACAATCGAAATTTTCCCTGCCCACCTCGAAGATCGTGCTTGGCGTATTTCGCTCTTTGGCGATGAAGTGGAAACAATTACGGAATTTGATCCTCTAACGGGACAAAAAACAGGCGATCTTCAATCGATTAAAATTTATGCCAACTCACACTACGTAACACCACGCCCAACACTCAATCAAGCGATGAAATCGATCAAAATGGAACTCGCTCAACGCCTTGATGAGTTGAACGCAGCTGGACGTCTTTTAGAAGCACAACGTTTAGAACAACGTACAATTTTTGATTTGGAAATGTTGGAAACCACCGGCTCATGCTCTGGAATCGAAAATTATTCACGCTATTTAACAGGACGAAAACCCGGAGAACCACCACCAACCTTGTTTGAATACATTCCAAACAATGCTCTTGTTTTTATCGATGAAAGTCACGTAACCATTCCCCAAATTGGAGGCATGTACCGAGGTGATTTTCGAAGAAAAGCAACCCTAGCAGAATATGGGTTTCGCCTACCTTCCTGTATGGACAATCGCCCTTTACGCTTTGAAGAATGGGATGCCATGCGCCCACAAACTATTGCCGTCTCTGCAACACCAGGACGCTGGGAAATAGAACAATCTCATGGCACTTTTGCAGAACAAATTATTCGTCCAACAGGGCTCATTGATCCGCCAACAGAGGTTCGTCCAGCGAGCAATCAAGTCGATGATGTTGTAAATGAAATTCGTAAAACAATTCAAAAAGGCTACCGTACATTGGTGACAGTTCTCACAAAGCGTATGGCCGAGGACTTAACTGAATATCTCCACGAACAAGATATTCGTGTACGCTATATGCATTCTGACATTGATACATTAGAACGCATTGAAATTCTACGCGATCTGCGGCTTGGCACCTTTGATGTCCTCATCGGTATCAACTTGCTCCGAGAAGGCTTAGATATTCCAGAATGTGGTTTTGTTGCCATTCTAGATGCTGATAAGGAGGGCTTTTTGCGCTCTGAAACTTCCCTCATACAAACAATCGGACGTGCTGCACGTAACGTAGATGGCCACGTTATCCTCTATGCAGATACAATCACAGGCTCCATAGAACGAGCCTTACAGGAGACACAAAGACGTCGACAAAAACAAATAGCCTATAATGAAGAACACCATATCACACCCAAAAGTATCAAAAAAAATATCGGAGATATTCTCAATTCAGGCTATGAAAACGACCATATTCGCACAATTACCCCTGATGTCATCGAGAAAAAAAATATGGTTGGCAACAATTTAGCATCTCATATTAAACACCTTGAAAAATTAATGCATGAAGCAGCTGCTGATCTCAACTTTGAAGAAGCAGCACGCCTTCGCGATGAAATCAAACAATTACAAAAGATAGAACTAGAAATCGCTGAGAACCCCTTAACTCATCATAGCGAACAATCTACCCTTGAGCCCGTATTACAACCAAGTCTTTTCTCCAAACCAGACCTTGCACACATGGGACCAACCATGGATACTGGTATTTTGGAAAATCGAAAAGGAAAATCTGGTAACCCCCCCCCTAATCAAGCAACAATAAAACGAAAAAAAACGCAACCAACAAAGGAGTAAGAAATTTCAAACCGCCTAAAATAATCTTCAGCTCTTCTAAAAAAACAACTAAAGCTCAAAAGCAAACAGCATTATCCGCAAAACAGACAACCTCAAACATCAAGGGAGCTCCAATTTATCTAAAACACCATGAGAGAGAACTTTTTACAAAAAATGCCTAAACTTTATTAACTTTTTAAGTAATTTTTCTTGTTAAACCGCGTTATAAAAAATTCTAAACTCTAAAAAAGCAGACAAATTTAAAGAGAATGTTTTATATATATCAAAAAATTACTTACAATATATTATCTTTATACAGTTATACTCTGATATCGAACTCAAATATTATTTAGACTCACAAGAGAATATTCAAATATTACACTGTACTATAACACAAATAAAGTAAAACAAGACTTTATCGTAGAACCATAAAATCATGATAAAAAATGATAACTTTTATTCATACTCCTATTATTCAATTTATATTGTATCAAGTGATGCAAAAAGTATCCCTAAATAAAGAGTTTATATTCCATAGTAAAAAATCGGGTACTCTTACTACAAACTTATTAATTAACCTCAAGCATAGTACATTAATTGAAATCAAAATTCTGTCATGATTTTATTTTACTGTATCTGAGATGGGTTTAACTAAATGAATTTTCATTTGTTTTGCCACAATAAAGTCCAAAATTATTCAGGCTCTATTCAGTTTGAAACATGTAGGATGTGAAAAATACGAATTTACACAAGGAGCATCATTATGAAAAAGATGATCAGGTTAGCGGTATTATCAGCAATGTCAACTGCAACCGTTTTCATGCCGCTAAATACAACGCTTGCGGATATGGCATGGTATCAAATGAGTGAAATGAAGAGGGAGTCTGGTTTACCGTCTCGCAATTTTAGCTCCCATTCTTTTCATAGTAAACATCACTCTTTTGATGATCCCCACAAGCGTCATTATTTCAGCCAGACATGGAGAGAACAACAACATCATCATGTTGAAAGCAAAACATATCATTATGTCGAACGTAAAAAGACAAAACACAGTAATATTCAAGGAGATGCTTTAGCATTGGGCATTCTTGCTCTTGCAGCAGGTGCAGTTCTTAGTAAAGTTTTTAAAAAACCAGAACAGCCACAAATTGTCTATCAAGACGTACCACAAAATCAGGTGATTTATCAAGTGCAGCAAACGGTGGAATATGAGCCAGTACAACAATCATCAGAATCTGATTGGCTTCAATATTGCAAGAAAAAATACCGTTCCTTCAACCCTAAAACAGGTACTTTTCGAGGCCGTGATGGCTTAAATCATGTCTGCTATGCTCCAGTAAATTGAATTAACATTGAGAAAAGCCCGCTCTAAAGCGGGTTTTTGATGCCCTCCCCCTTAAATCTCTTGAAGAAAAGGATTATTTTTGGCGCTCATAGCCTATGCTACTTTTGGGACCATGCCCACAGATAAAACAAACATCATCGCCTAAGGGAAAAACTTTTTCTCGAAGGGATTGCATCAATTTTTCATGGAAGCAGAATGGGATGCCATGCGCCCCCAAAAACTATTGCCGTCTCTGCAACACCAGGACGCTGAGAAATAGAACAATCTCATGGCACTTTTGCAGAACAAATTATTTGTCCAACAGGGCTCATTGATCCACCAACAGAGGTTCGTCCAGCCAGCAATCAAGTCGATGATGTTGTGAATGAAATTCGTAAAACAATTCAAAAAGGCTACCGCACATTGGTGACAGTTCTCACAAAGCGTATGGCCGATTAAGCAATTTTTCTTGTTAAACCGCGTTATAAAAAAATCCCTAAAAAAGTAAAAAACTTCTAAACTCTAAAAAAGCAGACAAATTTAAAGAAAATATCTTATATATATAAATTCCTAAAATATATTATATTTATACATTTATACTCTGATATCGAACTAAAATATTATTTATCCTCACAAGATAATATTAAAATAGGACGCTGTTCTATAATACAAATAAATTAAAATAAGACTTTATCATAGCACCATAAGCATATGATAAAAAATGATAACTTTTATTTATACACCTATTATTAAATTTATATTGTATCAAATGATACAAAAATTATCCCTAAATAAAGAGTTTATATTCCATAGTAAAAAATCGGGTGGGGTCAATAAAAACTTATTAATTAGCCTCAAGTAGAGTACATTAATTGAAATCAAAATTCTTTCATGATTTTATTTTACTGTACCTGCAATGGGTTTAACTAAATGAATTTTCTTTTGTTTTGTCACAATAAAGTCCAAAATTGTTCAGGCTCTATTCAGTTTGAAATGTGTAGGATGTGAAAAATACGAATTTACACAAGGAGCATCATTATGAAAAAGGTGATCAAGCTAGCGGTATTATCAGCAATGTCAACTGCAACCGTTTTCATGCCGCTAAATACAACGCTTGCGGATATGGCATGGGATGTTACTCACTCTATCACGAGAGAAATAGATGATATGATGAGGAAGATGCGTAAAGAAAGAGATGATGCGACAAGGGAAATGGATAAGGAAATTGATATGTGGCGTTCCAGTTTTTCTAGCTCCCGTTGTTCTGATAGCAAAAATGTCTGTCATTCTGATGATTTCCAAAAGTTTGTTGATGATTTCCGCAAGCGTTCTGAAGAAAACTCTAGAAGATTTGAAGCCAAACTTAATAGGACGGAACAACAACAACAACAACAACATCATCATCATCATCATCATCATCATCATTATTATCATCATGTTGAAAACAAAACATATCATCACATTGAGCGCAAAAAGACAAAACACAGTAATATTCATATAGACAACTCAGGAGATGCTTTAGCAGTGGGTATTCTTGGTACAATTTTAAAAAAACCAGAACAGCCACAAGTGGTTTATCAAATAGTACCACAAAATCAGGTAATTTATCAAAAAGTTCCGCAAAATCAAAGAGTTTATCAGGTGCAGCAAACGGCGGAATATGAGCCACTCCAGCAATCATTAGAATCTAATTGGCTTAACTATTGCAAGAAAAAATACCGTTCCTTCAACCCTAAAACAGGGACTTTTCGAGACCGTAATGGTTTGGAACACATTTGTTATGCCCCAATAAATTAACTTCTGTTCTACTAAAAAAGTCTTAAATGGCACAAAAAAATGCTTCAAAGCGTTTTTTTGTTTGCTCATATATTAAAATCTTGAAGAAAAGGATTATTTTGGCGCTCATAGCCTATGCTACTTTTAGGACCATGCCCACAGATAAAACAAACATCATCGCCTAAGGGTAAAACTTTTTCTCGAAGAGAGTGCATCAATTTTTCATGAGAACAGAAGGGGAAATCAGTGCGTCCAATAGAACCACGAAAGAGCACATCACCCAAGAGAGCTAAGCGTTCTTTTTCATTGAAATAAATAACATGACCAGGAGAATGTCCTGGGGTGTGAAAAACCTTAAACACATGTCCAGCAAAATGAACGCACTCACCATCTTCTAACCATTGGTCAGGAATACAGATGCATGCATCAGTGATGCCGTAATTTTTTGCGCTTTCGCTCACGGCATCCATCACAGGCTTATCATCGCAATGTGAACCGATAATTTTTACATTAAGCGCCTCTTTCGCTTGCATTGCTGCTCCCACATGATCAAAATGACCATGTGTTATCCAAATAGCCTCAACGATAACGCCATTCTTTTCGATTACGTCTTGAATCCGCGGCCAATCACCACCGGGATCAACGAGAACCCCCGTTTTACATTCACTATCAAAAAGCAAAGTGCAATTTTGTTGGAATGTCGTAACTGGAATAATATGTATATTAAGACTACCCATAATATCCTTTTCAAAAATAACTTTTTTAAATTTATAAATAAAACTTTCTCTCCTTTAAGGTAAAGGTGCTGCTCGACAGCTTTATACAACTTATGTAAACTTGCATTTTGTGTAAACTAAATTTTTATCAAGGTTTTTAAGAATGTCCGATCATGTTCAAGTTTTGTGTGATGACGCACCTCACCTTCTTGTGATTGATGACGACACTCGTATCCGCAATCTTTTATTTCAGTTTCTCATTAAAAATGGATTTCGTGTTTCAGTTTCAGCCAATGCTAATGAAGCAAGACGACTGTTGGCAAGTTTAGATTTTGATCTTCTTATTGTTGATGTCATGATGCCTGGTGAAAACGGTATTGATCTTACTCATTCACTCCGGCAAACAAAGGATGTTCCTATCTTCATGCTAACAGCTTTATCAGAAATAGACAATCGTATCCATGGCTTAGAAGCGGGTGCAGATGATTATCTTGCTAAGCCTTTTGACCCTCGTGAACTTCTTCTTCGTATCAATGCCATTTTACGGCGTGGTTTTCCCCCTCACCAACCCAAAATTGAGCAGATCGTTTTTGGACCTTATATATTTTCAATTTCACGGCGCGAACTCAAAAAAGGGGGAGAAATTATTAAATTAACAGATAAAGAACAAGAAATGATGGTCATTTTTGCCGAAAATGCAGGCAATACAATTCCGCGCCATAAATTCGCGACCGATGACAGCAATATAAGTGAACGTACCATTGATGTACAGATCAACCGCCTTCGTCGTAAAATCGAAAAAAACCCACCACTGCCTATATGGCTCCAAACCGTGCGAGGAATAGGGTATAAACTCTCTATTGAATAGGCACAAGAATGATCAAACCTTTAAGATTTTTTCTTCGATGGTTAACGAAAAAAATGCCTAAACGGCTTTATGCCCGCTCTTTGATCATTATTATCGCTCCTATGGTGCTTCTGCAAACAGTCATTGCTTACGTTTTTATGGAACGCCATTGGCAAATGGTAACCGAGCGTCTTTCAATAGCTGTCGTGCATGACATTTCAGCTATTATCGATATCATTGAAACATATCCGCAACAAGATAACTATGAAGATATCAAGCGTATTGCACAACAACGCATGGGATTAAATATTTCTATCCTGCCCCCTTCCCCTCTTCCCCCTCCAGGACCTAAACCATTTTTCGCAATTCTTGATTATTTTCTGAGTGAAGAAATCACCCGCCAAATTAACCGCTCCTTCTGGATTGATACAGTAGGCGATTCTAATCTTGTTGAAATCCGTATCCACCTTGGTCACAACATCTTACGCGTCTTTGCTCCACGCAGCCAAGCCTACGCTTCCAATACTGCTATTTTTTTAAGCTGGATGGTAGGAACAGCGCTTGTTTTATTGCTGATAGCAATTTACTTTTTGCGCAACCAAATCAAACCCATTCAACAATTGGCTGAAGCAGCAGAAAGCTTTGGACGCGGTCGTCCTTTACCAAAAGGATTTCAACCACAAGGAGCTGATGAAGTCCGTCGTGCTGGCATTGCTTTTTTACGTATGCGAGAACGTATTGAACGCCAAATCGAACAACGCACCATGATGCTCTCAGGAGTAAGTCATGATTTAAGAACCATTCTTACACGCTTTAAACTTCAGCTAGCATTAGTAAATACTGACTTTGATATTAAACCGCTTGAGCAAGATGTAAGTGACATGCAAAATATGTTAGAAGATTATCTTGCTTTTGCTCGTGGTGAAGGAAGTGAAAGTGTCAAGACTTTTGATTTAAATGCTCTTATGCAAAAATTCTCCGCCGATGCTCATCTTCACAAACGTCAATTTTCTTACACCATTGAAGGTCCTACAGAAATACAAGTACGTCCCCGTGCTTTCATACGCTTGGTCAGCAATCTTGTATCAAATGCATTTTGTTATGGCACAACCGTTACACTAACAGCTAACTCTCAACAAGAATCTTTTATATTAATAATCGATGATAATGGACCTGGAATTCATGAAAATATGCGCACAGAAGTTTTTAAGCCATTCTTTCGACTTGATAAAGCGCGAAATCAAGATGCAAGTGGAACAGGACTTGGTCTTTCTATTGCTCAAGACATAGCACGCAGCCATGGTGGCAATATACAATTAGATGAGAGCCCACTCGGAGGATTACGCGCTATTCTTGATATCCCCCTATGAGCAATATTTCAGCAAACCATCTGTAAAAATAACAGACTGTGTATTTTAGGCATTCCCTACAGTTTCAAACAAAGTGTACTGCAGTGCCTTGTAAGCACTTTCTCCCGACAAAGCAACCATCTGAAATGCAACATAATGGCTTTCACAGACTTTAAGTGCATGTATCAACAATGTTTCAACCTGTATATGAGATGGATGCATCCCACCAGCCAAAAGAAGACCTTGCCGATAAATAACTGAATTATTCCTTTGCCAGTAATCAAAATGTCCCAACAACAACTTTTCATTAATTGCTAGCAATAAGCGCTGTATTTCAGCTGTTCGAGCATTTTTAATAAAAAGATCAAACGAACAAGCCAAATGAAGTGCTTCATGCTCTTCCATCCATGAAAAAGCAAGACGATAATTTGCGCGCTTTCCTTCCACACAAACGCTAATTTCATCTTGCGCATCCCGCTCAAACGACCAATCATATTCACAGGCAATCTGTTCGATAAAGTCAACAGGGTGCTCTTTTCTCTCTGTGGCCCAAAATGCAAGCCTCATCACAATCCTCAATCATCTTAAAAACATTGTCAACAGAATATAAACCGCCTAAACTGTAACAATATTTTGCTACAATCAGAACCTTTACAACAAACAAATACACATAAAAACATCGACAGCACACAAACACCCAGAACACAATCGCGCTGTTTAGGGCAACCTGATAGTCATAAAACGAATCATCAAGTCTTTTCAGTGTATTGATACAATTTCATAGCGCCAGCCCCCCTGATTCAAAAAAATGTATTTTACCCAAAAAAAAATCAAAAATAGACAAATGCTCCGCTCTAACAGACTCAAGATTAAGCATTTTTTAGTTTCACGCATCATATTGAAAAATTGGGGATATTTTTTTGAAGATTCTTTTTTTAAGAAACTATCTTACTTTTTTTTTGTGTCTGCGTTTTTTAAATCATCTTTTTTTAAATCATCAAGACGCCTTTTCAAATCAGCATTATCAGCATGGATTTTCAGCATCATCTCCTTAAAAGTCTCAAACTCTTCGCGAGAAACAAGACCAAGTTTGTTTGCTATCTTTTCAGCCTGCACACGAAAAGCTGTTCCAGCTTCACGTCGTATACCTTGCGCGACGTCAGCAGCATCTGTTGTTAATTTTGCTAATTCATCAAGAATACGATTTGATCCATTACGCATAACATTTTTCCTTAAATTTTAATTATTGACGCACGCATTATAGCGTATTCTCATAACATTTAGATACTGTAATTTGTTCCTTTTACCCTATATTTTATATACTGTGCCGATTTTTCATGACTATTTTTTTTAAGATTTTTTAATATTTCTTTTATCACCATATTTTTTTACCGCGATAAACCAGTGGAAATCTATTCCCCTTTCTGACTAGCCTCCCTACTGACTTGACCATTGTGCATTCATCTGTCATTTCTGACCATCAGAGTCACTTCATATTCATCTCGTATAATGTAAGATGCTTAATTCATGAACAATCTTTCTTGTCCAGCCATTGCTTTTCCGTCTTTTCTTGATCCTGTCATTATCCAGCTAGGTCCCATAGCACTTCATTGGTATGGACTTGGTTACGTGGTGGGGATTCTTTTTGCTTGGTGGTATGCGCAAAAATTATTAAAAAAAACATCTCTATGGTATAGAGACCACCCTCCTATGGATAAAGAAAAGATCGGAGATTTTGTTGTCTGGTCTGCCATAAGTGTTGTTGTCGGAGGGCGTTTAGGACAAGTTCTTGTATGGGATCCCATTTACTATTTTAACCATCCAAGTGCTATCATTGCCGTATGGGATGGGGGAATGTCCTTTCATGGCGGACTTATTGGTATTATCATTGCTATGGTCTGGTTTGCCCGCAAAAATCATATTAACATACGAGCCATGTTTGATATCATTGCTGCAGGTGCTCCTATTGGTATCGGCATTGTACGAATTTGCAACTTCATTAACCAAGAGTTATGGGGCAATATTACTACACGTCCTTGGGCTGTTTGTTTTCCTCTCGATCCTCACTATCTACCGCGCCATCCAAGCCAACTTTACGAAGCTTTCATGGAAGGATTTCTTCTCTTCATCATCTTATGCCTTATCATTTTTGCCTTCAAGGCATTAAAGCGCCCTGGAGCTGTTGCAGGAACATTTATTATAGGCTACGCAGTAGCACGCAGCATTTCTGAAGTTTACCGTGCGCCTCAAGAAGATCCAGAATGGTTTTCGACTCTTTTCCATTCTACTGGTTTTACCTATGGCATGGCTTTATCTCTTCCCATGCTTCTTTTAGGGTTTTATCTTCTTCTCCACGCCTTTAAATATAAATCGACAGAAAATGACCAATCTAAAAGAAAAAATTAAAGAAATTATTGCCCTTAATGGACCAATCACTGTTAGCCAATATATGACGTTGGCACTTACCGATCCTCAATTTGGTTATTATCAAACACAAACACCTTTTGGACGTGCTGGTGATTTCATTACAGCACCCGAAATAAGCCAATTATTTGGAGAGATGATTGGGATTTGGACTCTCGCAAGCTGGAACGCTCATGGTTGTCCTCACCCTTTTATCCTCGCTGAAATAGGTCCAGGACGTGGAACTCTCATGGATGATGTTTTGCGTACCATTCAAAAATTATCCACAACAGCATTTAATGCAGCTGAGGTTTTTCTCCTTGAAATAAGTGAAAAACTCGCAGAGGAACAAAAAAAGCGCCTTTGCCCTTATCAAAAACAAATCCATAGCATTGAAAGTTTTGATCAAATCCCCTCAAAACCTCTCTTCCTCATAGCTAATGAATTTCTCGATACACTCCCTATCAACCAATATATTAAAGTCAATGGAGAATGGAAAGAGCGCTGCATTACAGTCAATCAAGATGGAGATCTCATCTTTATTGCTGCCCCGCATAAACTTCCCTCTTCTTATCTACAAACCTATTGTTCTAAAATGCCTGACGGAACAATTTTTGAATATTCCCCCTTACGGCATCAATTCATGCAACAAATCAGCCACCATTTAGTACAAGTGACAGGTTCTGCTTTACTTATCGACTATGGTGCTGCTGATCTTGCATTTGGCGATACACTGCAAGCACTGTCAAAACATAGATTCCGTGATATTTTTGATGCCCCTGGTGAACATGATTTAACATCCCATGTTGATTTTTCTTTTTTAAAAAACATAGCCCTTGAACAAGGTTGTTTTGCTGAAATCTTCGAGCAAGGAGATTTTCTTTTAAAAATGGGGCTACTGGAGCGCGCAAAACAGCTTGGAGTTGGCAAAAGTGCTCCTTTGCAAGACAAAATCCGCCAGGACATCGAACGGCTCGCTGGTCAAGATCAAATGGGAAAATTATTTAAAGTTTTACATGTTTGTGATAAAAACATCTCCATACCTCCCCAATTTTGATAACCGGCGCTTTTGTCAATAAGCACATCAGTATCTGAAATATTCATTGACTAAAATAAACATCTCCACCCTCGCTTCCAATAATCTCCATAAGGAACTTTTATGAAATCTATCCCTCATCCCATTCTTGCAAAAAATCTTTCTACTTTACAAACCCATGGGATAGAACATGGTTTTTTTACTCGTCAAGGTGGTGTTTCAAAAAGCCTTTACCAAAGCCTTAATGTTGGCCAAAGCTCAAATGATCACCCTGAACATATTATACAAAACCGCACTTTGGTCGCTCATTATTTTGATGTTGAGATACAAAATTTAGTCACTGTCAATCAAATACACTCTTGTGAAGTCGTTGTCGTTGATAAAGCTTTTATCGGCTCCCCTCCTAAAGCCGATGCTCTCGTTACCACCACACAAGAACTCGTAATCGGCATTCTTACAGCAGATTGCGGACCCATTCTGTTTGCTGATCCACAAGCAGGTGTCATCGCTGCAACTCATGCTGGCTGGCGCGGAAGCTTAAATGGAATTATCGAGAAAACAATTGCTGTTATGGAAAAACAAGGAGCCGAAAGACAATCAATAACAGCAGTCCTTGGACCTTGTATTGGTCCTTGCCACTATGAAGTAACAAGCGAATTTTACGACCAATTTATTGATTGCCACAGTAAATACCAAAAATATTTTATAAAAAAAGACAAAATAAATCACTTTTACTTTAATCTGTGGGCATTCATTATGCATCAACTCATAGAAGCAGGCGTTAATGCTTCTTGTGTAGAGCTTTGCACCTACAAAGATGAACAGCGTTTTTTCTCCTATCGCCGTGCAATACACCGTAGTGAACCTGATTACGGACGGCAAATTTCTACTATTATGCTAAAAAATAAAAGATGATCCCCTTTTATTTTTAAAACAATACCAAAACTGCAAAACTAAACTTTTTACCCAAATGTAAAAATAAATCCTATTGTACTTTGCTTTGCTTTTTTTACAAAATCATTTACCAGCCCATAAAATATGATAGCATTTGCTCTGAATCATTTTCAATGTTTAGTTATAATGATTGAAAGCAAGATTATACTTCTTTGTTATTTACTCCCCTTCATTCATCTTAAATATGAAACATTCCCCATATTGAAAGCATTTTTTTATAAAGTAATAACCAAAAAGCTTAATCAATACGTATTTCTTTGTCGCATGGAGAAAAAACTTTGCTCTAAAAGCAACAAACTTTTGGAAAAAGAGAAAACATACCGCATAGCTCTTTAACAATAATCGATAAAATTGTAAGGCTTTTGTAATCGTTCTCTTGCAATTTAATAAAAAGAAATTAAAAACCGTGTCGCATTCCCACCATGATGATTTAGAGGTTCTACTATGAAACTTTTCTGCGGAAATTCTAATCCACGCCTAGCTGAAGATGTTGCAAATTATTTGAACATCCCCTTAGGCAAAGCAACTGTAAAGCGCTTTGCTGATCAAGAAATTTTTGTAGAACTGCATGAAAATGTACGTGGACAGGACGTGTTTGTTTTGCAATCTACATCCTATCCTGCCAATGATCATTTGATGGAATTGCTCATCATGATTGATGCGCTTCGCCGCTCTTCGGCACGTCGCATCACAGCTGTTATCCCTTATTTTGGCTATGCACGCCAAGACCGTAAACCTGGTCCGCGTACTCCCATTTCCGCAAAACTTGTTGCCAACCTGATTACTGAAGCAGGGGCCCATCGTGTTTTAACATTAGACCTTCATGCAGGACAAATTCAAGGTTTTTTTGATATCCCTACGGATAATCTTTATGCTGTTCCTGTCATTTCTCGCGATGTCAAAGTGCATTATTCTCTTGAAAATGTTATTGTTGTTTCACCTGATGTGGGTGGTGTTGTACGCGCACGCTCGCTCGCCAAGCGTTTGAACAGTTTGCTTGCTATTGTAGATAAACGTCGTGAACGTCCCGGTGAATCAGAGGTTATGAATATCATTGGAGATGTATCGGGAAAAGATTGCCTTTTGCTTGATGATATTGTTGATTCAGGTGGAACTTTATGCAATGCAGCAAGTGCTCTGCTTAAACATGGTGCCAATAGTGTCACGGCTTATATCACGCACGGTGTTCTTTCTGGTAATGCAATCGAACGAATTAGCAATTCAGAGATGAAAGAATTGGTTATTACAGATTCAATTATGCCAACACAAGCTATTGAGAACGCCCATAATATTCGTGTTTTGCCCATTGCCGACCTTATTGGGGAAGCAATAGCAAGGACAGCAGCAGAACAATCGGTTTCCAGCTTATTTGGTTAAAGTGGTTCCTTGGGGTCTCCGGGTGCTGTTTCAACACCAAGATCAGGAAATGCAACAATACGTTGACCACTAAAATGCGTGTGAATAACAATAAGTCCACGCTCTTCAAAGTAGGTTAAAAGTCGGCGTGCACGGCTTAAAGAATGAGTTCCATAAAGACGTGCTAAAAATGCATCCGATGGACATGGCTTTCCCCCTAATGCGGCCTGTGCTACATTCAAGAACACTCCTTGGACATCTTCTTCTAAACTTTCTGATATCTGCAAAATATGTTTCCAATGTTCACTGACAGCCGTTTGTTCATCAACAAAAGCCTGAGCAATAGCCAATTTACGCCGAAACTGTGAAAGATTAAAAGGAACCTTTGACATACCATGGATACGACAACGAACTGAAAAATCTTGATAAAGCACCGCTGTTGAACGATAAAAAGCCTCAGAATCTTCAAGAATTTCCCGAATAATATGTTCTGCTTGGCCGTCACGCTCAACATCAGAAAGTTCAGGAAATAAACTCGGGGTTTCTTCCAACAACTCTTGTTTTTTATGCACTACCTCCTCTAACATCTCGTGCATTGATTTTTCCCTCATCGGCTCTCGTATTTGTTTAAATGGCTTTAAAATTTCCTCTGGTGAAGCAGTAAAAACGAGCTCTTGCACATCATCCCGCTCTGTTGGAAGTGGCATTAATTTAGGGCTAGAAGAGCGTGCCAAAGTTTCAACAGAACCGATAATGATTGGTAAGGGACGTCGTGATAAAGCGGGACCTAAAGCTATAAAATTCCCCCGCTCAAGATCTCTAAACATTTCCGCTTGGCGGCGCTCCATTCCCAAAAGATCAGCAGCGCGCACCATATCAATATCTAAAAAAGTCCGCCCTATTAAAAAGTTTGAAGCTTCAGCAGCAACATTTTTGGCCAACTTAGCCAAACGTTGTGTCGCAATAACACCAGCAAGACCACGTTTACGCCCTCGACACATAAGATTGGTCATAGCACTAAGAGAAATCTTACGTGCTTCATCAGAAACTTCTCCTGCCGCAGTTGGAGCAAACAATTGTGCTTCATCGACAACGACAAGCATAGGATACCAATAATCACGTTCCACATCAAACAGTGCCCCAAGAAAAGCCCCTACAGCACGCATCTGTTGTTCAGTATCCAAACCTTCAAGATTAAATACCACTGAAACCCGATGTTGGCGAATGCGATGAGCAATACGAGTCAATTCTAATTCACTACGTTGAGCCTCTACAATAACATGACCGAATTTATCTGCCAAAGTTACAAAATCGCCTTCTGGATCAATTACACAATGCTGCACCCACTTAGCACTTTGCTCCAAAAGACGGCGTAAAAGATGTGATTTCCCTGAACCGGAATTACCTTGTACAAGAAGACGTGTCGCCAATAATTCTTCCAGATCAAGAAGTGCTGGCATCGATTTATGCAAAGCACGACTCTCTGACATCTCACCCAAGGCAATCTCAACCTTCATAACATCTCCAGTGTTTGATTTTGAACATATCAGTGCCAGCGCATATTGGTTGATTCTCCATCCACACCGTAATTTGTAACATTTCCTCCTTTTTAACGGTAGAAATCATCGATTTTTCCCACAACTCTTGCATCTATGAATAGTTTGAATTATAGAACAAGCTTCTGCGTAGACACCCTTGGAGGCAACGCAGAATGGAGCGATCGCTGTTGGTTAGCGCATATCTTCATATCCATGCAAAAA
This sequence comes from Bartonella sp. SD1336NMGDW, assembly GCF_042193565.1. Classification (NCBI taxonomy): domain Bacteria; kingdom Pseudomonadati; phylum Pseudomonadota; class Alphaproteobacteria; order Hyphomicrobiales; family Bartonellaceae; genus Bartonella; species Bartonella sp. SD1336NMGDW. Next base: position 174,217 of record NZ_JBHILW010000002.1, read on the forward strand.
CTATTATTGTTTTTGAAGGATCTCCAATCATGTAAAAAGGACTTAAATTATGAGCAAAAGCTACACTCTTAAGGCCGAAAAACGCGAGCGGGTTGGTAAGGGGTCCTCCCGTGAACTTCGCCGCAACGGTCTTATTCCTGCTGTCATTTATGGTGAAAAACAACCCCCTTTGGCAATAACAGTTCCCTATAAAGAAATTTTCTACAAAATTCATGCCGGTGGTTTTCGTACCACCATTGCAACGATTATTCTTGACAAGCAAAAAATTATGGTTTTGCCAAAAGATTATCAATTAGATCCCGTGCGTGACTTTCCCCTCCATGTAGATTTCTTACGCATTTCAGCAAAATCCGTTGTAGAAGTGAATATTCCTGTCCACTTCCTCAATGAAGATACAGCACCTGGACTTAAAAAGGGTGGTGTCCTCAATATTGTTCGGCACGAAATTGAATGTACTGCTCCAGCAAGTGCTATTCCTGAAGCTATTGAAATTGATCTCGCCAGCTACTCTATTGGTGATTCTATTCACATTTCAGCAGTGCAACTGCCAAAAGATGTGACTCCCATCATCCAAGATCGAGATTTTACCATTGCAACCATTTCAGCTCCTGCTGGCATGGATGTCAGTGATGAAACTTCTGAACAAGAAGATGATGAAGAAGACACGCAAACTTCATAAAACTCAAAAGGCGGGAATTTTTTCCGCCTTAATTTATGAGACACTACCCTTACTCATACTTTGACTGAAGATACACATGTGGCTTATTGCTGGTCTTGGCAATCCTGGTTTACAATATCAAAATAACCGCCATAATATCGGTTTTATGGCTGTTGATGCCATCTATCAGTCCTTCTCTTTTTCTCCATGGTCGAAGAAGTTTCAAGCAGAAATCTCTAATGGTTTCATAAATAATGAGAAAATTTTTCTTATAAAACCGCAAACTTTCATGAATCTCTCTGGTCAAGCTATCGGTGAAGCTTTGCGATTTTATAAATTAGATCTGAAGAATTTGATCATCATTTATGATGAGTTAGACCTGTCACCAGGAAAAGTTCGTATAAAAATTGGTGGAGGAAATAATGGGCATAATGGTATTAAGTCTATTGATGCCCATTGTGGTACTAACTATTGTCGTATACGCATAGGAATTGGTCATCCTGGAAGTAAAGAACTTGTTCATCAACATGTTCTGGGAAATTTTGCCAAATCTGATCAAGAATGGTTATCCCCTCTCTTAGAGACAATCGCAAAAAATATCGCTCTCCTTATAAAAGATGATAAATCCCTCTTTATGAATGAAATTTCACAAACGATAAAAAACAATCAAAGCCATTGACTTGCGTATCACAGTCGCGTGAAGCATATGGATAAGAACTCTTGAAAAAAGAAAAAAATGCCTCTTATACACTTTCTAAAAGGCAAAATCTGTTGGCAACCTGAGAAGCTATAAAAAAAATAAGAATACAATCTTGTATACACTTTTGAAAAAGAAAGGTTTATATTCTCTTTTGAGAGAAAGAGAAGATTGAACAGCAAACCAAAATACTCAAACGGTTCTCTCCAATCTTCTCCCCCAAATTAAAAAAATTCATTTGGCTGAATGGTCGACTGTAGCGGATCATAGCCATTTGATTGTTGACTATAAACTGTAGGAATACTCCTATTGTTTTGTAAGACCACAACACGCGAACCAACGGGAACACGATCATAAAGATCAATAATATCTTGATTAAGCAAACGAATACACCCACTTGAAATAGCACGCCCAATTGACCACGATTCGTGTGAGCCATGAATACGGAAAAGTGTATCTTTCCCATTTTTGAACAAATAAAGTGCCCGCGCACCTAATGGATTATCGGGTCCTGGTGGCATTCCTTTCCCAAGATGACCATAACGTTCTGGTTCTCGAGCCATCATAGCTGCAGTAGGAGCCCAATTTGGCCACCGACGCTTGCGCTGTACAACCCCTTCACCATCAAATGCTAAACCTTCCTTACCGACCCCAATCCCATAACGCAAAGCCTTTCCATTTTCACCAATAAGGTAAAGAAAACACTCTTGCGTATCGATAACCAATGTTCCAGGTGGATAAGATGTATAATAAATCACTTCTTGTCGCCAAAACTTTGGATCAATTGTCGCAAGATCAACAGCAGGTAACAAATAGGTCTCATTCGTTACAGGACCGTACAAAGCCTGTATTTCTGGTGGAATGTATCGAACTTGTTGAAAAGGAACCGATGACATATCTGACTGATGTGTAGCACATCCAGCCAAAGCTAAAAGTGCTGCAATTAAAAAGGCACAACGAGATAACACTCTTCTATTTTCTCCGATTAATTATTTATGCAGATTTGCATATCATGAAAAACTTAGCACATTATTAACATTAATTCGAAGTTTTCTTATCCTTGAGACTAAGGAGAGCATTAAGATAAGAAGAACTAAGGTAAAAAAGCAGATTATCTGTTACTTTAGACTTTTTTCTCACTTATCGCAACACAAAGACTATAACTCTTCTGAAAATATGCTATAAAAAAGAAGCTATCTTGACTATAAAATCAAAAGAAAAGAAAGACTCTCATGGGCTTTAAATGCGGTATTGTCGGATTACCTAATGTTGGGAAATCAACTCTTTTTAATGCATTAACAAAAACAGCCACTGCACAGGCTGCCAATTATCCTTTTTGTACCATTGAACCCAATACCGGTGAAGTTGCCGTTCCAGATTTACGAATGGAAAAAATTGCATCAATCGCTGGTTCAAAAGAAATAATTCCTACACGCATTAACTTCGTCGATATTGCGGGGCTTGTACGAGGAGCTTCAAAAGGCGAAGGTTTAGGAAACAAATTTTTAGCCAATATTCGCGAAGTCGATGCCATTGTCCACGTTTTACGATGTTTTCAAAATGAAGATATTACCCATGTAGAAGGACGTATTGATCCTGTTAGTGATGCCACAACCGTTGAAACCGAACTCATGCTTGCGGATCTTGAAAGTCTTGAGAGACGAATCATACAAATTCGTAAACGAGCAACCGGAAAAGATAAAGAAGCTCTCACAATTTTACCCCTTATGGAAAAAGCATTAAACATACTGCAACAGGGAAACCCTGTCCGGTTATTACTCAAAGATATCTCTTCCGATGAACACCCCATTCTTAAGAGTTTGAATCTTTTAACCTCCAAGCCTGTACTTTATGTTTGTAACGTAAGCGAAAATGACGCCGCTCATGGAAATAGCTTTACCCAAACAGTTGAAAAAATGGCAACAGAGCAAAATGCGCAAAGCATTATCATTTCTGCTTCTATCGAAGCGGAAATCACACAACTGAGTGATGCTGAAGCATCAGAATATCTCAATGCTCTAGGACTCTTCGAACCAAGTTTAAATCGCCTTATTCGTGCTGGCTACTCTTTGCTTGATCTCATTACTTACTTCACCTGTGGGCCTAAGGAAACACGAGCATGGACAATTACGCGTGGTACAAAAGCTCCCCAAGCAGCTGGCGTTATTCACTCAGATTTTGAGCGCGGTTTCATTCGTGCCCAAACCATCAGTTACAATGACTATATTGCTCTGGGTGGAGAAAGTGGTGCAAAAGAAGCAGGAAAAGCCCGCGATGAAGGAAAAGAATACATTGTACAAGATGGCGATGTCATGTTATTTAAACATAATACTTAAATCTTCACTCTGTCTTAATAGTTTATCTTGAAAACTTTGTAATAGGTCCTTGGAATCTTGTAGCAAAAGCTGCCAAGAATTTTTTGAACAAAAAAATGTTGCTAGCATATTATTATGATAGCAACAGTTTTATCCATTAAAGAATGGACATATAAAATTAGCGCGCCCAACGCCCTTCGTATTTAAATGTTGGAGCGTCCTTTAAAGAATCCTTTGTCGCATTTGTAATGAGTTTCCATTTACCATAATCATTTGTCATCTGGATTGTTTCTGGAGAAACGACTACATAACTCTCGCCTATGCCAAGAAAACCACCAACAGCAACAACAAACCCTGCAATATTATTTTCACGCAAAATAATATCTTTTACTTCACCAATATTTTCATCTTCTATATTATAGACATTGGCGCCTATAAGGCTGGAAGCAACAAAATCCGTTGCTAAAGGTGTCACATAACGCACAGACTTATCTACCCCCACCTGTACAATACCCGTAGAAGAGATCATTTCAGGTTTTGAAGGCACTTCAAAAGACTGGGCGTAAGTACTAGAAACCATCAAAATTGACATAAGAGTAGTACATGCAATTTTTTTCATTTTAACATCTCCGTTTTTACTTTGCTTTTACTTTATAAAATCTCAATGCATCATAAACAGATTTGTTCCTTATGCTCTTTATACTCTATACTCTTTCAAGCCTTGTCGCTTTATCATTTTCTCTTTATTTCGTCTTTTGTTTCTTTCTCTAACTCTTCTTCTAAACCACACCAAATACGATTTTTTAAAATATAAACAAGCCCTGCAAAAATGATTAAAAATAAAATAACACGAAAACCGGTTTTTTTACGAATTTCCATATGAGGATCAGCAGCCCACATCAAAAAAGCAGAAACATCGCGCGCGTAATTTTCAATGATTTCTGGGGTTCCATCTTCATAAGCAACCATACCATCACTCAAAGGAGGAGCCATAGTTAAAGAATTCCCGCCAATAAAATAAGGATTATACCAATAACCATCCGCAATTTTTATCTCCTTCGGTGCCTTCTGATATCCTGTTAAAAGAGCTGTAATATAATCTGGACCAGCTGTATCATAATGATCCAATACATCAGTAATTAAAGCAGGAAACGGCAAAGATACACCACGTGCACGTGCCATCAATGACAAATCTGGAGGATAAGCACCATTCAAAATAAATCTTGCTTCTTCTTCATGTGCAAAGGGAGAAGGAAAATAATCCGTTGCAATCCCAACACGTTTAAAAAATTTTCCTTCTCGATTAGGACCATCGCGCACTTCATATTGCCCCGCCAAAGCTTTAATCTGTTCTTGATCATACCCAAGAGCTTTTAAATTGCGAAAAGCCACATATTTTAGCCCATGGCAGCTGGAACAAACTTGTTTATAAACCTTTAACCCACGCCTCAATTGCGCCTTATCATAAAGCCCAAATGGACCTGAAAAACTCCATTCTTGTTTTTTAGGAATCCTTAAAGGAAAAGAAATAAATTCCTCCTCCTGATCAGAGGCATCTCTCGCTAAACTCTGAGCAGAAAAGCTGATAGCAACGATAACAATCAGTCCGACAAAAACATTTACCATAGTCTCTTTTTTTTCTGTTTTAAATCTTGCATAATTGAAGAAGGAAGAGAACAATTTTTTTCAAAGGCTGGCAAAGTAGGCAAAATAACCAAAAAGAATATAAAATAATAAACCGTAGCCAATTGCGTCCATAAAAGGATTTTGTCATTTATTTCTCTTGACCCCAACCAACCAAGGAAAACGACATCAATAACCAACGCCCAAAAGAAAATTTTATAAACAGGTCGATATCTTGCTGAACATATTTTAGAGCGGTCTAACCATGGCACAAAAATTAAAATGCAAATCGAACTGACGAATAAAACAAAGCCCACAAAAGTGGAAGGGAAAATACCAATATCAAAAGTTATAGCACGAAGTATCGCATAAAAAGGCAAAAAATACCATTCTGGAACCACACGAAGAGGTGCTTTTAAAGGATCTGCCACATTATAATTTTCAGCCTGCCCCATATAATCGGGCATATAAAACAAAAACCAGGCAAAGAAGATCAGAAAAACAGTAATAGCAAAAATATCTTTGATAAGCGCATAAGGTGAAAATGGAACCGTTTCCTTATCTGATTGTATAGCAAGACCCGTTGGATTGCCTTGCCCAACACAATGGATTGCCCAAATATGCAGCCCCACAAAAAGAAGCAAAACAAATGATAAAACATAATGGAAAACATAAAAACGATTCAACGTTGGTTGTCCTACGCCATAACCACCCAGAAGTGTCTCATGCAACCATGTCCCCACCAAAGGTATCGTTTTTAAAAGCCCTGCAATCACTGAAGCCGCTGAAATAGACATCATCCCCCAAACAAGCACATAACCAAAAAATGCTATTGCCATCATGATGATATAAATAAAAATACCTGTAACCCACACCATTTCTCGCATATTTTTATAAGAACCATAATAAAGTCCACGTGCCAAATGGATATAAACAGCAATAAAAAAAAACGAAGATCCTACAGAATGCCATGGACGAAAAAGCCAACCAAACTGCCCTTCACGCCGAAATCGTTCACTAGTTTCAAAAGCCAAATGAATATCTGGAACATAATGCATAGCCAAGACAATACCAGTCAAGAGCTGTGATAAAAGCATAATGGTCAAAATACCGCCAAATGTGTAAAAGTAATTAAGATTACGCGGAACAGGAAAAATTATAAATGTATTATAAAAAAAACGAGGAAGAGGAAAACGCTTATCAAACCAACGAGCAAGAGCATTTTTAGGACAATAAGGAGGAAAGCTTGTCATAACCTTATCCTATTTTGAGCAAAGTATCAGAAAGAAATTGGTAAGGTGGAATAGCCAAATTATAGTTAGCTGGACCTGACCGCACTCTTCCAGCAGTATCATAAACAGACCCATGACAAGGACACAACCATCCTCCAAATTTACCCGATTGCCCAAGTGTTACACAGCCTAGATGCGTACAAAGATTAATAACAATAAGCCAATTTTCACGTCCTTTACCTGCTGAACGCGCAAAATCTGTTGCTTCTTTTTCACCTTCAAGATTAGGATTTCGCGCTTGACGGTCTTTTAGAAGACTTAATTTAGTAGCGCGCGCATCAGCAATTTCTTTTGTCGTACGATTTCGAATAACAACAGGCTGTCCTCGCCACTTTACCGTCACCGACATCCCCTCTTCAATACCAGAAAGATCAACCTCAACAGAGGAAGATGCCAAAATAGCTTCATCTGGACGCAACTGACGGATAAAAGGCCACGCAACCGCTCCCATTCCAACTGCTCCTGCAACAGCTGTTACCAAAAACAGAAAATCCCGCCTCGTTTGCTCAACCATGGCCTTAACTTAAAGAGACTATTTGCTAAAACATTCTTCTACCATACCCTCTCCCATTGTACAATGCTTGATCACTGAGTTGCCTCAACCATAACAACATGCCTGTAAAAAACTTCTGCCATTTGTATGGTCTATACAAAAAACTGCTTTATAATGATAATTCATCGTTTTACAGAGTGAATGAAATACTGAAACACCGTAAACTTCTTTCATTTCAAACCTATTCATATTAATCAATCAAAATTACTCCCCCGCCTGTGAAAAATGGAGATAGCGTGTAAATAAACACTCCTAAAGAAAGAAACATAGTCTTGTTATGACCAGGTCTCAGTAAATAAGTTGAGCTTATCGATTATTTCTTTAACACATTTACAGCACCTCTCCCTCCCTCAATTCCAACTGGTTGAATGAGTATTTTTTCCGCTTCTGCTTTTGCATAAAAAGCATATTTTGTTGATTTTCATTAAAATGGATGATCTAACCTTATTAAATATCCCACTTTTCAACATAATGAGCCAATCCATTTCATGTATCGCTCAATATAAAGGAAGTCCCTAATAGGGAGATTCTCTCTTATCCCAAACAAACCTGTGTACATAACTTTTTCCCTGAAATTTAAAGTGAATAAAAATTAAACGTAAAAAAACATGTATTTCTCAAAGCATATTTTTCGAATAAATTGTGGCGCTTCTTTACAAAGTCGAAAGAAAAATCATATTACAGAGAACATGACACTTCATATAGCTCTTTTCCAACCTGATATCGCTGGTAATACTGGAACGATTTTACGTCTCAGCGCTTGTTTTGGTTTACATGTGCACATTATTGAACCCGCAGGCTTTAATCTGTCGGATCGTAATCTCAAACGCGCAGGATTGGATTATCTCGAATATGCTTCCTTAGAACGACACATCGATTGGCAACATTTTATAAGCTCCATGAAACACTTTAACCGCCGTCTGTTGCTTTTAAGTACAAAAGCAAAAACATGCTATACGCAGATATGCTATCAAAAAAATGATGTTTTACTTTTTGGTCGTGAAACAGCTGGGGTTCCCGATTATGTTCATGAAGCTGCCGATTACACATTGAAAATTCCCATGCAACCACAGGCACGCTCTCTAAATCTCGCCATGTGCGTAGCCATAACAACGGGAGAAGCATTACGACAAATTGGTTATCATGAAAGAAACTGTAATCTATAAAAACACAACAATTCCATTAAAATCTTTAGTAGAATATAATGAGTAATTAAAAGCGCATAAAGTTCAATAATACTTTTGGAATAACTTACAGAATGCCTATAAAAACCCATAAATTATCACGAAAACAATATACAACATATAAAGAACAGTTAGAGCGTATAACGCTTATCATTTTCCAACAATCAAGTGCTGATAAAATAAATATTTCTTAGTGCTCATCACATCCATTTCATATCACCACCTATGAATGATTAAATACTCCTCATAGTAAAAATCCATTGGACATCCCCCTCTTTATGCTCATACAAAGTGCAAACCGCTATCATTATTCTTTTTATCCGTTTTCACTTTCAAAATCCTTATCTTTGAAATGGTTCATACGAGACTTTTTTTCTCTCTGTAATCATTTTTCCTCACACGGATTTCCCCACTTGTAATGTGTAAGGCTATAATTTTGATTGATGTAATAAGAACAGGTTTGAAATAACCTTACAATATTCAGAGCTCTTGTTTCACATGACGAATAATGAATTATTATTATAAATCAATTTTTTCTAATAATACATGACGATCCATTAAAAATCCGCTTTCAACCCATATCATTTCTAACTCTTTAAGCTTTTTTCCTAAAAGCACACCTTTAGCAAAACCTTTCTTTATTAAATCGTTACCATTAATGGGAAAAGTTGGAATCTGCCATTTTTTGGCAAGTTGATGAAGCTTGACATAATCCTCTGCTTTTTGCAAAGCATCACTTTTTTCCAGATTATCGAGATGTGATGCAGCGACAGACAACGATAATTGATCTAAAACTGGCTGTCGTCCATGAAAATAAATCAGTTTTTGCACAAAATGATCAGAACTGTTTTGGTTTATTATTTCTAACTCTGCCCATTCTTTTAATCGCGTTCTTTCTTTATGGGAAAAATGCAAGCGCTGTGCCATTTCATGAAGACGTATGGGGTCAGGAGGAAGAAGGCTTTCTAGCCGTAACAATGGATCAACTTTCCAACCAAGAGCGTGTTCTGTCTTCACCAATGCGTGAATTGCATCAATACCCCATCGTTCTGTTTCAGGAAAAATGAGTGCCAAAATTCTGCTTTGTCGCATCCATAACAGAGCACGCGTTGGATCAAACGCCGTAAGAAGCTTTTTCATTTCTGCCCAAATACGTTCAGAAGAAAGTTTTTTTAAACCGTCTTTTAAACGAACACATGCCTTCAATCCTTGTACATCAGGTCGCCCTGCTCCATACCATGCAAAAAAGCGAAAAAAACGTAAAATACGCAAATAATCTTCGCAAATACGATCTTCTGCAATCCCAATAAAACGAACTGTTCGGCTAGCAATATCACTCAAACCTCCCACATCATCATAAAGATTGCCAGCAGCATCACAATAAAGCGCATTTATCGTAAAATCCCGCCGTTCAGCATCTTTTTTCCAATCACGACCAAATGCCACTTTTGCATGACGACCATCTGTTTCAATATCGCAGCGAAGCGTTGTAACCTCATAGGAACATGAATGAGCAACTACTGTTATTGTACCAAAAGTAATCCCTGTAGGAATAGCTTTAAATCCTGCTTCTTCTACACGTGCAATAACCTGTTGCGGCAAACAGGTTGTTGCAATATCAATATCACTAATAGGCTGCCCTAGCAGTTGATTGCGCACTGCTCCCCCTACAATACGCGCCTCTTCTCCCTCCAAAGACAAAACACGAAGAAGTGTTTGGATATCCCTTTGTTGTAACCACGCAACCTGTTTGAAGTCCTGTCTTATGTTCACCCTTTAACCTTTCAAAAAAGTTGTCTTCATTGCTTTAAAGAACTCTCTTCATACAACAAAATTTTTAAGACATCCCTTATAAAACACGTCTATTCCTTCCAAAAAACTTTTCTCTTCTTGTATACGAATATGAAAAAATGGCATATGATACTTCATTTCTTCTCATTTTCTGTTACAAACAATAAGATATCCATTATCATGCAGAGAAAATTACCATTTTTGCGACAAACGCCTTAAGGAAGAAATATGAGTCAACATGATCCATCATCCAATTCTGTAAAAAAGGTCAATATCAATCATGAGGCTCAAGTCATTATTGATGATATTGATACGGCACACAAAGAATTGGATATTTTACAACAAGAAATTGACAAAGTTATTTTTGGGCAAAATCAGGTAATCGAATATGCTTTAATCGCTATTTTTGCTGGTGGTCACGCCCTTCTTGTTGGTGCTCCAGGACTTGCAAAAACACGTCTTGTTGAAACATTGGGAACAGTCTTAGGGCTTGACGAAAAACGCATCCAATTTACTCCTGACTTAATGCCATCGGATATTATTGGTTCTGAAATTATGGATTCCGATAAAGACGGTAAACGTTCTTTTCGATACATTCAAGGTCCTATTTTCACGCAACTTCTCATGGCCGATGAAATCAATCGTGCTTCTCCACGGACACAGTCAGCCCTTTTACAAGCTATGCAAGAATATCATGTTACTGTTGCAGGGAACCGTTATGATTTGCCACAACCTTTTCATGTTCTTGCAACGCAAAATCCTCTCGAACAAGAAGGAACCTATCCACTTCCTGAAGCGCAACTAGATCGCTTTTTGATGCAAATCGATATTGACTATCCTGACCTCACAACAGAGCGACGGATCATTTTAGAAACAACAAAAGAAAAGAAATCAAATGCAAAACCAATTTTATCTGCCAAAAAATTGCAAAAAATTCAAAATATCGTTCGCAAAATGCCTCTTTCAGAAAATGTGATCGAAGCTATTTTAAAAATTGTCCGCTCAACTCGCCCTCATAAAGACAATAGCCTTGCTAATACTTATGTTTCTTGGGGACCTGGTCCACGGGCATCACAAGCCCTTTCACTTTGTGTTCGCGCCCGTGCTCTTTATTATGGACGCTTAGCCCCCTCACTTGATGATGTTGAAGCATTGGCCTATCCCGTATTACAACACCGCATGGCTCTTAATTTTTCTGCCCGTGCTGAAGATATAACCGTAAAAGATATTATCAATAATCTTGTGAAAGATGCTCTTTGAATGGCTATTGGCAAAAAAGTTTTACAAAAGCCTCCATTGTCGCTGGCAAATGAACTCCATAAGGATATTGGCAAAATGCCATATTTCCTTTTACAAGCGCGTCATATCGCTAATACACTGATAACCGGATGGCATGGACAACGTAAACGCGGTAATGGGGAAAACTTTTGGCAATTTCGTCCCTATATGGAAGGAGAATCCATTACCCGCATTGATTGGCGTCGCTCAGCGCGTGATGAAAATACGTATCTCCGCGAACACGAATGGCAAATGACACAAATCGTTTGGCTCTGTCTCGATCAGAGCGCATCAATGCATTACTGTTCGCGCTTTTCTAAAATCTCTAAAGGTAATCATGCCATTATTCTTACCCTTACCCTAGCATCACTTCTTGCTCGCAGTGGCGAACATATTGCTATTCCAAACTTAATGTCCCCCACAATGACATCAAATGTCGTAGAGCGAATAGCCTTTGCTTTAGAAAATCATTCAGATGAAAATTCATTTCCGGATTTTTCAACGATTACACGCTTTTCACATGTCGTTATAATGAGTGATTTTCTCGACTATCCTGAAAAAATCATCCAACATTTAACTGTTTTAACTACAAAACAGGTGACAGCTCATTTAATTGAAATTTCTGATCCCGCAGAAGAAAGCTTTCCCTACACAGGCCACACAGAATTTTTTGATCCTGAAACGAAAGAGAAACATGTTTCCACAAAAGCAGAAGATCTTCGTAAGAACTATTGTAAACTATATCACGCAAGGCGACAAGAATTGGCAAATTTTTGCGCACGCCAAGGATGGTCTTATCATGTTAGTACAACGGATCAACCTTTAACAGAGACCATTTTTTATCTTGCAAATACAATGGGCGGCTCTCCATTGCAAAAAAGGGGGGCGCTTTGAGTTTTTCTGCTCCCTTTCTGTTACTAGGGCTTTTATTCCTACCGGTCATTTGGTGGCTGTTGCGGATAACTCCTCCATCTCCGCGTAAAGAGCTTTTCCCTCCGTTACGCTTCTTACCCAAACCGACTCATCAGCAGGAAACAGCAAAACATACACCTTGGTGGTTGCTCTTGTTGCGTTTAACCATAGCGGCACTTGTTATCATAGCTTTAGCACGCCCCACGTGGAATCAAAAACCAATCAGCTTTTCGGGATCTCAACCCCTTGCACTCATTATTGATAATGGTTGGGCTTCTGTAAAAGAATGGAAAAAGCGCATCTCTATCGCTGAAATGCTCCTTACACAGGCAGAAAAACAGCAAAAAAATATTTACCTTGTTGCAACGGCTGAAAATGATATCTCCAATATAGAGCCCCAACCAGCTAAGATTATAAAACAGCATTTAATGCATTTGCAACCGCGTCCTTGGTCTGTCAACCGTGTGCATGTCTTAAAAAAACTCAGAAAAATAACCAAAGGAAAACCTCTTGATATTGCTTATTTAAGTGATGGATTACAAACAAATGAAGATGAGCAAACTTTTGCTTTGCTTGAAGAATTAAAACCTGAAAAATTCTTATGGTATTTGGCGGATATTTCCGATTTAATCGGTATAACATCCGTAGAAAATAATGATGGAAGTATGGTCGCGCGTATTATCCGCTCAACAACACACGGCAAAACTTCCGCTACACTCAACCTCTACGATTCAAACAATCAACTTCTCGGTCAATTTACGAAAAATTTTTCTGAAGGAGAAACAACAGCTCTTGTCCCTTTTGATGTACCACTTGAACTACGCAATGACATCGCTTGGATAAAAATGAATAATCAAAACCATGCTGCTGCAACTTTCTTGGTAGACAGCCATAATAGGATAAGCCGTGTTGCTCTTCTATCACCCGATACCAATGAAATGGCACAGCCTTTACTTTCTCCATTTTATTACATTATCAAAGCATTACAGGAATATACACAGCTTATAACCGCCGGTGGAAGAGAGCTTTCAACGGATATTGATTATTTGCTTAAACAAAATCCATCTGTTTTCATTATGAGCGACATGGTTAACATGCCTGAAAAAGCAGAAAAAAAACTTTCTGATTTTGTGAATAAAGGGGGAACACTCATCCGCTTTGCAGGAGAAAAACTCAGTAGTGCAGAACATTATGATAGTCTCCTTCCGATACCGCTGCGTCAGGGTCAACGTTTCCTTGGAAGTATTATGTCTTGGACGAAACCACAAAAGCTTGCTCCTTTTGCAAAAAATAGTTTTTTCTTTGATCTCCCTTTTCCAGAAGATGTCTCTGTCTCGCGCCAAATCCTCGCAGAACCAGCCCCAGATCTTTTTGAAAAAACGTGGCTTAGCCTTGCGGATGGAACCCCTCTTATTACCGCAGCAAAACGTGGTAAAGGAACCCTCATTCTCATTCATGTTGCTCCTGACCCAACATGGTCTAATCTTCCTCTTTCTGGCTTTTTTGCACAAATGTTGCAAAAACTAATCACATTAGGGTCTCACGAAAACACCAACCTAACACATAGAGAAAAAAGAACAATGTTACAAAACCCGTGGCGAACCATAGCCGCTGACGGACAATTACAAGTACCGCCCTCTCATGTTGTTCCACTGGTCTTTGACTCTCAAAATCCACCCCATCCTTCCTATAATACTCCCCCAGGACTTTATGGTGTCAAAAGCGATTTTTATGCACTCAATCTCTTAACTCATTCGTCGCACTTGATGAAACAATCATCATTGCCAACTTCTCTTAATAAAAGCCCTTTATCTTACGATACAAAAGAAAAAAATCTTATCGGTCCACTTTTAGGATTAGCCATCTTATTATTCGCCTTTGACAATTTTCTCATTTTATGGATGGGAGATATTTTTTCTTTCATGAAACGGCGTAATATATTTCTCCTCCCTTTTATAAGTCTTATTGCCTTATTTTCATATGATCCAACACTTCATGCACAAACGAAAGAAAATCATCATGATAGTGTACAAGCTGCTGGTGCAACACATCTTGCCTATGTTATAACCAATAATCATGAAATTGATACAACGAGTAAAAGTGGTCTAGAAGCGTTAAGTCAATTTATCGCAGAACGTACAATGCTTACCCCAGGCTCTGTTACAGCACTTGATCTCGATAAAGATGAACTCTCTTTTTATCCTCTTATTTACTGGCCAATTGATGTTAAGAGTCCTATACCTACCCCCAAAAGTCTTGAAAAAATAAATAACTTTATGAAACATGGGGGAACAATTTTATTTGACACACGCGATCAGATAAAGAGTAATCTTAATCTTGAAGGAGATGCCACTCCAGAAACGCAACGATTACGAGATATCTTAAAAGAGTTAAATATTCCATCCATTGAGCCAGCATCAACGGATCATGTTGTTGCACGTTCTTTTTATATTATGCCAGATTTTCCTGGTCTCTACCGTGGTTCACCTTTATGGATTGAATCCTCATCAACAAACAAAAAAAATAAAAATTCTCTTGCTAGCGGTGATAATGTAAGTTCTCTTCTCATCACCGCCAATAACTTTGCCGGGGCTTGGGCACTCGATGAAAAAGGGACATGGAAATATCCCCTTGTTCCCAATGATCCAATGCAACGTCTATGGGCATTTCGTGCAGGTTTAAATATTGTCCTTTATGTTCTTACAGGAAACTATAAAGCGGACCAAGTTCATGTTCCAGCACTCTTGGAACGCTTTAAAAGAGAAAGAAGGCAATGATATCATTTTTCACTTTTCAGCCTTTTTTACCACTCATTTGGATTCTGTTCTTAAGTGGAATATCAATGCTTTTTGTCGTTGTTGGTCTTGTTACGCAACGTCAAGGTTCTTTATTTCGTCTGATGGCATTAAGCGCCCTCATCCTTGCTTTGCTCAATCCAATGATCATAAAAGAACAGCGCGAACCACTGAAAAGCACCGTAGGTATTGTTATTGACCGCAGCAAAAGCCAAACATTTGGAACACGTACAAACGACAGTGATGAAGCGCGCGCGCAATTAACGCAAGCATTAGCGCATTATCCACAATTTGAACCACGCTTTATTGAAGCTGGAAAACTTGCTGATAATCAGTATGCGCCCTCAACGAATTTGTTTGAGGCTTTAAAACAAGCAGTATCTGATGTACCGCCCTCTCGTTATGCAGGAACCATTTTTATCACCGATGGACAAGTGCATGACATTCCTGACCTATCAGACCTTCATCATGAAGCCCCTCTCAATGCCCTGATTACAGGGCACTCAGATGAATTTGATCGCCAAATCAAGTTTATTTCTCCTCCACGCTTTGCCCTTGTCAACAAACCACAAACGCTCTCCATTTTAGTAGAAGATAAAGGGCCAGCCCAAAAAACAATACCGCAGAAAGCAAATATTACACTAAGCGTCAATGGACAAGACATTGGCCATTATTCTGTGACTCCTGGCGTGATTTTTCAAACTGAAATTACCCTTCCTCATGCTGAAAAAAATATTATCCAAGTGATAACCGATCCACACAAAGGTGAACTAAGCTTTGAAAACAACCGCGCCATAACAATTATTGAAGGAATCAGAGAAAATTTACGCGTTCTTCTTATTTCAGGTGCTCCTTATAATGGAGAACGGACATGGCGAGACCTTTTGAAAGGTGACTCCAATATTGATCTTGTTCACTTTACTATTTTACGTCCTCCCACCAAAGCAGATAATACGCCCTTAAGCCAATTATCCTTGGTGGTCTTTCCGACAAGAAAACTCTTTGTTGAAGAGATTAATAACTTTGATCTCATCATCCTTGATGGCTACCAGCACTCTGCTGCTCTACCCTTAATCTATTATGATTATATCGCCCAATATGTACAAAAGGGGGGTGCATTGCTGATGGTAACAGGACCTGAATTTACAAAAAACAACTCACTTGCGAAAACACCTTTAATAAGCATTCTACCGGCATTGCCCAATGGAACTATTATTGAAAAGCCTTTTCGCCCCACATTAACCAAAGAAGGTGAGCGCCATCCTGTCACAAGGGGACTTGCAACACTTAACCTTCCAGCTTCTCAATGGGGGCAATGGTTGCGACAAATTGCTATTCAAAACATAAATAACGGAATCGCCCTCATGAAAGGAGCCGATGAACAACCACTTTTACTTCTCGCGCATGTTGATAAAGGACGTGTAGGCATGTTGCTCTCCGATGAAAGTTGGCTTTGGGCACGAGGTTTCGAAGGCGGCGGTCCTTATGCAGCTCTTTATCGTCGTATTGCCCATTGGCTCATGAAAGAACCAGAGCTTGAGGAAGAAAAATTAAGTGCAACTAGCAGCCATCATCATTTAACAATTCGCCGCCAAACTCTAAAAGACCATCCAGAACCCGCTGAAATAACCTTTCCTTCTGGAAAAAAAGAAAATATCACTCTCACCAAAGAGCAAGAAGGTCTCTTCAGCGCAACCGGGACCACTGATGAAACAGGAATTTTTACCATTAAAAATGGCGATTTAACAATACTTTCTTCTGTAGGGATACTCGATAATCTTGAATTGTTTGACTTAATTTCAACACAAGAAAAACTAGCTCCCATTATTAAGCACACCGGTGGTTACATCGGACGGTTACACCCTGAGGGAAAAGAAAACATTCATCTTCCTCCATTCAAGCTGATTCAATCAAAAATAAACCCGTCTTCTTCCCCAGCACATTCAATTGTTCTGAAAGAAGCGACAGAAACCCGTTTAATTAATACCTTTTATTTTTCGATATTTTCTGG
This sequence comes from Bartonella sp. SD1336NMGDW, assembly GCF_042193565.1. NCBI lineage: Bacteria > Pseudomonadati > Pseudomonadota > Alphaproteobacteria > Hyphomicrobiales > Bartonellaceae > Bartonella > Bartonella sp. SD1336NMGDW. The sequence goes on from NZ_JBHILW010000002.1 coordinate 191,326, forward strand.
TTTCTTGGCGCTGCTTGCTTGCCTTTTACTGTTGAGCAGCATGTGGTATCGTGAAAGCCGTTGAAAAATCTGAAATTTCATATAATAGTCTTAAAATTCAGCTTATTTTTTTGTGTATTTTCTTGTCTTTTACAATTAGATAAAAACATTGATCTATAATGATAATTTATCATTATTGTCATATTGAGTTATTATTCCCTGTAGGGTTTTTCTTTTTTGTAATACTTTCTATATTAAATTAATTAAAATCACTCGCTTGCACATCATTAAAAGAGATCTGTATGAATAAACACCATTGAAGAAAAGAGTAAAGTACCTCTTATGAATCCTCTTAAAGCAAGGATTTTCACAAAATTGGGAGGGAATAGTATGATGGTTTTACTTTGCACCTTGTATAAATGTAAAATGGTGGCGCATAATAAGCCTTATAAACGAGACTTTTCATAGAATTGAGAACTTTCGTGAAATGCGATCAAGCGCACTGGGAAATATCTCTTCAAAACAAATATATGAATGTACAACACAATGATATTTTATTTGGGATCTTCTTCTTGAATCGTTCTGTTTTGCGTGAAAAAATCTCCCGTTAAAAGCAATACATGGCAGCCAAAAACCGTAAAAATTCCTGATAAATACAATACATTCTTTTGCATTTTATACTGAATAATTAGATTTTTTATGATAATGTGTGGTCGTATGAAAGCTGTTTAAAAGTCTTAAAACTTTATGACCATCATTTTAAAGTCTATCCCATCATAGAAAAAACATATCGGCTACCAAGAATGATATGTTGTATTATGTTGTTCTTTTCATAAAAAATACAATACAGCGTTAATTCTTAAAAGAATTTTCTCATATTTTCAACAAGCTATTTTTCATTTTACAATCCTTCTTGCCTTTAAGTATCAACTTATCTTATGCTTATTATCTAAATCATTTTTAATACTCTACGAGCTTTTATGTTTTATCTTGCCCATATATCGGATGTACATCTTTCCCCTCTCCCGCAACCTTCCCTTTTTGAACTTTCTGGAAAGCGTCTTACCGGTTATCTGAATTGGCAAAGAAAACGTAAGAGTCAAATGGTAACAAATGTCCTAGAAACTTTAATAGATGTCTTGAACAAAAAAAAACCTGATCATCTTGTGATCTCTGGTGATCTTGTTAATCTTGCTCTAGATAAGGAATTTGAACAAGCACATCGTTGGCTACTTAACTTAGGACAACCTCAAGATATTTCCTTGACATTTGGAAATCATGACGCCTATGTCCGCGGTGCTTTCCAAAAAGCATGTACTCTTTTTAAACCTTGGATCACAGGTGATGTCCCTCAAAAAAGCGCCTTTCTTTTTCCTTATATGCGCATTCGCAAAAATGTCGCCATCATAGCAACTTCTTCAGCCATCGCGACACCACCTTTTCAAGCTTCTGGTTATTTTGGTAAAATGCAAGCGCAAACTTTACCGCTCTTTTTAAAGGAAGCAGCACAGCGTAACCTTTTTCGTGTCGTCATGATTCACCATCCCCCCTTTCCCAAGGCAACATCTTGGCATAAAAAACTACGAGATATAAAACGTTTTCTAGACGTTATCAAATATCACGGTTGCGAACTTATTCTTCACGGACATACTCATTTACCCACATTGAATTACATTGAAGGACCAATTAAAAAAATTCCTATTGTTGGTGTTCCTTCCGCATCACAAGCTTTTGGTGATAAAAAACCACCCGCAGGCTTTAATTTATTTTCCATTGAACACTTACAAAATCAATGGCACTGCCAATTGCAACGTTATAGCATTATCAACCCTCAAAACGAGATTGCATGTATTGAAACAATTAATCTTTAAACACCTTCATAGTTGCCAAAACAACCAAAAACGAAAATATTTTTATTTCATATCCCTTTGGAAATCATAATTCTTATTTCCCTTTTTCTCCTTAAAAGACAAAGTTTCACTTTCTCTGTCGATAAATTAATTTCTCTCAGAGAATTCTATCTGCTACCCCTCTTATATGACTGGCTTTACAAGCTCATCGGTCTATTTCCTTCCCGTCCTAAAGGACGAAAACTTCTACCACACCTGATCTATAAATAATCCAGATTCTTGTCGCACAGATTCCACCTGCTAATTGTGCATGTGATTGACTTCACAAAGTTCTACACACAAATCATGCCTTGAATTTTATCATACACTCCTCCAAAAGCATCTAATGCGCAAAATCCTTATACCACTACAGTGATGTATATTCTATAGAATAATAGAGAACCTCATTCAGATTCTATACCTGAAAATCAATAACTAAAGTATATAATTTCAATAACCAAACATACTTGTAGTTCATGAACAAATGATGTTGATTGATTTATCGTCAATACAGATTTATCGTAAATATATTTTAAATAATCCCCTACTATTTCATTCGACATTTATTATCGTACATTTAAAAGATTTATAAAAATAATAGATTCTATTTCTATAATAGGCATAGTTAATAATGTTTTTTATGTCTCGATAAATTCATAATTTGCTATCTATTTTTTCCTATAAATCACTTTATAATAATCTTTATAGATATTTTATTAATATAAATTATTATTATTAAGTTTTATTGCGGATGTAGTTTTACGTGCTTTAACGATTTTTTGTTATTAAATAAATATCTTACGACAATGAAAAACAGAAACGTCGATTGTATGAGAGGTATTTCAAATAAAACAAAACGCAATTAAGTTGCCAATTCATGTGTTTGTTTTAAAAAAGCATCTTTTAAAGCACCCAAATCCATTTCCCACAGCACCTATGAATAATGTAATGATAAGTCCATTTAGCAGCACCATCTTTACGTTTATGAAAAAGCCAGCTAGTATCAAAATCTCACACTTTGCCAAGTCCCAATGCAGCGACAGCCTTTGGCACTTGAGAAGGTTCATAAGGAGTATTTTTATTCTTTCTTTCATGTTTTTTATCTCACGGCTCTCCCTCCTTTTGACGTGCAAAAGACATGGTTTTCACTGGTTCAACATGGTATAGGTTTAAAATGAGAAAATCTTATGATACTTGGGTCTCTCACTCAACATGAAAAAGTAAATTATATTTATAAATAAACGTATTGTTCGAATAAAATAGTAACTCTTTTGAGTGAAGGATATTTCACTGCACATATCTAAAAAATAAAAGCCTCATTCTAAAATGAGACTTTTGAATTTTTAATTCGGCAAAAACTAAAATTTATAAGCTACACCCACGCGGAAATCGTTTGTCTTGTAGCCCATTTCAAATTTATCATGCACGAACTTCTTCTTACCAAAATCTGAATAACGGTATTCTGCACGCACAATAACATTATCAGCCATTGCAAAATCAACACCACCTCCGAGGGTATAACCAATCATGGTCTTTTTTTCATCATGCAACCAATCAGAAAAATTAACTGCTCTGTTGTTGCTGTCAGCAACTAACCCAAAAATATTCTGAAGTTGCGTATAAGCAATCCCTCCAGAAACATAAGGCATTACACGCTCAATCGCAAAACCAACTCTCACCCGCGTAGCACCAGCCCATTTTTGTTTTAAAGTATGACGTACAGCTTCAATAGGTATTGTCGAATCCTCCTCATGAGAATCTCTTGTTAGATTTGCTTCTTCTGAAGAATCTTCTTCAGTTTGACTTTTTTTGGGTCGATTAATATCTTTTGTACCCTTTTTATCAGACCACATAATATCCGTATCAATACCTATAATAAAACCATTATCGATATCAATATTGGAACCTGCATAAACTCCCCCTATAAAACCAGAAAGTTTAGGTAAATCCTCCTTTCCAATTGGATTCCATATCCCCGTCTCATCTTTTAAATAACTTGCAGTTGTTTTACCTGAAAAGCTACCAATCTGTCCTCCAAGATAAAATCCTGTCCAAGAAAAAGCAGGAGCTGCAATAACAGGAACGGGCTGTTCAGGAATAACCATATCCGCCGCCTGTACTACAGAAATTGAAATTAAAGAAAAGATAGATGTTGAGACTAAATACTTTGTAATCATAATTGCTCCCCTAAAAGCTAATGTGATACATAAATAATAGTAAATAGTTTCACAGTTTTTTTTTAAAATCTATAGCAAAAATGACACAGTTATAAAAAAATAAAATTAGTTTTAATAAATAATATTATAAAAAAATTTAAATATGCTTTATATTTCCATTAATTATTACATATTAGCTTTTATAGCTTCATATTAATCATGATTATACAAATAATTATAATATCAATTTTTTGAAAAAATGAGATATGTAATCAATAAAGATTTTTATCATATTGATTTTAATATTTTGGTATTATTAGTGTAATGAGACATAATCTCTATAAGTTTTTATATAAATATGTACGATAAAAACACTCTTGCATATATTTTTGTGTTGAATATCCCTTAATTCATAAATGTATCTGATATACCGCTGCTTAATAAATGACCCATATGCTTTTATCATACACATGAGATAAGGCTCATAAAGAATATCATTCACTAAACTCGTCACTCATCGCTTTTTGTATAAAGAATGACACATCTAACAGAAATTTTTTTTCATCACACTTGAGAAACCAGTAGAGAACTTCACTCTAACCCTCTCAAGTGTGTAATGAAATAAAAGACAAAAATTAATATATAAAAACGGAATTAATAATTTTTATTATTCTTATAAAATTATTTTAATGTTTCATGATTTTTGTAAAAACTGAACAGACCAATTGCCCAGTTTCTGCAATTAGTTTTTCAACACGAAGCAAATCAGGTTCCCCAACACTATTTAACAAAAGGTCACTTAATCCAGGTGGCATATCATTGGGATCAAGAGAATCATTTAAGCAAAGCCGTATAATTTGACTCAAATTTGTATAAAGATGATAGGCATAATGTAAATCAGCAATACATGACTGATTAAGAAAACTGTCTGGTAAGTGATCTAAAATATCAGCTGTTGTTGCTCCAATTTGAAACTCAATGACATGCGTAATAAGAGAAAATTGAGCAATAAACTCCAAATCCATAATGCCACCAGACATCGTTTTTAAATCCCATTGATTTTTTGGCGGCTTTTCTTTTGCAATCAAGGAACGCATTTCACATACTTCTTTTGCAACTTCCTTCTTATCACGAGAAATAGCAATAATTGCACACACTTCATTTTCTAGCTTTTGTAAAAAATCAGGATCTCCTGCAATGCCTCGAGCCCTTGTTAAAGCAAGATATTCCCATATCCATGCTTCTTGGCGATAATACTTTTTAAAAAATGGAAAAGAAACAGCAACAGGTCCTTTATTGCCTAACGGCCGTAACCTTAAATCAACGACATAAAGAACACCTTGGCTTGTAAGAGTGGATAAAGCAGAAATGAGGCGCTGTGCTAAACGCGTATAATATTGAGAGATATAAAGAGGCTTTTCTCCATCAGATATTTCTGCATCATCATCGTGTTCATAAAGCAAAACGAGGTCAACATCGGAATCTGCTGTTAATTCGCGACTTCCAAGCTTCCCCATACCCAATATGCCAACACGCCCCCCTTTAATACTACCATGAAGACGAGAAAATTCCTCTTGAACGGCAGCAAATGTTTTTGTAATCATAAGATCAGCAAGCGCAGTAAAAGCAAAACCCGCTCTTTCTCCTGTAATTGCACCATTCAAAATTCGAATACCAATTAAAAAACGTTGTTCATCTGCAAAAATTCTTAAATGGTCGAGAATTTCCTCATAAGAAAGAATATTTTCAAGAAAATATTCAAGCCGTTTTTCTAAATACGCTTTTGTTGGTAATTCTGAAAGAATATTCGGATCTAACATTCCATCAAAAACATGGGATCTGCGTGTAATAATTTCTGCAAGACGTGGAGCAGCACCCATAATAAGGACAAGCATATCCAAAAGAGAGGGATTAGACTGTAAAAGACTAAAAAGCTGAATTCCTGAAGGTAAGCCCTGTAAAAAACTATCAAAACGCAACATCGCCTCATCAGCTCGTTTTGTCCCACCAAAAGCTTTCAAAAGAGCTGGTGTTAATTCCGTTAATCTCTCGCGTGCTTCGGCTGATTGCGTTGCTTTATAACGACCACAATGGAGAGTGCGCATAATACGACAAATATCACTTGCTCTTTCAAAGCCTAAACGGCTTAACGTTATTAATGTCTCCGGATCATCTTCTTCACCTGTAAAAACTAAATTACCAATTTCTAAACCAAGTTCTTGCTCATTCTCAAACAGTGCTGCATAATGTTTTTCAACAACCTGAAGTGTTTTTAATAAATCACGGATAAAACTGTTACTGTCTTGATAACCCATTAAATAGGCAACACTCGTGAATTGAGCAATATCATTTGGAAGAAGGTGTGTTTGTTCATCGAAAAGCATCTGAATCCGATGTTCCACATTTCGAAGAAAAGCATAACTTTTTATAAGACTATTTCTTGTTTTCTCACTAATCCAACCAAGCGTGTGAAGTTCTGCTAACATTGCAACTGTCTGACGTCCACGTAATTGAGGAAAACGCCCACCGGCAATAAGCTGTTGTGTCTGAACAAAAAACTCAATCTCACGAATACCACCACGACCTAACTTTATATTATGCCCATAAGCTGCAATTTGACCGTAATTTTTATGCGCATGAATTTGACGTTTGATCGAATGAATATCAGCAATAGCAGCGTAATCTAAATATTTCCGCCACACATAGGGAAAAAGCTCTTTAAGAAAGTTAAAACCTGCCCTCTTATCGCCAGCAACTGGACGTGCTTTAATCATGGCTGCTCGTTCCCAATTTTGTCCACGCCCTTCGTAATACCGCAAGGCAGTCCTTACTGGTAAGGCCAAAGGGGTTGATCCTGGATCTGGACGAAGCCGAAAATCAAGACGAAAAACATATCCTTCCGCAGTGCGTTCTTGAATGATACGGATTAATCGGCGTACCATTTTAGAAAATACGTCAACACTTTCAGAAAGATTACCAATATGAGGTGATGTTTCATCAATGAAAACAATAAGATCAATATCAGAAGAATAATTAAGTTCCCCTGCTCCTAATTTTCCCATCCCTAAAATAATTAAACCACAGTCTTTTTCTGGATTCTCACGGCTTAATAAATTGATCTTACCATGATCATGCGCTTCTCTTAATAGAAAACGCAGCGCTACACTTAATGCTGCTTCGCCCAAACGTGTCAACCAAGCACATGAAACTTCGTAAGTAAAAACACCACTCAAATCAGCTAAAGCAATGAGAACATGCGCTTCTCTTTTTTTGCGCCTTAAAGCAGCCATTAATGAAGTTTCATTTATAGTTTCATCCTTATCAATAGCCGTAATATCATCTATAATTTCGCTCAGCCTTGTTTCTATATCAACATTTAATAAAGCACTAAGATATGATGGATTGGCAATTAAAACCTCACGCAAAAAAGGAGATAAGGTCATAACTGAACTGATAAAATCAATCTGCGTTCCACTCTCTAAGATAAGGGAAATAAGAGATTCTAAACCTTCTTCCCTTGCTTGTTCTTCCATGTCTTTTAACCATTGGGAACCACTTTTATCGAGAGGGCATAAAGGGAGAAGCTGTGTTTTTAAAAAAGCTTGTTTCGTCTGCGCTCCCTTGAAAAGCATTTTGCCTTCCTTTCTATTGCTTTATACTTTTAAAATAGTTGTTACGTATGAAAAGAGAAAAGTGAAGAAAAATATCTTTAAGGAAATAACAAAACAGCCCTAAGCCCTGGATTTGCATTTTCAAGTAACAACTCACCCCCGTGAAGCTTCATAACTGCTTTTGCTATACTTAAACCAATCCCAAACCCAGGTTGTGTGCGGCTTTCTTCAAGACGAACAAATCGTTCTGTCACTTTTTCACGTTTATCCTCTGCTATTCCTGGTCCATTATCGCTCACAACAACTAATAAATGTTCATCACGATATTCCATTGATAAGCAAACCTCCGCTTTCCTTTCACCTTTAGACGCATATTTAATGGCATTATCTATAAGGTTAAAAATTGATTGTGCAACAAGCTCACGATTCAACTTAAGCTCTTTATCAAATATATTCCCCAACCGAAGTAAAACACCTGACTCTTCAGCAAAAGGTTCGTAAATCTCAACAGCATCTTCAAGGATCAGTTTCATATTCATCATTTCAAGATGCTCAATCGCACTGCTGGCCTCAATACGTGAAATCATTAAAATCGCATTGAACGTACAAATAAGTTGATCTGATTCTGCAATAACCCTATCAAGGACCTGACGATATTCAAGCTTTGTCTTATTTCCTGAAAGCGCCTCTTCAGCGCGATTTCTAAGACGCGTTAACGGCGTTTTCAGATCATGAGCAATGTTATCTGATACTTGACGTAAACCAATATTTAACTCTTCAATGCGGTCTAACATAACATTAAGATTAGCTGACAATCGATCAAACTCATCCCCTACTCCAGAGACAGGTAAACGCCCACTGAAATCACCATCCATCAAGCGCTGTGATGCAGCCGTTACATGATCAATCCTTTGTAAAGCTCTCCTGCCAACAAAAAACCATATGAGTAAAGCGCCTCCAACCATTGCAGCAAGTGCAATGACCACAGCTTTACGAATAACCACTGCAAAACGTTCTGGCTCATCCAAATCGCGTCCTATAAGAATCTTCATAGCATTAGGTAAATCAACAATAACCGCCAAAGCGCGATGTTCACTTGTTTTGCCATGTTCTCCAAAACGGGAGTATAAAAAAGAGGTAGAAATAAAACCACTCTGATTCAAAAGACCTAATTCAATACGTGCTACATTTCCTGCTAAAATACGCCCCATAGAATCCGTGACAAGATAAAGAAATGCTCCTGGTTGTCTTGAACGATAATCAATAGTGCGCATTAATAAGGATAATCCTCCATAATTATAAGCATTTTCAATATACTTTAATTCTTCATGTAAAGCCTGTTCAGTTTGCTCTGTTAACAATGAAGCAGAAAATGCCGTCATATAAATAGAAAGCCCTGTTGCCACCAATCCAAACAATAAAATGTAAAGTGCTGAAAGCCTTAGCGCCGTCGTGCGCATTATATTAATCAAACGACTCATGCTTTGTTATCTGGTGCTTTCAGCATATACCCAGCTCCACGCACAGTATGGAGAAGGGGAACATCAAAATCTTTTTCAATTTTGGCTCTCAAACGGGAGATATGGACATCAATGACATTCGTTTGTGGATCAAAATGGTAATCCCAAACATTTTCCAAAAGCATAGTGCGTGTAACAACCTGCCCCGCATAGCGCATCAAATATTCAAGTAAACGAAACTCTCGTGGTTGCAATAGGATGTTTCTATCACCCCGTTTTACCGTATGTGCTAGCCGATCAAGCTCAAGATTACCTACACAATAAACAGTTTCTGCTTCTTTAGGATTTTTCCGCCGTTGTAAAACTTCAACACGCGCAAGAAGTTCAGAAAAAGCATAAGGCTTTGTCAAATAATCATCTCCCCCTGCACGCAACCCCGTTACACGATCATTGACTTGCCCTAAAGCAGACAGAATAAGAACCGGTGTTTCATTGCCTTTAGCGCGCAATTCAGCAATAATAGAAAGACCATCACGATGCAAAAGCATTCGATCAACAACCATAACGTCATAATTTTCCGTGGTCGCTAAAGCGTATCCCGTATCCCCATCATAAGCAATATCAACGGAATGCCCTACTTCCAAAAAAGCCTTTTCGAGATAATGCCCCGTCTCATGATCATCTTCAATAACGAGTATCTTCATAAAACGTATCTCCATTACTTTATTATGTTGTAGGACAAATATTTAATAAACATTTGTCCTACAACTAAAGCCTTATTTTTTCAAAATTGGAAGAGCAACAAAACGATTTTGATCATTTGTTCGCACTTGTAAGAGTATAGCCTTTCGTCCTAACTGCTGAGCATTTTTTATTGTGCTAACAATATCAGAGACTCGTTTAACCGGTTTATTATTTACTGTCACAATGATATCACCAGGGCGTATCCCTTTATCTGCAGCATCTGAATCGGTATCGACCTCCGTTACGACAACCCCTACACCATCATCAGAGGGTATAACAATCAGACCATAATCTTCCAATGTTTCATCTAAATCACCCCGTTCATTTGAATATTTTGAAGCCTCTTTCTTACTTTCATCTTCAGACATTGAAGCGAGCTTAACCTTGATACTCTCCTCCTTACCTGATCTCCAAATCCCTATAGTTACCGTTTCTCCTGGTTTAATATTTGCAATACGTTTCGCCAGCTCACGCGTATCAGCAACCTTTTCATTATTCACTGAAATAATTACATCACCCGCTTTAATACCAGCCTTTTCTGCCGGTCCTTTTAACGGATCAGTAACCAAAGCACCTTTGGCTTCTTTCAAACCTATTGAATCGGAAATCTCCTTTGTTACCGGCTGAATCTGAACACCTAACCAACCACGTTGAACTGAACCTTTTTCAATAAGTTGTTGTACAACCTGTTTTACAGTCGCTGCCGGAATAGCAAAAGCAATCCCAACATTTCCTCCAGAAGGAGAAAAAATTGCTGTATTAACCCCAACAACCTTTCCATTAAGATCAAACGTTGGACCACCAGAGTTTCCTCTATTAACAGCAGCATCAATCTGAATAAAATCATCGTACACACCAGTGCCAATATCACGTCCACGTGCAGAAACAATACCTGCTGTCACAGTTCCACCAAGGCCGAATGGGTTCCCAATGGCAACAACCCAATCCCCAACACGAAGCTTTGAATCATCACCAAAATCAACATAGGAAAATTTTCTTTTATCACTCACTTTTAATACGGCAAGGTCGGTTTTGGGGTCTTTCCCAATGAGCTTTGCATTCAATTCTGTACCATCATCAAGAACAACAGTATAACTTGTTCCATCAGAAATCACATGATCATTGGTCACGATGTACCCATCAGACGAAATAAAAAAACCCGATCCAAAAGCAACAGGACGGAGTCTTTGCGATTGGTGGGGAAATTTATTTTTAGGTTTATCAAAATCATAAAACTCTTTAAAAAATCTTTTTAAAGGATGCTGGTCTGGTAATTGATCAAGTCCTGGACCACTAAAAAAGTTGCTAAAGAACCTATCTTCTTTCTTTTTATTGCTCTTTACTTGTACTGCTACAACGGCTGGTTTCACTTGAGCAACAATATCGGCAAATCCCTGTTGTTGTATTAACGAAGTAAATACAGAACTTGCATGAGCCTTTGTTATCCACAAGCTTGATGTACATCCACTAAAAAACAGTGCACTTTCCAATATCGCAGAAAAACTCACTGCGACAAATGTTTTAAAGAAAGCCTTTTTAACCATTTACTCTATGCTCCTATTCAATCATACCTTTATTCCAATTTCGATCACTTATAAAACACCAGACCTTACCATTTTCTGTCTAAATTATTAAAGTTTTGTAAGGTTTCAGTATTCCCTAATATAATTACAATAAGATTGTATGCTCATTGCAGATGATCTGATTTTTTTCTTTTATATAACATCTTTTTTAATGCAATGGCATTTTTGGCTGTTCTTCTTCATTCACATAACTCATTATTTTCTCATGATTGTTCCGTTTGAAGTGGAAAAATATGATACTTGCGCCAATGATGATAATGATCAAAGGCGAAAACCATAAAAACCAAGTTATTTTATTCAATGGTGGCTTCAAGAGAATAAATTCACCATATCGCTCAACAAGAAAGTCAGTGACTTGCTGATTACTATAGCCCATTTTTAGCCTTTCCCGAATTAAAAGCCGTAAATCACGTGCTAAAGCAGCATCTGAATCATCAATTGATTGATTTTGACAAACCGGACAACGTAAATGCGATGAAATATGGCGTGCTCGCGCTTCAAGAATCTTATCCTTTAAAATCTCATCCGGCTCTACTGCTATTGCTAATTGAAAAGGAAACGTTGCAATTAAAAAAAATACAATCCAAAGAATTTTTTTCATCTCAATGTCTTTTCCAAAAATTTAAAGCAGGCATTACCCTATTGTACATACCAATGCGAAACCAATACCCCAGAAGAGAAAGACATCCCCCCATAGCCATCATGAATGCCCCTAACCAAATACATATTACATAAGGCTTCCACCATACATGCACAACAAGACCCCGATTATCGATATGTCCTGGTACAATATATAGCTGCGATAAGCCATGATTTTTCAGACCAACTTCTGTTGTTGATGTATTTTGGCTCGAGTAAAATCGCTTTGAGGCTGTTACATGACCCACAATGTTTTTATTTTCATATATTTTAAAATAAAACTCCATTGCCGAATAATTCGAACCAACATCATCATACACTGCATCAAAATGAAGCGTTTTATCCGCTATCGTCACCCTATCCCCTACGTTCATGATTAAAATACGTTCTTGCCCAAAACTTGCCACACAAACAATACCAAATAATGTAACACCTAATCCCATATGTGCTATTGCTGCACCAAAAGTAGACCATGGCAATCCAAGAAATCTCTTAACGCGTACTGAAAAAGCTCTCTTGCCATATCCACTCTTTCCCCATAGATCCGCTAAACTGCCTAAAAAAACAAACGCTGAAAGCCCAATCCCTAAAACGGCAAAAATATCACGCACAGATGTCGCATAAAATATTATAAAACAGACGATACCAACCAATACAAAAACAAACCATAACCGTTCAAAAACTGCAAGAAAATCACCGCGTTTCCATGCCATCATTGTCCCAAACGGAACAAACAACAACAGCAAAACCATTAGCGGTCCACAGGTAAGGTTAAAAAAAGCAGCCCCTACAGAAATTTTTTGTCCTGTTAATATCTCAATAAAATAAGGATAAAGCGTACCAATCAATACTGTTGCTGTTATTGTTGTTAGTAACAAGTTATTTAAAACAATAAACCCTTCACGTGAAATTGGTTGAAAAAAATTTCCTGTTTTTAAAATAGGGGTGCGCAAAGCAAAAAGAAGAAAAGCCGCTCCTGTAAAAAACAATAAAAGTGCAAGAATTGCTTGCCCCCGTGCTGGATCAACAGCAAAACTATGAACAGAAACTAAAAGCCCCGAACGCACAAGAAAAGTTCCCATCAGAGAAAGGGAAAAAGTAAGCAGCGCTAAAAACAAAGTCCAACTTTTCAATATTTCTCGTTTTTCGAGAACAAGAGCAGAATGTAAAAGAGCCGTTCCTGAAAGCCAAGGCATAAACGAAACATTTTCAACAGGATCCCAAAACCAATAGCCCCCCCATCCTAGCTCATAATAAGCCCAATAGGAGCCAACCATAATACCCAATGTCAAAAAACACCAAGAAAGTAAAAGCCATGGACGAATCCCACGCGCCCAAATTCTATCAACATGTCCCATAATCAATGCCGCAACGGCAAAAGAAAAACAAAGTGAAAAACCAACATAACCTAAATAAAGTAGCGGTGGATGAATTGCTAATGCGATATCTTGTAAAAGAGGACTGAGACCATTTCCCTGTAATGCTGGTGGATTCACACGTAAAAATGGGTTGGATACAAAAAGAATAAATAAAAGAAAAGCAGTTGTAATCCAACTTTGGCAAATTAAAACAAGCGTCTTAAAATCTTCTGGAAAATGTTGGCTAAAAAAGGCCATCAATGCACTAAAAAAAGCAAGACTTAAAACCCATAACAACATAGAGCCTTCGTGGTTGCCCCAAACACCGGTAATTTTATAGAGCATCGGTTTTTCTGAATGAGAATTCTCAACAACGTTCAAAACAGAAAAATCAGATACGACATAAGCATAAATTATCACTAAAAAAGATAAAAGTAGTAATGTAAAAGTGATATATGCTAGAGGAACAGCTGTTTGCATTAACAAACGCTCTCTCCACCAAACACCTAAAGCAGGTAAGAACGCCCCTAATAAGCTTACTGAAAATGCTGCAGCTAAAAAAATATGACCCAGTTCGACAAGCACAATCGAATTATTTCTCCATACTGTAATATTTTTTCAAACGATCAGCTGTTTCTTTAGGCATATAAGTTTCATCATGTTTTGCTAAAATACGCATCCCTATAAAAAAACCCTGTTTATCAAAATGCCCTTCTACAATCACTCCCTGACCTTCACGAAAAAGATCCGGTAAGGCACCGTTGAAAACTACTTTTTCATGTTTTTTGTTATCCGTTACAAAAAAAATAACGCCTCTCTCTCCAACATATTGAACGGTTCCCTTTTCAACAAAGCCACCCAAACGCAAAGGGCGCTCCGTTAAAATATCTTCTCTTGTAATTTCAGAGGGCATTCTAAAAAAACTGACCGCATGACGCATTGCATACACTATGAGACTTGCTGCAATTGTCATAACCAAACAACATAATAATATGATCAGTAAGCGCCTTTTTTTTCGCTGCTCTAAAATAACCTTCCATGAGGCAGAACTCTTTAAAGATTGACTGTTCATAGACACTCTGCGAAAAAAGTTTAAATACGTTATAATTAAGTATCAATATTTTATTTCTTAAGAGCTTTGCACATCTTCTACACAGGTGCAAGATTTCTTTTCTCTGTATGCTCACGCGATAAATCACGTAACTGAATCATCATTTTTTTAACACGTGATTGTCCTGAAAAATTTTCAGGCATTGTATCAAGAAAGCTTTGTAAAAATTGCACTGCCTGCGCAGTTTTTCCTGCTTGATGCAATGCATCGGCCAACAACAAACGTGGATAAAAATCTGTTGGCGCTAAATCTGCTGCTTTTTGAAAAGCATTTTGTGCTTCTTGTGTTATCACTCCCCCTTCATAACCAACCAATGCTAAACCATATCCTACAAGCCTTGGAGCTGTTTCTCCATTCAAACGAAGTGCGTCTAAATAAGTATTCACAGCCTCTTGAAAAAGGCTTTCTTCGAGATACCCTACCGCTAACGCATCTGCTAGCTTGCCATCATGAGGTGCACGGAAAAAAAGCACTTGTAAACGAATAAGCTTTTCTTGCTTACTAAGAGTTTTAGGATCCTTATCCATTAATTCGCTAAAAAAATAACTTTTCACTTCTGGACTGCCTGTCAGACCATAAATATTCCATGTCATAAGAAGAACAAATAAAATACTTAAAGCCTTAAGAATATTTCTTTTTTTATAATGCATATAAAGCTTGTTAAACTCAATCGTATGCTTATGACTTCTATAACCATCCGCGGTTTGAACTTTCCATTCTTTCTTTATCTCATCATCAAAACGTAGTGAAAGAAAAAGAATACTTGCCAGAAAAGTCAGAAAAAATGCTGCAAAAATTAATAAGAGCATATCATTTTTTTCCAATACAAACAGAGAATGACTCGCTTACATTTTACCCTCTTCATGAGAAAAATGATGTGAACTGATAAAAATTCATTTTTTCATGGAAAATATTATAAAATCTATTGTCCATTTTTCTTATATATATCAATTAAACAAAGAAACTCAAAACAATGTCTCCTTACTCTTTATGTATTATCTGAAAATACTGCTTTACAGACTTTATAGACATTTCTTGCTTAAGGAAAAAATGTGTTATTCTCCCATCTTAGGTAATAAAACTTTTGCATACAACCCACCCAAATCAGAACGTGATAAAAAGAGCTTTCCACCATATTCACTAACCATATCTGAAACAATTGCTAGCCCTAAGCCTGCCCCTAGTTTACTTTCATTAAACCGCCGCCCTCTTTTTAATGCTTCCTCCATTTTATCTTCTGTTAAACCAGGGCCATCATCTTCTACAAAGATACTAAAATATTCTGTTTCTTCAACATTTTCTTCTAAACAACAAGAGATCAAAACCTTTGCTCGAGACCACTGAGTAGCATTTTCAATCAAATTCCCTATAATTTCTTCTAAATCTTCCTTCTCTCCAGAAAAAACAATATCATCAACATCCATAGTAAATTGAATTTGTTTTTCAGGATTAAGCTTTTTCATAACCCGCACCAAACGTTCAAGTACACTGCGAACAGACGTATGATAGACAATACTATCGCATTGTGCTGCAATCCGCGCACGCTGAAGATAATGATTGATTTGAGCTTGCATTATTTGCGTTTGCTCTCTCAACAAACAAGCCTTTTCTCCGCGCATCTTATCTGTCTCATTCATAATCACGGATAGAGGCGTTTTCAATGAATGAGCAAGATTACCAACCTGTGTGCGAAATCGCTCAATAATACGCTGATTATTATTAATGAGAGCATTCATCTCTTGTACAAGCGGCATTACTTCGCTTACTAAATCCGTATTCACATAGTGAACTTTTCCTTCGCGAATATCATTCAATGCGCGTCGAATAAGCTTCAACGGTTGAAAACTAAAGAAAATAATAGCAATATTAATAAGGACACTCCCGATACCAAAACTCCAAAGAAAAATTTGCAAAGTTCGCTTAAATTCCTTTACCTGGGCATGAGCTTCATCGATATTCCCAACAAGCCGAAAACGTGCAATATGATTTTCATTATCAAGAACAACATCACTCTCAATCACTTGTAGCTTTTGACCATTGTTCCCCTTTATCCGATAAGAGCGAAAGAACTTATTGTCAAAAGGTATATCAACATCACTTGGTGTAAATATCTCGCCTGTTCCCAATGAGGGGGATGTCAATCTTCCTTTTAAATTATGGGATATCGCAACAACTTCCCAATACCATCCTGTTGTTGGATCAGAATAACGAATATCATCAATCCCAGCCCCTCCTCTCAAAGTACCTTCCGATGACACCGTCACTGTTGCAATAAGACTGTAGAGTTGAGCAGAAAGAATACGCTCTAGGCTTTGTTCAGTTGAACGTTTATAAAATAAAATACTTACTGCAGAAATCGATAAAAGAGAAATAACAACCCATAATGTTGATAAGACCATAACACGTAAACTGAGAGATCGAGTAATTACAAAAAAGAACCTCCTACACCAATTATTCTCTTCGAAAGTATTCATTAATCACCTAGCGTTCTCACGCGATACCCCATTCCTCGAATAGTTTCAATCAAATCCACTCCAAGCTTTTTCCGTAACCGACCTACAAAGACTTCCACCGTATTCGAGTCCTTATCAAAATCCTGATCATAAAGATGTTCAGTAAGCTCTGTTCTTGAAATGACCCTATCACAATGATGCATGAGATACGAAAGTAGTCTGAATTCATAAGATGTTAGTTTAATCAACTGACCATCCACAAAAACACGAGACGTCTTCGTATCCAACAAAACATTTCCGCAACATAATGCACTTGTCGCATGTCCCGTAGCGCGACGAATTAATGCCCGTAAACGCGCCATCACTTCCTCCAAATGAAATGGCTTCACAACATAATCGTCAGCCCCAGCATCAATACCGTGCACCTTATCAGACCAACGGTCTCGCGCTGTTAGCATTAAAACAGGCATGGAGTGCCCTTCTTGACGCCATTTTTCAACAACACGAATACCATCAATATACGGTAAACCTATATCAAGTATCACCGCGTCGTAAGACTCTGTGCTACCTAAAAAATAAGCCTCTTCACCATCGAAAGCACTATCGGAGACATATCCTGCACGTCTTACAGCTTCTACTAATTGATGGTGAAGATTCCGATCATCTTCAACGATTAAGATACGCATCACAACACCATCTGCCAAAAACTAATCAGCAGGAACAAAAAACTCAACACGACGTAACTTTTCACCATTACGGGCTGGTACAACAACTACAATTGCACACATATCCTTTCCGTCCTGAACTACCGATTTTGAACGGACGAGAACCCCGCTCTCTTGCGCGGCAACCTTCTTACCTACTTCAGCACACCCAGAAGCTAGAACAGAATCTGCTCCTAAAAAAGCTGCTATTATTACAAACAAAAATTTTTTTTTCATCATAAATATTTCAATAACCCATCTCTTCTTTTCCTTGATAAAGAATAAAAGAAATAATGTTTTTTTTGGGTCGACTTAAAAATCACAAATGGAAATAATTTATCCTCTATCTTACAGAAGAACACATTAATATTATTCCAAATTTTTAAAAACTCAAAATAAAATATTTTTAATAATGAGAATAAAATTTATTCAATAAAATAATAAAATCTTAATACACTATCTTACGAAAAATGAATAATTCTAAAATAAACTCTTTCTCTGTTAGCACTATAGCAAAAAAATACTTCTACTCCATATAATTATTGTAGATTTGTTTGGTTGTATTTCTTTGCCATAGGCTCTCTTTAAATGTTTGATTTTTTTAAAAAAAAGAAAAGGCAACATCGTAAGCCATTTCACAGTCCTGCTCTCATTGAATTAGACGCACGATTAGACACAGCGCTTTATCACATTCGTTCTGCTAACAGTTTTTTCTGGAAAAAGGCAAAAATCGTCTCACAAAATTTTCATCTTCAAGGATGGAAACGTTTTATCGTTGAAGTTCTCGATGAAATACTGACATTAGGGTTGATGGGATTTACTCTTTTCACTATTTTAGGCATTTCTATTTTTGAACTGACCAAAACAGATTGGTCTTCTCCTAAAAACTTTTCCATTCTTTTTCTAGATCGCTATGGAAATTCCATTGGGCACCGTGGTGCATTGCCAGCGATCTCTGTCCCCGTTGAAGAAATGCCTGACACTGTCATTAAAGCGGTTCTTGCTACAGAAGACCGTCGTTTTTTTGATCATTGGGGTATTGATTTTCAAGGACTTACACGGGCAATTTCACAAAATATGCAAGCTAACGGTGTGGTGCAAGGTGGCTCAACTCTCACACAACAATTGGCTAAAAATTTATTCTTAACAAACGAGAGAACCATAACACGTAAAATCAAAGAAGCTTATCTTGCTCTTTGGCTAGAAGCAAATTTTAGCAAAAAACAGATTTTACAACTTTATCTTGACCGGGCCTATATGGGAGGAAATAATTTTGGTATTGCCGCAGCGGCAAAATTTTATTTTGGAAAAAACATACGTCATATATCCTTAAGTGAATCTGCTATGTTAGCAGGACTCTTTAAAGCTCCAACAAAATATGCTCCTCATAGTCATCTCTTTGCGGCTCAAACACGTGCCAATGTAGTCCTTTCTAATCTTGTTAATAGTGGTTTTATGACGAAGAGCCAGATTATCAATGCGCATCGCCACCCTGCTAGGGCACTTCCCCAAATAGAAAATAATCAGGCTGATTATTTTCTTGATTGGGCATTCGAGGAAGTCAAAAAAATGCGTAATCAACTTCCAAGCCATAGTTTAATTATTCAAACGACCCTTGATCCGAATATTCAAAAAGCAGCAGAAGAATCAATTGCATATCATTTACATCAATATGGTCAACAATATCGCGTAACACAAGCTGCCACTGTTATACTCGATAATAACGGTGCCGTATGCGCAATTGTTGGAGGACTAGATTATAAAAAGAGTCAATTTAACAGAGCAACACAAGGCGGACGGCAAACTGGTTCTTCATTCAAACCCTATGTTTACGCAACCGCACTGGAACACGGACTGTCTCCCTCAACAATCGTTCTAGATGCTCCCATCAATTGGGGGGGGTGGACACCAAAAAATAATTCTGGTCGTTATTTGGGGAAAATTGATTTAGCAACAGCTTTAGCTTTTTCCATTAATACAGTCCCTGTGTATCTCACCTATCAATATCTTCACCGCGATACCCAACCCATCATAGATCTCATCAAGAATATGGGGATTAACGCGCATATTTTATCACACAAAACGATGGTTCTTGGCACTTCCAACATGACCCCCATGGATCAAGCTACAGGCTTTAATGTCTTTGCGAATGGCGGGATAGCTGGTAATCGTCATGGGTTTACACAAATCAAAACAATTGATGGTCGTGTCGTGTGGGATCTCGAACATAACGGAAAAAAATTACACCGAGTTCTGAGTGAACAATCAACAGCTTATATGAACCAAATGATGGTGGGTGTCACAACACGAGGGTCTGGTAAGCGTGCTGCTCTGCCTATGACTCTTGTCGCTGGGAAAACTGGAACATCACAATCCTATCGTGATGCTTGGTTTGTTGGCTTTACTGGTAATTATACTGGAGCGGTATGGATGGGAAATGATAACTTTTCACCGATGAATCGTGCTTTTGGGGGTGGAGTCCCTGCCATGATATGGCAACGCATCATGCTTGCTGCACACCAAAATATTATGCTCAAACAACTCTATGGTGTTAAAGATTCTCTTCTTCCTTATCATCCCCCAATACTTTCCTCCCATGTAGATTCTGAATTTTTTCCCCCAACACCCTCTACGCTTTCTCCTGAAACATTGAATATTGTGCGATTGATTAACAAAGATCTGAAAAAACCATCTGCAATTTCTTTGAAGATGAAAACAACTGGAGATTCAACATTTTGAATTCAAGATATTCACTGATGTTTTTTAATATCACCATTTTCTTTTTTATCTTCGCTTTTTCTATTTTATGTGGAAAATTGAGTGTCGATTATGTGCTCAATTCCTTTCATCATTTTGGACTCTTTAGAATTGGAAAATGGAGTGCTTATCCACAAATGGGAACCGCCAATATGGATCCCTATACCCGCGCCCGCACCGCTAAACAAGGCATTGTTTCACTCGGACGTACTGAAGGTATACAATTCCAGATTTGGCAAGATAACCAAGGGCGTCCACTCCACCCTCGCTGTCATTATTTGCTCAAAGGCACCATTCCTGAAACCCGTCTTTTTACCCTTTATACAGCTGACAAATCCCTAAAGCCCTATACTTCATCCAAAGAAATACCTTTTGAACTCCACACGAACGCTATTACTTATGAGCATGATGGCTCATTGCGCATCAATATTTCACCTACACCGCAAGCCGGCAATTGGCTTGCAACAGTTAGTCAAAAAGAATTCGGGCTTATTCTTACCTTATACGATACCCCAATCATCTCTGCAACGGCATTACAAAAGCTTACAATGCCATCAATAGAACAAATTCCATCAGGACAAATAAATTGTGACTAGATTCATTTATATCGCACTTCTTGCAATCATTGGCGCTATTATCGTTCATATTTGCGTTCTCTTTCTCATCCCCTATTGGGCACAAAATAATATATGGACAGCACTTAAAAAATCCGGCGCCCCTTATCAATTTGTTGCTTTTACTCCCGATAATCCTATTCAACAATCTGCTGATCCACTCTTTCTTCTTAAAGTCTGCAGATTTAATCTTGAAAATGGACCTGTTCATTTAAAAGCTTTGAAAACACGACAATTTTGGTCACTCGCTGCTTACACACACAAAGGAATTATTTTCTATAGCCTTAATGACCGAACAGCCCCTGATGCTACACTCGATCTTATTATTGGAAAACCAATACAAATAATAGAACTCAAAAAATCAAAACCTAAAATAAATGCTAATTCAGTTTTGGTTGCTAAAAATTTGAATGAAGGTTTTGTCATTTTACGTATTTTTGCCCCTTCTTCACTTGCAAAAAAGGAAAGTGAAGCTTTCCTTTCATCTGCGACCTGCCGCATATTTTATGAATAAAAACGGACTAACCTCTCATTTGGACAACACCTTACTTTCTACACAAAATAAACGAAGCCTCTCAAAATGGTTATCTTTTTTCTCTATTAATCGAATACTCGAATTCAAGTTTGTCTGATTGTAGATCCCTAAATTTTTTATTGAGGTAGAATGAAATCTCTATTGCACATCATCATATCCTATTTGATACGCATTATCTGACAGAAAAAACTCCCCGCAATCAGAAGAGAAAAATCAAGAGTAAAGTTCTAGAAAAATATGCTGCTAACAACTGTAAACTTGTTATTTGAGTTTTTTCTTTTTATTTACAAACGTTTCCATAAAGTTCGCATCAATGACATGATAAACTATAGAAGAAATACTGATTACCTTCAATGAAGTGCGAAAATAATCGCTGGAAACTTATAAGACATTATGCATCCTTGACCTCAAAAATAAGTGCTTTATTTTTCTCTTATAAGCAGAAGCTTTTTGTAAGATAGGCACTCTGAAAAAACTTGGCTTATAGTTTACAATTGAGGGGAAAAAACTTCATGAAGAAGAGATATGTTCGGTTCGTTTCAAGAGCAGCAGTATGGTCCCCTCGATTTGGTGGATTAGCGTTCTTTATTTTATTATTTTCAGTCATTTTACAACGTTTTTCCGTCATTAACGTAACCGACTTCATAATTTTGATCGGAATCTCTACCGGCTGTGTGATTATTTCTCTTTTTCTTGCTTTAAAAGCACTTTACAGCTTATGGGTCTATGGAGCCCTAGGGGGAATGAAAGCTTTAAAAGGGATCATTTATTCACTCATAACTGCTACACCACTGATGTTATTTTTTGGACTTTGGTTTACCTTACCGGCTCTTTACGATATTTCTACCGATACACAAAGCCCGCCGGCTTTTTTTCGCACAATACGTCCCAGCGATGCTTTACCGCTCAAAAGTGTTTTGACTGAACAAGAAACATTACAGATGTCACAATGGCCAGAACTATCGGGGCGCCGTTATGATGGTTCACCTGACCGTATTCGCGAATCTGTTCTTAATGTTTTAGCAGCCTATGATTGGCCTGTTGTGGCTCAACGAGAGTTTAAAGGTGAAGAAAATGCGCTTTATATTGAAACGAGAGCAAAAACTTTTTACCTTGGGTTTATTTCGGATATCGTGATACGCTTAACTGATGAAGGGGATACCACTTTTGTTGATATGCGTTCTGCTTCTCGTTATTTGCCAAGAGATTTGGGGACAAATGCTGCTTTTATTATCGATTTTATGGATGCACTTGATACGGAAATCGCGTCACTTCCTCTTTCTCAAGATGATGGATAAAAATCAAGAGAGATAAGGCACTTTATTTCATAAAAATTGCTTATTTTTCAATAAATATGACACATAAGAAGAGAAGCACTTTTCAAAAACTATAAACTGACAATGCTTATACAAAAGACAATAATCTCAAAACAACTCATTCTTTAAATAATTAAAAAGATTCAAAAATAGGAAATAAAAAACAGAACTCTTGATGATAATACTGATTTAAAGTATCTATCCCAATGTAATCAGTAAAAATTTTTTTAAAGATAAATATTATATAAAAATAATAACTTATTTTTTATAAATAACTCTACAAATAACACCTTATAATTATATTTTAAAATAATATAACAAATTGATTTTATATTATTTTAAAATTCCCATATATTTAACTAATAAATTTCCAGAATAATATAATATAAAAAACATAATTGTTGATAATATTGTCCTTTTTATACTCCAGTTCTCACCTTTAAATCTATTGTAAAAAAACATGCAAAATCCAAATCCAATTGCTGTTACTAAGGAGCGAGTAAAAGTATTCATAACAAAAAAATCCAAAATAAAATATCTATTATCATATACAAAAATATCCCTGAAATCAGTTTAGCCATAGCTTTAAAGTATGTTTATAATATCACTGATCTCAGAAATATCTTTATTGTTATTTTCTAAATAAATTAGAAACAGTGTTCTTCCACTTTACGGATGGCATTCATTGTACTTATCTATTAAACCTGTAGCAACTCCTCCTAATCCGCCTGCGGCTATTCCACCTGGCCCCCTTAATACACCAATTAATGCTCCTACGCCTCCCTTTATGACAGCTGCTTCAACATAATCGCTTGTTTCACAACTTGGTGCCGTATGGCATGCATTGTATTTATCTACCACAGCATCACCAGCTCCTGCTAGTCCACCTCCTATTGCTCCATTGACAAAGCTATTAACGACACCTCCCGGTCCAGCAAAAAGACCTCCGACTGCACCAGCAATACCTCCTATTACTTCTCCTATGATGCCGCCTTCACCTGCTGCTTGGGCATGAGCGCCTGCGCTACAATCATCTTCTTCTGGAAAAAGCCAACTTTTTGGATGTGAGTTACTACTTGAATCACCAGCTCCTCCTATTCCGCCGCTTACTGCTCCACCGAGAAAGCCAGCACCTGCACCCCTCCTGGTCCAGCAATAGAACCTCCCGCTGCACCAGCACCACCTCCTAATACTAATCCTACAATGCCGCCTTTACCTGCTTCTTGAGCATAAGCGCCTGTACTATAATCATCTTCTGGAAAAAGCCAACTTTTTGGATGTGAGTTACTACTTGAATCATTTGATGAGCTTGAACTACCCATTTAAATCCTCCTTTTATTATTAAAAATAACTGTATCACAACGATACGGTAGAAAATTCATTATTGTTCATTTTATAATAAGTCAAACATAATTTGTAAAAATAATAATAAAAATAATGTATAAACAATAAATAAATTATGTTTATATTATATTTATACAAAATGTATATTTTGTATAAATATAATACTATTTACAATACTGTTTAAATATGCGACATCCATCGCTCTTTCTCTTAAACAAAATCATAAATTCAAATGAGTCATTCACAAGAAAAACCAGTATCATTCTCTTGGTTTACAAGAACAACAAAGAAATATATCTATTATGTCATCGAACTCAGTTGCGTTGCTGTTGTTTTGCGTTTGCTGGGCTTAGTGAATCCTTTTATTTTTCAAGCGATTATCGACCGTATTCTCCCTTTTCAGCGTATTGAAAGTCTCTATGCTATCGT
>NZ_JBHILW010000020.1:0-13474 GCF_042193565.1 Bartonella sp. SD1336NMGDW
TAGATAATTTATAGGTGGGTCCCGTGAAAGCACCATCTGTAAAGGTTGTACCACCACCTAAAAACTTCGCAACATCTTCAGAGAGGGTATGAATTTGTCCACCATTAATGGCATCACGTGAATCCTTTGTAATACTGCCAACAGCTACATTGTGAAGAGCAACGGGCTTAGCATCTTTACCTTTCCCCAACGTCACACTTTCATAATTAATGGTTTTTCCTTCATCTGTATTTTTATCATAATGAACAACTGCTGATTCATCAGACTGAAGATTATCAGAAAGGTCTTTTAAACCCTTATCAAGTTGGCCTTTATTAACCGCTTCATTGTCATTCTCTGCTTTCTTCACACCGGAAATAACACGATCAGCACCACTCTTATTTGCAATATTGATTGTAGCGCCTTCCGTCTCCGCACCAATCTTGATAGTCTTGCTGTCTGTATCCTGTTTAACTAGGTTATCACCTACAACCTTGTTAATCTCTTTGTTAATATTCGTGAAAGATGTCCCTACTCCTGCTAACGCATCCGCAACATTATCATACTTCTTCTCTTCAACTGTAACACCATCATCTTTGACAGCTTTAACCGTGAAACTTGGAGTGGTCCATTCACCATTCTCATACTTAGCATCACCACCAAAATATTTCGCTGTATGTTCAGCAACCTTAGTAACAGTTTCATTGGTGGTAAAAAGCTGTGAGCCATTAACCGCATCACTTGAGTCTGCAGTAATGTCTCCATTCGCAAGATACTTAATCTTGCTATTGCCTTTTTTCTCTCCTTCTCCATGCGTCGCTACAAAGGCACTATCTGCTTCGCTCCAGCTCAAAGAATCATTTTTCGCATTAGTAATCTTATTGATAATCTCTTTTTTTGCATTTGTGATAGAAGTCCCTACACCCTCAAAGGCAGAAGCTACATCAGTATAGCTTTTATCTTCTTCAGTGCCATCTTCCTTAACGGTCTTAACCTTGAAACTTGGATCTGTCCACGCTTCACCCTCATACTTGGCACCTCCGCCCAAATATTTCGCTGTATGCTCAGCAACTGTAGTAACATTTTTATTGGTGGTAAAAAGCTGTGAGCCATTAACCGCATCTGTCGAGGTTCCTGAGAGTTCACCAGAACTCACACCGGCGATTGTCCGTTCTTTACCGTCTTTGTTGAAAATACTTAGTTTAGTGCCGCCTGTTTCCTTAGCAATGGTGATAGCACCCGATCCCCCCGCACGGAGACTACGCGCTAAAGTTATCTCTTCTTCTTGCTTAACAAGGATACTATCTCTTACATCAGCAATTTCCTTATTTGTTGTAAATAACTGCGATCCATTCACTGCCTGTTGTGAAGTCTCAGTGAGTTCTGCAGCCTTAACTTTCTTTATCTCTTTACCTCCAGCATCAATACCATCGGTCGTTATTTTCGGACCATCAGTAATGACCAGACCTTTTGCATCTAGGGTGGTTGTGCCTGCCTTTAAGCTCGTTAATGCAACATCTTGAGCCAAATCAAATTTTACATTATTATCTTTATCGCCTTTTGTAATGTTAAGATTTGTACTTCCAGTGGAAAAATCTACCGTGCTTTCAATCGCAACAGCCTTAGAATTTGCACCACCAACAGAGAGTTTCCAACCTTTATCGGCGTACTTTCTTAGCGCTTTCAACTGCGCAACATTCACTGCATCTGTATCTGCACTACCAGCTGCTACCGCTATAATCTGTCGCGTTTTTTTATCACCAACACTTCCAATACTCACTGCACCTGATGTGCTTTTCCATGACAATGCACTATCTGTTGCATCTGCATTCGCTATAGGATCATAACCGCTCACACCAGAAGCAATATTAGCGATAGAATAATCCCCTAAAGAAACACTTCCTTCTGTCCTTGCTTCTGCATAAAAACCCAAAGCAGTAGAATACTTTGCGATTGACTTTGCACGATGACCTATAGCAGTCGTAGCATACTCTAAAGCTTTAGAAACAGCACCAACGGCCGTCGAATAACTACCTGCCGCTGTTGTATGATCATCCTTCGCATCAGTTTCATGATACTCAGAACCTATTGCGACACTGCTCGCACCCAAGGCCTGAGCTGTGTAACCTATAGCAATGGTATCCTCTTTTGAGGCCAGCGAATCATGGCCTATAGCAATACCTCTATTCCCCTTTGCATTTGCTTGATAACCCATGGCTATACTATTTTTTGTTGTAGCCTTTGTAAAGGGACCTATAGCAATAGCACTGCTAGCCGATACCAATGAATTAACACCAATAGCGATCCCCTGTTTTTCCTTAGCTTCAGCTGCTAAACCTATAGCAATTGCTCTTTCAGCTGTTGCCAACGCTCCAACACAACCAGTTTTACCGCCTATATTTTTACAATCTGGGTCATCTCTACCTATTGCAATACTTGAATAAGTAGTTGCCTTTGCAGTATCGCCCAACATAATACCTTTATCAGCTTTCGTGTCTCGCTGCAGTTCACTAACAGGAATGAGTTGTCTTGTTGTCAAAGTATTTATTGTGGAATTATTATCACTGTTACTAGAAAGAGTATTGACCAGAAAATTTACGTAGTCACTGGTAGCATCCACCTTAGGTGTTGTCGCAACATTCAACGCTGTTATATAATTTTCCTTTGATGCATTAGAAGCATCTAACTCACTGTTATCGCCATCATAAGCAGAAATAACATTTCGTGGAGCTCCTACAACAGCGCTCTCGACACCTTCAAGGAATATTTTGCTTACATCGACATTTGCCGAAAAACTAGGAGAAACATTCGATAAAAACGCAACTATTGCAGCCAACAAAAGCGCCCTCACCAAAGACAACGGATAAGGAAAATGAATCCCATTTGCATCATCGTGTGCTAGTGTGGCATATGATTTTTTCATAATAAATTCTCCAATGAAAAAACTTAAAAACACCTCCAAAACATAAAAAAGACATATTTTAGCATTATTGATCTTCTCGGAATTCAGAATGGAGGATCGTTGTTTAGCGTGTGAACGTTTTGAGTCTTTAGTTTTTTGCGCTTTCTGTGTTGAGGCTTAAATGTTTATTTTTGATTTATGTTTTTTTGACATAAAGTTAATACATTTAAAGTCTATGGGTTTTGATGTGCTGTTTTTCCTAAATAAAAAAGAGGTATTGCATATTTAATATTACTTTTTACTTTGTAGTCTCTACTATAAAATCCTTTGAAAAAGGTTTTAGTTTTATTAGAAAGCATTTTTTTGTTAATAACAAGTAAAGTAAAAAGAAATTGTAATATGTTCGGGATATAGATTCCTTGGAAAATCGTTTTTTATTTAGGTTTTCTCTTTTTAAAATGTCATGTAATGATATATGCGTGATTTTGTGATTTGCCTTTTATTTTTACGCACTACTTATCTCCCCCTGAAAGTTATTTCATCAAAATGAGTCTTACTAATACACATTTCCGTATTATTATAGACTGTTCAAGAAAATAGCAACATAAAAATATAACTTTTTAGCAATATGGATTCTATTTGTGATATTTTTGCAATAAAAGCATATAAGAGTCTTCTATAAAACCTTAAAGTTTATATCGTCATCAAATATTATGCTTATCTCTAGATAAATACTGTACGTCTGTAAAAAAAATCACCCTCATTTCAATAAATAAGGGTGATTATTTGGTTCTGTTTTCGTTGTTCGTATTATTTTATTTTCAGAG
Organism: Bartonella sp. SD1336NMGDW; assembly: GCF_042193565.1. Lineage (NCBI taxonomy): Bacteria > Pseudomonadati > Pseudomonadota > Alphaproteobacteria > Hyphomicrobiales > Bartonellaceae > Bartonella > Bartonella sp. SD1336NMGDW. Next base: position 3,709 of record NZ_JBHILW010000020.1, read on the forward strand.
TAATTGCTCCACCTATTCCCCAGTGACCACCAGCACTCGTGGCAGAGAGATTAGAGCGGATTTTTCCGTTCTCAGATGTATAACCAGCACCAAGAGCAAACGCAGATTGTCCACGCCATGCCCCGCTACCAAATGAGACACTCAAAGATCCTGGGTCGTCGAAGTAACGTAGGTTGGATACTGCTAGACCAACAGCGGCTGCTTGTCTTGCCTCTTTGCGTACACTCTTAATGTCATAACTTAAAATATTAAACTTCATATCTGTATATTGGTTAGCCCGATCAACAGCATCATCAATAGCATCGATAACGATATTATTCACCCGTTGATCTGTGTAGTGCTTTGATTGATCAAGAACAATTTTCATCTGCTGCTCAGTGTAGCCATGGAGCTGACCACCATTTACAGCTTCTTTTGATCCCTTCTCAATACGACCATCCGCAACATTATCAATCATAACAGGTTCACTTTCGTTGCCACCTTTTAGAGTGATCTTATTGGTCTTTTTACCATCAGCATCTTTATCATAGTTAACTGCACCATCAGAAAGATTATTAACCGTGTTCTCAATATTATCAACTCTGTTTTCAATATGGAAAACCGTTTCACCAATATCCGTAACCGTAGCGGAAATATTGTCGACTCTGTTTTCGATATGCTTAATATCTTTCTCAACGCCAGTGATACGTTCGTTGGTCTGCCAAAGCTGTCCGCCATTGACTGCATCTTTTGAACCTTCTGCAATTTTACCATCTGCTACATTGATAATCTTACTTGGTTGACCATCATGACTAGCGTCATAGGCTTTTTTCTGTTCATTCCAATTTAAACCATTGGACGAGACATTGTTTTCAACATTTTGAATGCGATTGTTTATCTTGGACATACTCTCACTCACGCCGTCAAAAGCATTGGCAACGTCATGATAGGTCTTCTTCTCACCAGAACTGCCGTCATTATTGAATTGTGCTATCTTGAAAGTAGGAGCGATCCATTGTCCATTATTATAGCCAGCGCCACCACCAAAATACGCAGCAAGCTGATTACTCATCAAATAAAGTTGCGAACCATTTACAGCATCCGTTGAGTTAGCAGAAATGTCTCCATTCGCAAGAAACTTAATTTTGCTATTGGTTCTTCCCTCTCCATGCTGTGCTACAAATGCTTTCTCATCATTATTCCACAACAAGGCATCCCCTTTGACTTCTTGAGTAATATTATTGATTTGTTGTGTAAAATCATTTGTCACATTTATTAAATGATCATTCACATTCTTCACATTTGCATCAAGACCCGTCAAAGCGTCACCAACATTTTCAAAGGTTTTCTGAACCACCTTACCATTCGCAGAAACTGTAGATAAATTATACTCTGGTCCCCCAAAATAACCATCACTAAATTCCGCATTCCCACCAAAGTAATTTGCTATATCTTGGGAGATTTGATTAATTTGGTCCCCATTTACTGCATCGGTTGAATATTCAGCAATTTCGCCAGCTTTGACATTAAGGAGAGCTACTGGCTCTTTATTTTTATCGCCACCTAAAGTTATACTACCATAATTAACAGCACCATTTTCTTTATCGTAGAGAACTGCAGCAGCTGTTGTGAGATTAATATCCTTAGAAATCTTCTCTATACTTTTATCAAGCTGTTCTTTATTAACAGCTTCATCATTCCGCTCTGCAGCTTTTACACCGGAAATTGTACGAGCATCACCGTTCTTATTTGCAACATTGATTTTAGTTCCACCTGTTGCTTTACCAACAGTGATAGTACCTTCATTTTCCTCCTGCTTAACGAGGCTATTTTTCGTCGCATTCGTAATCTGATTTTGGATATTCGTGATAGAATTATCAACAGTACTAAAAGCAGATCCAAAATCATTATGTGGTTTGCCCTGAATAGTATACGTTGGCGCTTTACCATTAGATACATCTGCACCACCACCAAAATATTTTGATATATTTTTAGCAATTGTTGAAAGATTATTTGTGACAGTGGTAACATTCTGATTGGTCTCAAAGAGTTGTGAACCATTTACAGCATCGGTTGAATCTTCAGAAATATCTCCATTCGCAAGATACTTAATCTTGCTATTGGTTCTTCCCTCTCCATGCTGTGCTACAAATGCTTTCTCATCATTATTCCACAACAAGGCATCCCCTTTGACTTCTTGAGTAATATTATTGATTTGTTGTGTAAAATCATTTGTCACATTTATTAAATGATCATTCACATTCTTCACATTTGCATCAAGACCCGTCAAAGCGTCACCAACATTTTCAAAGGTTTTCTGAACCACCTTACCATTCGCAGAAACTGTAGATAAATTATACTCTGGTCCCCCAAAATAACCATCACTAAATTCCGCATTCCCACCAAAGTAATTTGCTATATCTTGGGAGATTTGATTAATTTGGTCCCCATTTACTGCATCGGTTGAATATTCAGCAATTTCGCCAGCTTTGACATTAAGGAGAGCTACTGGCTCTTTATTTTTATCGCCACCTAAAGTTATACTACCATAATTAACAGCACCATTTTCTTTATCGTAGAGAACTGCAGCAGCTGTTGTGAGATTAATATCCTTAGAAATCTTCTCTATACTTTTATCAAGCTGTTCTTTATTAACAGCTTCATCATTCCGCTCTGCAGCTTTTACACCGGAAATTGTACGAGCATCACCGTTCTTATTTGCAACATTGATTTTAGTTCCACCTGTTGCTTTACCAACAGTGATAGTACCTTCATTTTCCTCCTGCTTAACGAGGCTATTTTTCGTCGCATTCGTAATCTGATTTTGGATATTCGTGATAGAATTATCAACAGTACTAAAAGCAGAACCAATGTCGTTATATTCAGTGTTCTGAATCATATAGGTTGGTGCTTTATTAGTGACCACATCTGCACCACCGCCCAAATATTGAGATGTATTTTGAGAAATTTTTGCTAGATCATTCGTAACAGTGGCAATATTCTGATTAGTCGTAAAGAGCTGCGAACCATTTACAGCATCCGTTGAGTTAGCAGAAATGTCTCCATCCTTCAAAAATGTGAGTTTGCTGTCTGTCTTCTCTCCGTTTGCTACATGAAGAGCAACAAATGCTTGTTCATTTTCACTCCACAAGAGAGAATCTTTAGAAACACCATCAATTTTCTGAGTAAAGTCATTGACTACATATGTTAAGCGACTATTCACATTCTTTACATTTGCATCAAGCCCTGTCAAAGCGTCACCAACATTATAAAAGATTTTCTGTTCTCCAGAACCTTCGGCAGAAACTGTAGATAAATTATACTGTGGTCCTAAAAAAGCACCATCTCTAAATTCCGCATCACCACCAAAATAGTTTGCAACATCTCCGGATATTTTATTAATCTGGCTGCCATTAATTGCATCATTCGACCCTTCTGCAATTGTACCAGCTTGTACATTATGGAGAGCAACTGGTGCCGTAGTCTTATTACCCCCCAAAGTCACACTATTATAATTAATGGTGCCATCTGCATTTTTATCATAAAGAACCGCAAAGCTATTTGCTTCTTTAATGACCTTAATACTGTCCGTGATATCTGCAATTTCACCATCAAGTTGTTTTTTATTAACAGCTTCATCATCATTAACTGCTTCTTTCACACCGGAAATTGTACGAGCATCACCTGATTTGTTTGCAATATTAATCTCTGCGCCTTCTATATTCTTACCGATAGTAATACGATTTGTCTCTTCTTCTCGCTTAACAAGGCTATTGCTTTTTATGGTGTCAACAACATCTGCAATCTGACCATCGAGCTGTTGTTTATTAACAGCGTCATTATTGTTTACAGCAGCCTTTACACCGGAAATTATCCTATCTTCACCCGATTTATTTGCAATATTGATTTCAGAACCACCTGTTGCCATACCAATGGTGATACGACCTTCTTCTCCATCATCTTGCTTAACAAAACTATTTTCTGCTATTTGATTTTTTATCTCTTGTAGCTGCGCAAAATTCACTGCATCATCAGCTTCTTTCCCAGCTGCTACTCCTGTAATCTTTTGTTCGCCAGCATCAATACCATCCACAGTTATTTTAGCCCCATCAGCAAACAGAAAGCCATCACTACTCATAGAGGCGTTCCCTGCAGTGACACTTGCCACTGTAATATTCTTAGCTAGATCAAATGTCACATTATTGTTTTCCGTACCTTTTGTGATCTTAAGGTTGTCACTTGCAGCTGACAAATCTACGGTATCTTTTATACCAACGGCTTTAGCATCTTTACCCCCAACAGATAGTGTCCAACCTTGGTCTACGTATGATTGTAACGATTTTAGCTGTGCAACATTAACGGCATCAGTGTCGCCACTACCAGCTGCCACTCCTACAATCTGGCGCGTTTTCTCTGATTTAGCATCACCAACACTCACTGCACCTAGTGTGGCTGCCCATATCGTGCTGTCATCTTCTGACGAGCTTTTAATTAAAGGATTATAACCAAGTTTGCCAGCAGCAACATCAGCCACAGACTCGCTCCCAATCGCAACACCTAAATTTACCGTCGTTTTTGCATAAGCACCAAGAGCTATAGATTCCTCACTGTCCGCCTTAGCACGATGTCCAATAGCTATTGATTCTTCACCCTTCGCTATTGTACGCCCCTCAGAAGGGATCGGTTTACTACCTTGTCTACCTTCACTACCTATTGCAATACTTTTTTTACCTACAGCATACGCCAAATGACCTACAGCAACAGTATAGCTATTATCCACCTGCGCACCATAACCAACAGCAACCACATCGGGAGCATTGACTATTATTTTGGCGCCAAGAGCAGTAATATCACTATCCTTATGGAGTTTTTCGGCCTTTGTTATATCATTACCAAATATGACACTAGTACCCTGTACGTCACGTTGCATATCTGTATCGCGCTGCATTCTAGCCATAGAGTCATTGCGCGAAGGATTCAATGCATCAATAATCGCTGTATTCTCACCATCCTGTGAACTGATGATCAATTTTTTATATTGCCCGCCTGTATCTAATGTTCTTTCCAATGAGTTTTTGTCATCTGCCCTCAAAACATTCACAATAGGATCATCATTACTTATACCAGAAAGGGTTTTGATTAAAAAATTTGCATCGTCATCAGAAGCGTCAACTTTTGGCACCATTGCCACATTCAATGCTGTTAAATAATTTTCCTTATCACCATCATAGTAATCATACGCAGAGATAATGCTTTGCGGATAAACCACAGCGGCATTCTTCACATTTTCAAGAGATGCTTTTGTTAAATCGAGATTTGCTGAAAAAACAGGAGAAGCATTCGATAAAAACAATGCCACCGCAGTTCCCAACGAAGCTACTTTAAACAATGATGATCGATGATGTGAACGAGAAAACCTCAAATCACGCAGATTTTGTGTAGTATATAATTTTTTCATAAAAACCCCCTTCATAATAATAGATTAAAAACACAAAAAAGGTATGCTCTAGAACTCTAAAGCTTTCTTATTTCCCTTGCGTGTTCCTGCTTTTACAGCGTGTTTTAGGACATAAATAAAATTAAGACATAAACTGTTGTTTCTACAGCGTCTTTAGAGGGTAGTTAGAGGCAAGTTCGTGAAAGTCAATTTAAGGAAGGTAAAAAAACACTTAATATTAGAATTAATTTCGTTTTTTCTATCAAAGGTTGTGTGTCGTTTTTAGCTTTGACCTCTTTGAAAGAGATATAATTTTTGTACCTATTGATCATCCGTTTAGGCATCAGTTTATTTTTCGTGAATAAGATTTTTTACTTCATTAGAGGATTTATGAAAGCTTTTTACTAAAATGCCCCCGCTTTGATGAGGCAAGGGCAAAGAGCATATTTAAGAAAAGTTTTTTGCTTATCTAGTTCAGTATTAAATTAAGCCCAATACCTACACCCCAATGACCACCAGAACCCGTTGCGGAGAGATTGGAGCGAATTTTTCCATCTTCTGACATATAACCAGCGCCAATAGCAAATGCGGATTGACTGCGCCATAAACCACCACCAAATGATAGACTGATTTTTCCAGGAGTATCATAACTTAAATTAGACACTGCTAAACCAATCGCTGCTGCTTGTCTTGCCTCTTTCCGAACATCCTCAACAGTATAACTTAACGTTGCAAACTTCATATCCGTATACGAATTAGCCTCACTAACTCCATCTTTTACAAGATGAGAAACTTGCTCATCCGTATACTTATTGGCATCTTCAAGAACCGTCTTCATCTGCTGTTCTGTGTAATCATATAACTGATCACCGTTTACTGCTTCTTTCGAGCCTTCTTCTACCTTTCCACCCTCTACATTGATAATCTTACTCGCCTTCTTATTCTTATCAACGCCACGACCTGCATTAAATGCATTAGCAATATCGTTATAGCTTTTTTTTCGTCTTTTCCATGCCGAGCCACAAATGCCCCTGCTCCATTACTCCATAACAAAGCATTTTTCTCGATGTTGCCAGAAATTTCATTATGAAGCTTCGCGAAAACACTATTTATGCCAGCAAAAGCTGCTGCAATATTATCATAGCTGTTCTCTTCAAAGGTTCTATAGCTTGAAATTTGGTGCTGTCCATTCTTCATTCTCATATCTAGCACCACCGCCAAAATATTTTGCAAGCGTTTGATTTAGTGAATAAAGTTTTCCACCCCGTCACAGAATCCGTGGAACTCTTTGTAATAACTTCTGCCGAAAGGAATGTGATCTTGCTGTTTTCTTGCTTCTCTCCATGTTTTGCAACAAAATCTTGATCCTTTGTGCTCCATGACAAAGAATCCTGCACACCCCCTCAGAGACTCCTTTAATACGATTATTTATATTCTTGATATTGTGATCAAAACCTGTAAAATAAGTTAGAGTAGCTATATGATTTCCCTATTACCGCACCTTTTTCATCAATCTGATGATAATTTATAAGTGGGAGCTGTAAAAATACCGTCGCTAAAAGATGCTCCACTACCTAAAGATTTCGCAACTTTATCACCCAATGAATAAAGCTGACCGCCATTGACAACATCGGTGGAATTTTTCGTAATTTTATTTGCTACAGTATGAAGTGCAGCGGGAGCTGTAGTTTTTCCAAAAGTCACACCTTCATAATTAATAGTGCCATTTTCATTATTTTCTTTATCATAATAAACAACAGCAGAATCATTAGCAAGTTTCTCTAAACTTTCTTCAAGCTGTTTTTTTACTAACAGCATCATTGATGCTTTATCTCTCTTTGCTTTCTTAAAACCAGAAATTATCCGTAATTTATCACTTTTATTCGCAATATCAATTTTATCACCATCTATATCCTTACCAATGTTAATGTGTTTCGTTGCTGTTTCCTGTTTTACAAAAATACTCACTGCTACTTATTTTTTTTACTTCCTTCAGTTGTGAAAAATTCACTGCATCAGTATTGCGAGTTCCTTCTGCAACATTTGTTACTTTTTACTTACCGCATTAATACTACCGGTAGTTATTTGCGGGACATCAATAATTACTAAGCCTATTGCATCTACTTTTGTTTTCTCTCCTAATGTTATGCTTTTCAATACTATGTCATTAGCCAAACCAAATATGAGCTTATTTTCATCGTCCTTATCTCTTTTAACCTTGAGATTACTTCCTCCGAATGAAAATTTATTGTACTATCTGGCACCAAAATCTTTAGCTGTCTCACCAGCAATAGACAGTTTCCAACCTTTTTTCTTACGACTTCTTCTAAATCCTGCAACTGTCTAAGGTTCACTGCATCGGCAGGTTTGCTACCAGCTGCTACGCCTATAATTTGTCGCGTTATGTTCTTACTAAGAATACCAATATTCACTTCACCTTTCGTACTTTTCTATTGAGATTCGGTGTTTTTAGCCGGTCCTTGCAGAAGAGACATATACCCAGAAACGCCAGCAGCCCTACCAGGCACAGAGTTGTTCCCGATAGCAACACCCCATCAACCGTCACGTTAGAATAGGAACCTATAAAATAGCTTCTTGAGAAAATGCATATGCACCCAAGAGCAATCGAACCATACCCTAGGGCTTTAGAAACGGCTCCTACAGCTATTGAATAATCACTCTTCGCAGTTGTATAATTATTATCTCCATATTTGCTCTTCTTATTATATTCACCACCTATTGCGACACTGCTTTTCCCCAAAGCGTGAGCCATATTGCCTACAGTAACGCTCCATTCTTTTTCCCCTTGCGTTCCACTACCTAAAGCAATACTTGTGTTTGGAGTACGTTGCATACCTGTAAATCGTTGCATTCTTGTAATGAAATCATGTCGCAAGGTGTCAGATCCATCGATAATCCTTGCATCTTCGTTGTTTTCAGAACTCATTGTAATTGTAGAGTTATTGTTCATAACCAATTGCGAATCGGTAAGAAATCTCTCACTAAAACCATCCTTACTCTTAATAGAAAGCGTATTGACGAGAAAATTGATATAGCCACTATAATCTGTAGAATCATCCACTATTGGTGCCATTGCTGCTGTATTAAGTGCTGTTAAATAACTTGCTTTTAATAAATCAAAACCTTTTGAGAGAGCCCCAATGCTGTTAGAGTTAGCATACACAGAAAGGAGCATTTTTCCTTGAGAATAGCTCTTTGTTGCTTTTTCCATGGCTTGAAGCAGCTGTTCTATTATATCAATTTTTCGCCAAAACAGGAATAGCATTCGATAAAAAAACAACTATCACAACTCCCAATGAAAACGTTGCTACAAACAACCGATAAAATAAACGCTGAAAACTTGAGCTATTTCCCTTGAATATGATCAATAATTTTTTTCATAACAAACCCTTAACAAAAAACCATGTCTAAAACATAAAAAGACATATTTTGAATTGTAAGAATTTGCACTATTTGCTTTTCATACTCGTAATTAGATTAAAACAATTTGGAGAAATTAAACTTTTACTATGAAGCTACAAAAAAGGAAACTGATTAAAAAAACATAATATTTTGAATTATTCTATTCTTAAGATAATTTGTCATTTAAAAAACAAGACTTTTAATGAAAAGTTATAACGATATCAACATAAAGCATACATTTAAAACTATACGCAAATAAAAGCTAAAACTGTCTTCTTTTAATAAAGGGTAATATTCGTATTTACATTGCTTGAAGCATTTTAATAAATCAAAATAATAGGATAGAGCAATAAGATTATTACCTAATTATCAAAGAAAAATAGCAATCAATTTTTTGAATCTTTACCACTAAGGTCTTTTATTCTCAACAAAATTTGTAATAAGCTTTTTATATTCGGATTTTATATAATTACGAGAGTTTTTACATTTAGAATAGCTTTAGAGAACTCTGGAAGAAGGTAAAAAAATTGCCCTTTTCTTAAACAAGAAAAAGGCAATTCAATTTTATGGATTTAATCGTTTATTAGTTGAGTATCACATTAACCCCTGCACTTATACCCCAGTGCCCTCCAGAAGTGGTAATTGACAAGTTGGAACCAATATCACCGTTCTCTGAAGTATAACCTGCACCAAAAGCAAAAGCAGATTGACTGCGCCACAAACCACTCCCAAATGCGATTGTTAATTTTCCAGGAATATCACTATAGCGTAAACCAGCTACCGCTAAACCAACAGCTGCTGCTTGTCTTGCCTCTTTTCGAACATCCTCAACAGCATAACTTAATGTCGAAAACTTCATATCCGTATACGAATTAGCCTCATTAACTCCATCTTTTACAATATGAGAAACTTTCTCATCCGTATACT
>NZ_JBHILW010000021.1:0-12781 GCF_042193565.1 Bartonella sp. SD1336NMGDW
ACCCAGCAATTGCCATCATGGGATAAGTTACTTTCATTTTCAATAAAACCGCCGAGGTCCCCCGCCTTAACATCATCGAAATCTCTTAGAGCACGAATGCGGTGTAAAGTAAGACCATCAAAAGTGAATTTTTCATTGGTAAATTCGTATTTTTTTGCAGGCTCTTGTTGATTAACAGGCGCGGTTTCATTTGCAATATTAGAGATAACGGGGGTGTTGTTTGATATAGTTGTCATAATTAAAACCTTGTCGTAATTAAATTTTCTATTGACAACCCTATAAGGGCGTCGGGCGCTAGAAAACACGGCGACAAGTCCGCTGCTTACATTTTTCTCATAAAGAGTATTGTATGGTGTAAACACACCCGACAAAATTCTCATATACTAACAAAAGTATAAAAGATAGCCAATTTTTTAAAGCTTTGGAAAGATTGTTTCGTAATCTATCCGCTTGTCGTTTCAAAGTGTTTTCTAATCACTTGAGTGTTCATATAACAAAATACGTATTTATTGTCAATTAATATTTTATCTTTTTTGATATTTTTTATGTTTTTTAAATTCATTATGTGTAAATATTTATCATGTTCTTATCAAGAGCTTATTTTATATTTATGTGCTTTTAAAGCTATATTATGGGCTTTATAAAACGATTGCGTTATTTTCTGAATCTATACATTTATAATATTTAAAAACGCTCTCATAATGCGTATTTTTATCTTTATAACCTATCAGTTTTTTTACTAAATGAATTTTAATTTTTTTTGTGAATTTTGTTTATAAGGGGCTTTAATTTAAACGACCTTAATAGCACCGCGCTCTTATAACAAATGCTTTCATTTGCATTTTTGCTTTCTCTATAGCTGTTATGTTCTTTATAGCCATGGCATCATTTTTCATGTTCATAAGAGAAATGATAAATAGGATAATTGTGATTTATTGCTTGTTATGAAAACATCTCAATAGAAACTGATCATTATAGAGATGAGCAAAATCCCTTTTAATAAACTTTTGTCAGTCTTGTCAGTTCTTTTTAGACCCTATATCATTTTTTTCAAATGAGAGAAAATTAAAATCATTATATTTCAAGTTGTTAAGTTTTATCTATTTTTCAAAAAAAACAACCTATATTAATAATACAACCTATAAATTCAACTAATGCTATATGTTTTTGTAGGTTTTTTTTGGGGGGGTAGAAACATTCAAAACCTATAAGTAATATAAGAAAATGAATATACATAATTCTGTTTAAACAAAGCTTTTGAAAAGGATAAAGCTATCATTTTAGATTACGATATAATCTTTTAAAGGCAATCCAAATAAGAGTATCTAAAAGTGCAAATGATTTCTTTTTAGAATAACGCATATAAGCACTCTTTTTAAAGATTGTATCTAATCAACTTAACAAGAGAGATATAGATTACAGTTATAAATCTATACCCCTTGTAAGATAGCATGCCTATAATGTGAGCATGCTTTTAAGTTATTCAGTTTCTATTATTTCTAATTTTGGTAGTTTTTTCACGATTTTCATTGTTTCCAAACTTACGGTAATAACCCTCTGAAACAACTCTAATGGATAAGCAGGGTTGCCAACAGTTTCAACAGCATAGCGATTAGCATCATTCACAATACCACTCTTTTTATCAGTCTTTACACACTGACGCCCCATAACCCATTCAAGAGCGGGTTTACCATTGACGATATACTCATAAGCTTCAAGAGGGATATCTGTTATTGTGATATTGCTGTTATAAAAAACAATCGATTTATCTTTTTCCTTACTATTCCCAGCGAATTTCATTTCTGTAACGTAATAGAATTTTTCGGGATTAGAGATCTCTGTAACTTTTGGATTACCCTTTTTAAAGGTCACTGGATAAGGTTCTACAGTTTCATAATTCACGTGCAAATGACCGAGTTCACGCCCTGCTGTCACAAATTTCCAAAAATCATCAGCACTCTTTACGCAAGGAATGCGAGGTAATTCTTTGCATAAATTATCAGCATAACGGGCGCGATAATCTTCCGAATGAAGTAAACCGTAAACGTAATAGAACAAATCATCTTTAGTGATAGTCTCATTAGGATAAGCTACTTTAAAATGTTCTAACCCTTCATCCGTAATGGCATCACGCCTTTGTAAACCAGCTGTTTTGTTTTCCTCTATAGAGTTTGTAAACAAATGGGATTGTTTCTCACTTTTATTTTTTGAAACCGTAGTATCTTCGTAAATATAGCGTGGAAAACATTGACCTTTTTCTATTGAATCTAAATTAGGCAAAGCTTTAGTCATCAATACAGAAAAGTCTTTCTTTGCTCCTATACCTGTAATTTGTATCACCTTATTATCAACCGCTTGTCTTATCGGGAATATCCGCGGCATTTGATAAACTGCTTCATTAAAGACGCTATTGTAATAAAGCCATTGTTGTGTAAAAGGACGGTATAGGCTTTGAATAAGGCATTTATCTTCAAATTCGGAAAATTTACCTCTTAATAATTCTCTCTTAAGAGTACTGCTCCAACTAATCTTTCTTACATCGGAATTGACGAAATCATTCACGACCTTTGCACGTGCTGTACGATCAGCATGTGAATAGGTATTATTTAAACGTTTTACCTCATTATTATAGAAGGCAGTCATGTTATTCATATTTTTCTTTACAGATTCACGGCTTGAGTTATACGTCCAAGCATCACGATTGGTTGAAACACCAAGAGAATAAGTTTCAAAGAGCTTTTTATCATGCCCCTTTTTGACACCCATAGCTAAGAATGTTTTGAAACTGTCATCACGTTGATCAAGCCAATCACTGTACTTATCTGGTGTAATTATTTGCCAACCTTGTTTGCTCCGTGTAATACCATCAATGCTACCAAGAGACTCTATTATTATAAGCTTTTCTTTTCTCGAGAGATAATCTCCAATATCACGGAAATATATTTTGCCACGCTGTTGAGATTCTGGATTTTTAACCAAAATAGAGATAGCTATGGGAGCTCGAGATCCTTCACCAAAAATGCCACCACTTTCCTTTTTACGTTGTTCTCCAGAAGTCCGTGCATTCCCCCGTAAATGGAAAATATAAAGGCTGCTAAATTCTTCAACGAGGCATTTGCGTAAACCATCCATAGAATGTCCAGTAATAAAACCGGCATTTGTGACAAAGCCGATTACCCCAGCATTATCAATACGGTCACTAGCCCAGCGGATAGCGCGGATATAACTATCATATAACTTTTGCGTACTAGTTGCTTTCGATTTAGCTATATAAGTCTCACGAATACGATCATCTAATATGGGATAAGATATATTGGGATTATTATCGTTTTCATTCTTTTGTCCTACCGAGTAAGGGGGATTACCAAAGATAACTTTGATGTTCAGATTTTTCTGGTGTTCTAAATATTCACTGTTTTCTTTGAGTATACCGTCTATCAAGTTTTTTTCTTTAAGCGTTTGAAACGTATCAGCCAAACCAATATGCTTGAAAGGGATATACTCACCTTTCATAAGACTATGATAGGTCGATTCAATGTTAATCGCTGCTATGTAATAGGCAAGCAAAACAATCTCATTGGCATGGATATCATGACGGAATTTATATGCCATATCCTCTGGTTTTATGAGATTCGATTGTAATAACCGTGTGATAAAGGTACCCGTTCCAGTAAAGGGGTCAAGTATAGAAACCCCCCGTGATCCTAGGCTTTTTCCAAATTCATTACGCAACACATCATCAACAGAATGAATGATAAAATCCACGACCTCAACGGGGGTATAAACAATCCCAAGCTTATCCGTGGTTTTCTTAAATGCCTTGGCAAAAAAGCTTTCATAAAGCGTAATAATAAGATTTTGCCTTGCTAAAGGCGAGGTAATCCCAGAAGCACGAAGCTTTACACTGTTATAAAACTCTTGTAATTCCTTGGATTCTTCCTCGATATTGGTTTTATCCAGTTCTGTTAAGATCCTTTCCATTGCTTGCGAAATGGCATTGTTTTGCACAAATTCATTTCCTTCAAACAAGGCTTCAAACACGGGACGCGTGACAAGATGTTGCGCTAACATCTCAATGGCTTCCTCTTGCTTTATTTCACTGTTTAAGTTGTTCTTTAATTCCTTATGAAATGCATCAAAAGCATGAAAGGCTTCACTGTTTTCATCAGCAAGCAGGTTTTGAAGATGCGTGATATGATTTTGAGCAATCTCAGCAACATTGCCTGCCCAATTTTCCCAATAATCCGCAATAGCAAATTTCTTTGCAATAAGGGTTTTCAAAGCATTGGGAAACTCTTTATAAAAAGGTAATCTTCCTGTTACGCTATGAATAATTTGTGGTTCATGAGCGGCTTTTCCAATCTCAAGCCCCATATGTTCTGATTTTTCATGGATATGAAGTTTATCCTCAACCGCGGTCATGCTCTTTAAGGCGACAATCTCCAAAGAATCACTAACATCTTGCCCCAAAATCATCTGGTTAAGGGTGATTTCAAAATTCTCATCATGAGCAAGCAAAGCATTGATCACTTTCCAGACCACCTTGTATCTCTTGTTGTAGCGTAAAGCATGTTCAGCAGAAACCCCAGCAGGGATCCCAACGGGTAAAATGATGTAGCCTCTTTTCTTGCCCTTTGCACGGCGCATGATACGCCCCACCGCCTGTATCACATCCACATAACTTTTACGCGGATGTAAAAACATAATGGCATCAAGAGCAGGCACATCCACCCCTTCAGACAGACAGCGAACATTGGTGAGCACACGGCAAGTATTTTCCCCCACATCTTCCTTAAGCCAATCAAGGGCTTTATTGCGCATTTTGGCACTTTGTGTTCCATCAATATGATCAAAGGTACACTGAAGAGGCGGGGTATCTTTATAGAGTTGATGAAGATTAAATAATTCTTCCTGTATTTCTTGAGAATTGAAGGTATCACGGATACGTTCAGAAGTTTTAATGTCTTTACAAAATGCTAAAGCCCGCCGCATGGGATTGGGGTCATCACTTAGATCAACTTTTAGATCTATTTTGGCAAGGGCTTGATAACAACCTATGATCTTGGTTTTATCATCAAGAATAAGTTCATAATTTTCATCGGTCATCAGATGTTGAATGGATTGACTTACTTCCTCTTCATTAACACCCAAAACAATAATCTTATAAGGTGCTAAGAGTTCATTCTGAACGGCTTTTGAGAAGGTATAGGTATAAAGCTCTTTTCCATAGAGCTCTTCATCATCCATAGAAGCTAGAACGGCATTGATCTCATCGGCTTTCTTTTTGGCATCATCGGTAAAGATCTTGGGCGTTGCTGTCATATACAGCCGTTTTTTACCTCGAATGATGCTGTTATCATGAACCTTGATAAATTCAGATTCATTGTCTTCAGTTCCCAATGAAGCCCCAGTGGTTCTATGCGCTTCATCACAGATGATCAAATCAAATTCGGGTAAACTATGGTCTTTTTGTGCATCCGAAATCACTTGGATTGAATGATAAGTGGAAAAGACCACGGTCATCAGATTATGTGAAACCTTACCCGCTTTACTAGCCAGTTCTTTTGCATCCGTGGTAGCCGGCAAGGCAAGATCAGAGCTATCAAATTCAAGAGCATCATTTTTATTCTTACGATGTTTTCCCACTTGTGTATCCGAACACACGGCAAAGGAACGCAAGGGTACTTCTGTATCTTCTGTCCATTCACGAATTGTTTGAGATATGAGAGCAAGGGAGGGCACCAAAAACAACACACGCTTGCCTGTTCCTGCTATGTGTTCTGCTATCTTAAGGCTTGTAAAAGTCTTTCCCGTACCACATGCCATAATCAGCTTGCCACGGTCTGCTTCTTTTAAACCTTCACAGACTTTCTCAAGGGCTTCTTTTTGATGATCTAAAAGCTTTTTTTTGGGTTGCTCTTTAAGAACGGCTTGTCCTTGTTTTTTATACGCCCCCCAATCGATTTGACTGTTCTCTAAATCAAAAAGGTTTATGCGTTGAATACGAACCTCTTGCCCCTCACAAGTTAGTTCAACATTGTCACTCCAATCTGTTTCGGTGCTATCAATCAGAATACGACGCGTGAAGATCTTTTTGCCAGAAGCTGCTATAAAACTATCAATATCTTCTTTTTTAATTATGTGAGAGGCATCATAGCATTTACATTGAATAGCCGCATAGCCACCTTCATCACGGACTGTAGCCACCAGATCAATACCAATATCAGTTCCATCTTCTCCATGCTCTTTAGCCCATTCACAATAGGTTTGAACCTTTTCGTATTCTTGCTTTTGAAGCGGGTCGTTTGTCAAATAAGCCATGATAAGGTTTTCAAACAATGTTCCTAATTCACGGGGTGATTTAGCTCGTTGACGATAATATTCTAAGAGAGAGCGTAAAGTGACGTGTTCATTATCAGAATGATGAGGGCGAAGCATAAAGAACAGACTCCATGACAATATATTCTATTGATTAATTCTCTTCAAAAGAATCGAAATGAAGTCAATTAAATCCATTTAGGATAAATAGCGAGTATCAGAAGAGGTAAAGTCATTCAAAAGCGGATAAATTTTTTTCAAAAGGTTTTTTAAAGGCTGTTTATCCACAGCCTATGAGAGAGAGCAGATCAGCAAAATAGTGAAATTTGCTATTCGTTTCACGGGTTAATCAAGATAAATATACTATGGGCTTTAAAATATCAGAATGAGTATTTTGATAGGTTTTATGATTCACTAAAATAATCTAGTTTGTCAGTTCAATTTACAGACACAAACTGACAAGTTTTAATCAATTCACATCATTGGTTATCTTTAAAGATTGTACTCTTGATATGAGTTATGTTTTAAAGATACTAACCTATTGAAATATAATGTTTTTATTTTTTTACCATTTGAAAAAAATGCTATAGGGGCTAGAATGAACTGACTAAACTGACAAAAATGACAAAACTCTTTTTACAAAGCCACTCAGATCATTTTGGGGGAGAAAGGTTCCTTGATGAGAATGCCATTAAAAGAGTTTTGCGTGATGTTTTAAAGACTTAAAAAGAGGTTTCTTTATTGTTTTATGTTGTTGCTTTTGACGAAAGGATGCCATTCATACCGTCTATCAGGACGCCGACCTAAGCCATTATTCTCTTCAGAAATTTCACGAATATAGTTACAACGGCATAAAAGCTCTAAAGCTTGCTTCACAGCTTCCTTGTCTTTTAAAGAACGCCAACACCGTCTATAGATATCCCTTGCTGTAAAAACATCAGATAAATGATTACAACGCTCGACAATTAATTTTGCACGCTCTGCTGTTATAATGTATCTCCCGCCGCATAAAGACGTTTGGTATGGCTTAGCAGATAACTTGTCCAACGCAACGCTGTTGTGATGGCATAGAGTCCAATTTCTAAACGACCAGTGTCAAGAAGTTCAAAAATCAACGCAAGGCTTGCTATGGTCTTTGGCATTTTTAAAAGATGCGATTGTAAGCTTTCTGAATGCGTACCTCCTTTTGCCTCTTTATGAAGATGCTCGAACCATTCATAAAACTTCACTTGTGCTTTAGGAGAAAAACGCATAATCAGTGGTTGTTCGGGAGACCCTAAGCGTTTATCACGAAAAGAGCGAAAAACTCCTTCATACTTTTGCCACCCCTCTTGATTGGGTGGTTTATCAACCAATTGCCACTCTTTATTGTCATCGGGCCAGACAATCATTTGAAAGCGTTGCAGTAAACCATTATCGTTTATTCCACGCTGTATTGCTTGAATGATGGGAATAATTCGTGAGGGTTGAATGCCTCCAATCATAGATAAAGTGACATGAGGGATAAAAATGGTTCCACGCTCGATACGGTCATAGGTAAATTGATCATCTTCATTAAAAGCCGTTAGATAAAAAGCACGGTCTGTTTGATATCCCTTAGGTTCCAGATTTGCTAAAAAACCAGACAATTCATCACGCACCATTAAGAGACCATGGGGGTTTCTTTTAAGAGTTCCCTAAGCTTTTCGACCATGACATCATTGATAATAAAACGTCGTTTACCAAGAGTATCATCATTATTTTTACGAGTAGAAACTAAGCGGTGTGCAAAGTGCATTATGCAATCATATTCGCAACATTATAAAAATAGTAATCTATCATTACTTACTGATACGGAGCGCAGTATTGTAGAAAATAATTTGCTTCAATTACTAAATAAATAAAAATACAGTTGATTAAGGAAACTTTTGCTTTGTATGAAGCACACGTAAAATACGCACAACGCCATTTGAAATATCATAAATCATGATATAATTTGGATGTACAATAAGTTCACGTGTATTTACAATTCGTCCTAAACGACCAAGAGTAGGAAGTTTAACAAGTTTTTCTACTTTTTCAGATAAAAGTTGATCAAACTTTAAGGCAGCAGAAGGATTATCTTGTGATATGTATTCACGGATCTTTTTGCGGTCAACGTGTGCTACTTGTGTCCAAATTAGCTTCATAAAGTTGATCTATCGAGTTTACTTTGTGTTTTTAGGCGCCATTCCTTTGCTTCTGCTTCGATTTCTTCAGAAGATATTATATCACCTGCATTAGCAGAATTTATCCCTAATTGAACTTGTTCCCGAAACCATAAATCGTATGCACTTTTTTCTTTTTGTTCTTTTACGATATCGCGCATATAATCGCGCAATAATTGTGCAGCAGATCTATCACACGCCTTTGCTGCTTTGGAAAATTCATTTTTTAATACATCATCGACGCGAAAGGTAAATGTCGTCTCAGCCATTTTACGACCACTTAATGTGTTACAAAGTAGTTCTAATGTAATGTATTTTTACTATTTCTTCAATAGGTACTATTAAAATAGATATTTTATATCTATTTTGCATTTTCATAGGGTTGAAAGGGACGCCTATAAATTAACGGGTTCTGATAACAACCCAGACAGCAGAGCCAGACCGGTTTCAATGCCCTCACAAATGACCAGATGTTTGGGATTGGCTTGACTTAAATGCACAGCGCCGCCTGTTACAGATCCCAACATTGAATGGCAAAGGAACCAGCCCCCTTAACAAGAGCAATCAACGCGGGCAATGTACCCCCAGAGGGGTGCGAACATTTGTCGTAAAAGCGTAAATCAGCAGGCAAATCACATGTAATACCCCGCATACGTAAATAGGTTTCTGCTAAAGTATTTTTGATTGGTTGGCATTGTTGCCAAATTGCTTTTACTCTCTCTGCTTTCTGTTTTGCTCGTTTGAGATCAGCACAAAACTGTTTTGAGAAAGAGAGCGTGTGATCATAAGCTTTATCAAAAAAGGCTTGTTTTCCAAGCAAGCCAATTCTCATGAGCGCTTGTATGATCTCTCTAAAAGAGCAGCCAGCATAACAATAGAGTAAAAGACGCCCATCATGTCCATTGGCAAGGGATAAGCTAGGCAGCCTATCATCATGAGCAGGGCAACGGGCTATTCCATAACGCCCATGCCAAGTACCACGCAAGGCACGTGTGATACCCCGCGCATTCTTAAAAGAACACATCATTTTAAATCCTATAACGTTGCGTCATAGGACGGATTGTGCTATCTCTAGGGTGATGAGTTTGAGAAAGCCTTGTCCGTCCTTACGTGACAAGGTTTTTTTATGCCGCGTCACTTTGACGTTGCTGTTTTGCTTGTTCGATTACATTCAAAAGATCCGATTGTAACCAACGGGATAAAAAACCAAATTTTAAAGGTTTTGGGAGAGAGCCATTGGTTACATGACGCCGGAATGTTGAGACACTCATATGAAGCAATTTTGCACTTTCACGGTCTGTCAAAAGAATATCATTTTCTGTCATACTAAAATCCTTTCTATCAAAAAATGGTAACAAATCATAACTATTTATTAACCACATTTTGGTTCATTTAGAAAGATGTTTTATTTATAGAAAACAATATTTTATCATACAATTTCTGATGTGATACGTGATGAATCTTATTGAGAAAGAATGAGAGACAAGAGAGAGAAAGTTATCCACAGATCATGGGGTTATTCACCCCATATCTTAAGATTGACCCGTGACATAAGCCGCCCATTTATCCATATAAACGCGGCGCTGTTCTAAATAGTCAGTACGACGATAGGCACGTTCTACTTTACCGCCGACCGTATGACTTAGAATGGTTTCAGCGACCTCATAGGGGGCATCGGTTGTTTCAGCAAGCCAATTGCGTAAACTAGAGCGAAAACCATGGGGGCAGGCATCAATCTTATTCTCTCTCATATACTTTGCCATACAACTATCAGCAAGGGGACCGCGACCGGTAGCAGAAAAAAAGAAATCATTGCGAGAGAACAAGCGCGCTTGTTTTAAGATTTCTAATGCCTCTGATGATAAGGGCACACGAAATTCTGTTGTAGCATCACGCAAACCTTTCATATTCTCAGCAGGGATAGTCCAGATATCTCCATCAACTTGATCTTTATGAATATGACACAAAGGATTGGTACGAACCCCTGTCAGAATAAGCAAACGCAAAGCCAGTTGTGTCATAGTTATTTTTTGACAAAGTGTTTTATAAAAAGCCGGCACATCTCTCCAATCCATGGCAGGTAAATTTTTGACTTTAAGGCGTTGTTTTCCTAATAAAAGATCAGTGAAATATTCCGTGATTAATGATTTGAATGGAGAGATCACGAATCTGTTTCAATGCGTTCAAAACCATTTTGATGATCTAGCCAAACGACTAGAATGGTTTGTTTGTTCAAGACAGTTGTTTTTTGAACTTGCGGCTATTGAACCAGAAAGCCTTTCCAAAGTTGAAAGAGCTGCTCGCTTTTTGTTTCTCCAACGTTGTGTGATGTATGGGAAAAAAGATTATGTCTCTTTTAGTTTTGGAAGAAAAAAGCCTACATTATTTAATCCCGATAAGCTTTTAGCAAGGATGCGGCGTGTTAGACAGAAGCTTCTTGATACGACGATCTTAAATTTGTCGTGGGAGCGAGTTGTCGAACTTTTTGATGCACCCGACAGTTTATTTTACCTAGACCCGCCTTATCTTGTAGAGAGGAGGTATTACAGCTCTGGGAATTTTGTTGAAGATGATTTTGTGAGTATGGCAAAAGTTCTCAAAAGCATCCAAGGAAGGTTTGTCTTGAGTCTGAATGATTGTGATGCGGTTCGAGAGATCTTTAGGGATTTTGATTTTTTAGAATTAGAGCCCCTTTGGACAGCAGGTACGGATAAAAAACCACCCCGAAAAGAACTCTTGATTCGCAATAATTGAAGAAAATCATAAAAAGATTTGTTAGGATCAGAAGAAATATTTCTTCTCTAATAGGACTTTTTTTGATGCTTACACCCTTTGGTAAAATTTTACGGAAACTTCGCATTGATCATTCAGAACGCCTCTTAGATATGGCTAAGAAATTAGACATATCTGTAGCATTTTTATCATCTGTAGAAATTGGCAAAAAGTCTGTTCCTGTAGGGCTAGAGGAAAAGATAATTGAACTCTATGCTTTAGATCAAGAGGTAGCAGAAATTTTGAGAAGAGAATCGGATGCTTGTCGTAAAAGTTTCACTATAAAGCCTTCTGATACATTCAGATGTGAAGCTGCTGGTATGTTTTCTAGACTGATAAATATTATTTCACAAGAAGATTTAGAACTATTAAAAAAATTATTAGAGAAAGCTGGCAAAAAGAATACGCTTTGTAAAGGAAAGTCTGAAAATCCTATTCCCGAACCTAATTATATGCTCCCTAACCTTAAAAAATATAAATAAAATCAATAGTTTATTGCAATTAAATTTAAGATTCGAATTCAGGTATCCCAGCCAATTCTAGTGAAATTAGTTAATCAAATTTCAGCTTGAGAGTGGATCAATCCCCTTAACCGTCTGTTGCTATTCATAGCAAGTCTGGTAAGCTGAAAAACACCTATTTGTAGCGGGTTAGCTCTAAATATGGTAAGGCTTTCTTTTACTATAGCTATCGCTCAGAGAACTCTTTTAAAAGATTCTTTTCTATAAAACGAGGGGTAAATGATTTATGCGCACTTGCTTTAGAAAAACTATTTAGCTGGATTTTTTGCTCTATAGCAACACCAGCGGGTAATTTTCCGTATTCCACCATCTTCATTACGTCGAACAGCGTAGCAATAATGCTGATTAGGAAATACATGCCGCTGCATGTCACGTACCATACCAGCAGCATGTCCATAGGGTGCCACACAATCAATAAACCACATATATTCTCCGCCTTGCCAATCCGCATCGGACAAAAGCTCTCCCTTTTCAAGCATAGATTGATGATTTTTTTCATCTAAAAAAGCCCAAGTGATAAAGGCGCAAAATTCTCCACGTTCATTTTTATAGAGTTTATATTGCCCAGTCTGTAAAGCTGGTCCTAAATTTCGGTCTATATCCCAGATTCGCCAGCGGCGGTATAAGGGAGATGTAAGCATTAAAACAACCATAGCTCCTAACGCTGTAAGAGGATCTATGAGTGAAGGTGATGAATTTTCATTTACAGACATTATCTTTCCTTTAGAGATTGTTCTAAAATTTTGGTGATAGGTTCAAAGAAATAAGAAATGAGCCGTCGTTTTGAGGTAATGACATCTGTTGTCACAGTCATGCCAGGGATAAATTTAAGTTGTTTGTTATTCAAAGTGATGTGATCTTGGTCAATTTTGATTAAAACAGCATAGACACCATTAATTTCTTTATCATAGCGCGCTGTAGCGCCTACATTAACGACTGTACCGTGGATAACACCGAAACGTTCAGGTGGAAAGGCAGAAAACT
>NZ_JBHILW010000022.1:0-12633 GCF_042193565.1 Bartonella sp. SD1336NMGDW
ATTCACGTATACGCTGCATCATGACCCGCGCACTATCATTAACAGAACTAGGCGGCTGCCCTTCTGCCCAATTAATGATACTATCGGAATTGGCATTTTGATCAGCTGTGAGTGACCAGTCATAAATATCAGACATGATAAGCCCCCGTTCTTCTTAATAGCTCTTCGCGCAATTGCTCTTCTTTTTGCCGCCCATAGGAACCAACAGATTGCCGCCTAGAGGGATCAATGAGAGGTGTTAAATCTGTCGGGCGCCCAGTCGATTGTGAGAAACCCGCCATGACTGGTTGCTGCAACATTTGTTGCTGTACCATCTGTGCCTGCTGTTTTTGTCGTTCTCCATTCTCTCTCATTAAATGAAGCAAACCGGAAAAGCCCTTTTTAAGAGCACCTGCATCAATACCTTGTGCTTGTAATGGTGTGGTTTCCATAATCTGTCCTGTTAAATTATCTCTGCTTTCAGGTGCCATCATTCTGTTTGGGAATGGCGTGTCATATGCCATTAATTGCTTGCCCCCTTGATCACCTTGACCCACCTGATTACCTTGAAGTGTCTTTTGAAGCCTCTCAAACCCACACAAAGGACCCTCCTCGTTTGGTGCTGCTTGTCCATTGCTTTGGTTTTGCTGTATCGTTCTCTTCAAAGCATCTCCCGTTTTATTGTAAAGCCCATAAATATGATTCATAAAATCCCCTGCTGTAGCTTCCATGTTGCCACCGTTGAGTGTGACTGCCTGTCGACCTAAAAGCTGGCTTGCTGGGATATGTGGATTTTTGATAAGCTTTACTGCCCCTGCTGGTCCTTGTTGGTGTGCGAGGTAAAGCTCTGCTTCTGATGGTTCTCTGCCTAATGCTGTGACTAAATAACGGGTATTATCCTTCGTTAACCGTGCCATAGCATCGGTTGCTTGAAAAGGATCAAACTTGTTATTGAGTTGATAGTGTTTTGCTGTTGAATCGAGAAATTGATACAGCCCCCCTGCACTGCTGTTCTTATTTCTTGCATTTGGATTACCATTACTTTCTATCATAGCAACACGTTCAAGAAAGCTTTCTGGCAAACCATATTTTTGTGCTGCCTGTGAGATAGCACGCTTCACATTAGGATGAAAATTGATCATTAGTTTATAACCGTTCTATCAACGCTGCTATTCAAAATAATGCCAACAAAATTAATGAATTTCGTATAATTTTCTCGTGTTATTAAGCGTTTCTTTTCTGCTTCATGAAACGTCTTAATTAGTTCAACAGCTTTTTCTCTTGCTAACCCAAATTCCCCTTTTTCCCGCGCTGTTATAAGCGCTGCAATATCTCTCTCAGTATCTTTATGGACGCTTGAGAATTTGCGTCCAAATTCTCTTGCGAAATTTTTTACAACTGCCTTGATGAAAGCAATCTTTCCTATACCCATAGTCTGTTGTGCCCCCCTCTCTTCTACTTCACCCATATGGTTTGGCAATCGTGCAAAAAGTTTTGTTCTTTCCACTTCTGGTCGCAACACTTTCATAAGTTGCTTGGCTTTGTCCTCACCAAAACTCTGCCGTAATTTTTCTTGACCATTCTGCGTGTCAAACAAACTCAAAAGACTGTGTTCAAAATTCTGTGCATTGCCTGCTGCATCCTCTATTTGTGACCGCATCCCTTTTTGAAACGCATCTTTTTCCATCAACCCAAAACCCGAAAGTTGACTGTTGATTGTATCGAGATTAACGCTCTTCTTCAGCGCTTGTTTTCCCTGCTCTAAGGCATCACCGATAGTACGCTCGTCATAATAAATTTTCCGTGCTTTAGCATAATCTGGAGAGGACGTATCCAAAACGTCCAGAATGCGTTGTTTGAAATCAGTCAAATCTCGAGCATATCCCCATTTTCCTTTGATGCGCGCAGAATTAATTTGATCATCAAAAACCTCTTTCATCTTATGTAAAATCCGCATATTCAGTTTTGGATATCCATTGCTCCCTATAACTGTTGCATCCGCTTCATTTGGCATTTGCGCAATTGCTTTTTTATAGGCTTTTTGGAAGGCAGGAGTTTCTTGCAACCGCGATAAATCTTCACGAACAGCATTAGAAATAGGAGAAGCTTTCGCCCTCTCATAAAATGGTTCAGCCTTTTTCTGTGCTTGTTTGATAATCTCTTGCTTTAAATCAAGCGTATCTACTTTTGGACCCATCACATCTGTCAACGCATCCTTTACCCGCAGTGCACTCGCATCTTGTCTTTCATTCAAACGATTACTCACAAGTGAATAAGTATCATGGTCTTTTTTTGCTGCCTTAAAAGCTCTTTTAGCAAGCTCATCATGAAGATCAATAATCATTGAATCAGGACCTCGCTGTTTTAATGCTCTTTCAAGTTTATCAACACCTTCATCCCCTAAAGTTTGGCTTACATCCCTAAGCGCTCTATCGCTTATCTGAAATGCTTCTTTTTCTACACCTTGTGTTATTGGTTCAGTTTTACCAAACAATTTTCCAACTGTGTTTTTGAGAGCCGCAGATGTGTTCTTAACACCAGAAGCCGCTACTTTGAATGGTTTTGTAACAAAAGGTGTAACCTTTAAAGCAGAATGTGCCGCAAATGGTGTTGCAACGCCTAGCCCTGCACCTAACCCAGCAGACACTAGAGTATCTGCAAGCCCTTCCCCCTCACCACTGCCTGCTATTCCACCATAAATGGCTCCAGTTTTTGCTGCACGCCCCAAGCTAAATTTTGCCGCCTCTTTACTTGCTACTGCTTTCATTGCTGCTTCACCTGCAGCTTTTGCCGCTGCCCGTTCCGCACCCTCTGCTAAAGCAGATTGCACCGCCCTTTCTCCTGCTGCTAAAGCTTTACTGGTTATCTGTGCTCCTGCAACACCAGCTCTTCCTCCCAGCACAACATCAGCCCCAATTGCCGCACGAGCGGCAGCAGGAGCGCCAAGACCTGGTATTAGAAAAGGAATTGCAGCACCCGTTAAATTCCCCGCAAGAGATAGATAAAACTGATCTCGGTTCGCCGCTCTTTGATAGTCACGCCATCGCTTTGTCACTTCATTATATTTTTTGACTGCCTTATCTGTTCCATTCCACAACCCCTCCCAAAGTGCTGATGTCAACCCTGCTGCTTCATCATCATACCCCATGGTTAACCCATGAAGAGCACCCCATCCAAAAGCACCCGCTGCACTTGGATGTGGACCTTCTTCTTCTGTTGCACCACTATTTCCTGTAACAGAACCACTTAGCCTTTCCTTATTCTTCGCGAAAAGCTCTTGAAGCTGTTCTGGTGTATAGTCACTTATATGCCCAATGACTCTTGTGTTTTTACGATTAATAAGAGGGGGGATTACTTCAGCCATTGGTTTGTTTCTCCTTAATGCGTCCATCTCTATCAACGAACAACATGCCTTCCGGCAATGCTTCTATCTGTTTTTCTAGTGGATCATTTGACTGTGCATGATTTTCCTTATAAGCATCTTGCCCATAGGCGGCTCGAACGAGCTCGTTTGTTGCTTCTGCACCACCAAAAAGAATTGCGCGCGTTGCTGCATTGGATTTATTGAAAGTGTCAATAACTGTTTTTAAAGATTTCTTCATTTGCTCTGCAGAAAGATCTTGATACAGTGCCGCTACAGAGTTTTGCAATGCTTGCAATTCCATATTAGACAAATTCCCAAAGCCAGATGCGCCATTTGGTGAAAATGCTTTTGCTTTTCTCAAGGCATCAAGCCCGATACTTGCCTTCAATGAATCGAGCATATGCCCGAAATCTTTTGCCTGAGAATTAGGAAGGAACGACCCTATAGAACCCGTGAAACCAACAACATGCGGATGTGCCTCAATAGTTTTTAGCAATTCTTTAGATGCTGAGAGTATACGATTTGACCTGTCTGCTGTTTCCAGAATTCGCATTTGCATTTGTTGGTTTTTACGCTCCTCCTCCTTCTGTTCTTGAATTAATTTATGTTCTGAACCACTGCCTGCAATTGGCACCGCACGTATGCCACCAAGTGCATTTTCGTCCTTAACATACATATAACCTGATTCAGGCTTTGACAGCATGCCATCAGTATTCCCCCCTAATCCAGAAGCAGTGGAACGCTGTCCTCCTTGGACAGGTATAATTTTCCCCGTGCTTGTTGAGACTTGGAAAGTCATATCCTCAGGCAATCCCTGCTCTGCCTTTTCTTCTGATGTCAATGTTCTATAGCCTTCTTGAGGGCTTAACGTGTTGCCTATGATTTTCATGGCAAGATCTGGATATTGCGTGAGTGCTTGCGCATCTTCATCGCTATACCCTTTAGAGCGTAAAAATTGCAAAGTTTGTTTATGTTGTGCACGTACATTATTGCCCTGCCGCATAAGGATAGATGCATTTGAAAAACTTTCTTGTGGTGTCTTTCCTAACGCAAGCCCTGCAAAAAAATCCATTAAATGCTCGGAAAATTCTGATTTTCTAAAACGCTCCCATAAGCTACTTGGATTTGCTCCTGTCTGAACAAAGTTATCAAGTGACTTGATATAATCTGTTTTTTGTTCAAGATCACCACTTGCTTTTAAATGTTCCTCTTCTGGTAAGTGTGCATTCAAATGTTTTTCTTCTCCTATGGGTGCCTCAAAAAGCTTTTCCTCATCATTTCCAGAATTGTTTTTCAAAGAGTTTTCCGCTATAGATTTCTCATTAAGTTGAGCAATATAATCCATCACATTTTTTTGCTGTCGCCCAGCTTCATCCCCACTAGACTGATCAATATTCCCAACAAGTGGAGATTGAGGGATCATTGATGCAACACCTCCCTGCTCTGAGAAGTCATGCTTTTGTTGCTCTGGCGCCTCTTGTATCTTAACAGTATCCTTTGAAACATCCGGCAATGGAGGCATTTGGCGCTTTAAATCATCCGTAGACATAATCAATTCTGCTGGCGTTTTTTTTCCAGCTTCTCCTCCTCCTGTTTGAGCACCGCGAATAAGCTCTGTAGGACTCAATTTTTGTGGAGTATTATCCCCATTGCTCGCATCAAAAGGGTTTGTGCTAAAAGCAGCACGTTCTAAAAAACTTGGCTTGTATCGCCCTTCCAACGGCGTGCTTGGAGGCGTAGAAAGCTGTTCGAACAAATGCTTTGGCAATTGAGGTATGACCTGATACATCAAGGGACGCAAAAATTTTGGATCAAACAACTTTAAAAGAGAATTTGTGTTTTCTTGTTCCATCACTGCACCCTTTCCATCTCAAAGCCAAGCTTGCCATAATCCACATGCAAAAAGCCTGTCGCCTTATGCAAGAAAACAGCTTCTGGCTTTGACTTCAAAATATCCTGTGCCATCACCCCGCGATAGCGCTCTGAGTGCCCCTTGTAGTTGTATTCATAGAGTTTGTGTCCATTTCTCTGCCCAGCTTCTCTGATGTTTTCTTTTGCTCTGATATCACTAAGCCCAGCAAAAGTACCAAGGATAGTTCCAACATTTCCAACAATCTCCCACGGATTAGGTTTTGGCTGTGGAGTCAATGTCGTCATTTGTCCTGTGCGCGTTCCATAATTTCCAGCAACAGCCCCACCAGCTGTAAGCAACTTACTTAACTGGTCCCAATCAAGATTGTTCTGCTGCTCCCATTTTTGCCGCTCTTCATCTAATTGCCGTTGATGATTGGCATCAAGTACACTCCCTCCCGTCAACGCATTGAGATTTGCCTGACCTTGACCTTGAAAGAAATTATTGGCACCCGCCAACTGATTTTGGTTTGCTTGGTCAATGAGACCATTGGCATTCATCATGTTGTTGACATCTTGGTTATATTGCTGTGATAGAGCTTGTGTTGCTATGCCCCCCAATTCATCAGCCAAAACCCCAGTATGTGCACCCGAACCATAACGCCCAGCTCCTGCTAGCGAACTGTTAATAGAGCTTGTTGCCTTATTTAATGTGTTTTGAAGTGCTTCATTAAAGTAAGGGTTATTGCCTATTTGTTGCCCTGAAGCCATGTTCTTTAAGTTTTGGCTTGTTGAATTTTGCCCTGTGGCTATTCCATTTAAAGTGTTGTTATCATAGTTATGCGTATTATTGCTAAGCCCATTAATCGCATTCTTTGTTTGATCACTTAAACCCGCAACTCGCTGCCCGTCATAAACGGCTTTTCCGCTGCCTTGGTTATAAAAAGTCATGGCATCTTGAGCTGCGTGTTCAAAAATACCTTTTGCCCATGCAGGGGGTTCATTTGTTTGCGTCGTGTTTTGGGTATTCTGGATTGGTTTAGAACTTTTTCCCATATTAAAGCTGCTTTCTATATTCTAAAAGATTAACGAGATATCCATGCGATTTAAGAGATTTTTCCCACCCTCGCCTGCCTATGATGACAAGCTCTTTTGCCCCTTTTTCCTTGTAATAAGCTTCAATCTGAGTGATAAGCTTTGTTAAGGGCGCTCCTCCCTTTCCACCAAGCGTGACAATAACCGCCCTTAATGCTCCAGTGACGAGTTCCTGTAACTGTGTTGTGACATGCGCCATAAAGTTTTCATGCGCATCAACGATAATCCAAAGAACTTTTTCTCCCTTCAAAATATCGTTTAAAATGGTCTCTGTATTATAATCATCAGGGAATTTTTGATTAAAGTAAGCTATCGATTTTATGACATTCTCAAAATAGGGCGCCATTTGTTCAGCGCTCCATTTTTCTGTATTATAGATCTTAAAACTCATCTTATGCCTGCGGGTTTGAGCGTTACATCAAAGCCTGTTATATGCGTCCATGGCGTGCCTTCTGGTATTCTCAGACGCAAAGCGTGATAACGCGCCCGTGAGCGGATATTATACATCCCAATATTATAGCCGGCATAACGCTCTTTAGCCCAATTTAATTGGTTCTTGTTATCAATGATAAAAGCCGCCCCAACACTTAAAAAACCTTTTGTTGTATCCGCTTGAACAAAAGCCTCACTCATCAGGTTGATTTGCCTGCCCGTATCCCCCACAATTTGTGAAGCAATAACTGCTTCCATCGGAGGACCTGCAAAAAAACCAAATGTGTTGTCTGGCGTAAAGGCTCCCAAAACAGGCGCACCATTTTGCCACATTTTACTATCAAGAGAAGCTGGTAAATCTTTCAAGCTCTCTTGTACTTCGTCTAAGCCTTCTAATGTATAACCGGCTGCAAAAAGGGGAAATAAGAGAAGGTTTTGCCCCTTAATGACACTCCATATTTGCAAAAGCCAATCATAAACATAAATATGCATCCCTTCAGTGTTATCATTGATAGAAAAATAAACACGAGAATAGACCGGATCAATACATGCCCTCATCTCATCAATGGCAAAGTTATTGTAAAGTGTGAAGATAGTTTTATCGACTTTTCCAAAGCCAATAGGGAGCATTTCACCAGCACTGTTGATTTGATAAAAACCATCATCAGATGCAAAGAAAGTACAGTCTCCACGGCTTGCAATTGCCATACTGCTTTTAGCCCCTATTTTGTCTTTTATTTTTGCAAAACTGAAGATAATTTTAGAGCCTGGTACAAAAGTTGCGTGATAAATAGCGGAGCGCATAAAAATAAGTGGATTTGTTGATTCCGTAGACCCTTGAACATATTCTCCATCAGGAAAATCTTGATAATCGCAACTTTTCTCCCCAACCGTCCAATGTGTTGCATCATTCAAACCGGACCACTGAACACGGTTTGGCTTATCTGTTAGTTGCATCAAGCAAACAAAATCACCCCACACACGCACAAGTCCAGCACGCGGCGGATTACCACTCAAATCACAAAACCTTTCATCTGTTTTCAACGAAAGCATTTGTGGTGGGTCATTGCTATTAACAGCAATGATATGATCACCAAAGGAGGCAAAAGACCAAAGGGCGGTCTCATTGGCGTGATAGTGTGTGTGAGGTTTGCTAATGTCTTTCCAGCCGCGCGTGCTGTTGTCATATTCATAAAGCTTTGTTGGTGCACCCACAATAATGCGCACACCACCCAATGAGCGCACAGCATAGACCCCCAAAATCACATCCGGAAAAGGATCTGAGACCGGCGCCACAATGGGAAACGGAATATACGAATTTGGTGCAGGTAAAACGTTCACGATCTCACTGGAATAACCACTATTAATAAATGCAACATCTGGTCTATACTCAGCAATAGGGATAAAGGTCATCAGAAATCCGTGTGTTGAATTTTTAATAAATTCTTGCGCCGTGATGTTTCAATTTGAAGCGCATCGAGTTGCTCTTGAAACATGGCAAAAGCTGCCGCTGCCATCTGTGGTTCTTTAATAATATTCGTATAAATTTCATATTTTGCACGCGTTTTGATCAGTTCATAGGCTTCACGAAACCATATGGACGCTTCTTGTGCACTCTCAATATCTTTTATTCTCACAGGATCAAGAATAAGCCTGATAGAATAAACGCGCTCTGGTGTTGGATACAAAATAAGCTTTTGTTCAAAATAACTGTATCGTGTAGGCATGCCATGGCTACAATCATCCTCAAGATTCTCAATAACAAGCGGATCTACCTGCAAAAGCTTTGCTTTGCTGTGATTATCTCCATAAACGTAAGCATCAACAATGCGAACAGCAGCCGGAATAACTGGATTTTCCTCTGCGCCATAACGGCTTTTGCCCTTTAGAGTGGTAAAAACAACTTCGCGGCTTTCATTGAAATAAAAAGGCAATCGTTCACAAAAGCGAATAGCCGAAAATATCGCCCTTTGCACTTGATCAACATACTCATCTGTTTGATCATCTATTTCATCCTGAATATCGTTTAACATCTGGATAAAATTTTTATCCCAAGGAGCAATGGTCTGTTTGTCTCCAATCGGACCACCTGTCTGTACTATTATTGTCATATCACCCTCTTCCAAATGTCTTGGGGCATATTGTGTGGGAGGGGGGCGCAAGCAATAAACGCCCCCTTGCCTTTAACGATTGGTGTAAAACTCAACAATCACCTCAGCATCACCCTTGGTGCTTTGCTTGTCTCGTGTCATGTAAATCGTATTTTCAGCCTCTAGCGGAACATTTCGTTCCTCCATAGGTAGGGGCACATTGCCAGTGTAAGATTGCAAAAGCTTTGTTTCTCCATAATCATTGCCATTAGGTTCTTTTCCAAATATAACTTTTACATCTTCAAAATCCGCCATGGTATAAACT
The DNA here is from genome assembly GCF_042193565.1 of Bartonella sp. SD1336NMGDW. Lineage (NCBI taxonomy): Bacteria > Pseudomonadati > Pseudomonadota > Alphaproteobacteria > Hyphomicrobiales > Bartonellaceae > Bartonella > Bartonella sp. SD1336NMGDW. The sequence continues at coordinate 9,137 of NZ_JBHILW010000022.1, forward strand.
TGAATTCTTTTTATCAAAGCCCCACGGGGTAGAACACCAATTTTCGTTATCAGCCCTTGGTCTGTACATTTAACACGCGCCCGTAAAAAACTAACCTGCTGCGTAGAGTTGTTGCGTCCTTGCAAAACAGGTGGCAATCCCTCATCTATCATGCCAACAGTCTCAACAGTCTCAACGGGTTCAACAGGTTCATCAGGTTCCTGTGTAATTAGCGATTTTTCTGCCATAATTGTCATCCTTTAATAATTAGCTTGCTTCAGCAAAAGAAGGGATAACAATCGTGCCAAAGTCTTGTCCCCCTTGATCAGAATGCGGCAAGGTATAGCGTGACTTTTTCATGCCGATAATGGTTTTAGCTGCAACCCCAAATTCACGTTGATAATCAAACAGTTCTTCAACGAGTTTATAGCGTGTTCCCCCTTTCCCATCGCCTCCTGTTGCTCCATTGCCAACGCGCCCATAAGCCATGATAACACTTTGCGCACCAAGCAACACAGCACGGCGAACAGAGGGAACAGGCTCTTGTGTCTTTGAATTGATACCATTGGGGACATGTTCAGCTTCACGTAAGATAACTCCATTATACATCCCTAAAGAACCATTAAAAATTGGGTTCTTAGCTCCAGAGCCATCATAAGCTGCCTTGGTAATGTCTAACCATTGACCACTCTTTGTATTGGTACGCAATTGGGTCACCTGTGTTGGGTGGAGATACATCACATATGCCGATTTTCCATCAACACGAACAGGGCGCAAACGTGGATTAGCAAGTTTAGCGCGTTCAACAGCCCGATCTATAAGATCTAATGTAAAAACATCGTCTTTTGTAAGTTCTTCATCAGTCTTTTTCTTATTGGCACGAATAATACGCAATTTGCTTGGCTCTAATGGAGCATTAAAACCATAATGTACGGGTTTAAGGGTTATGGTGCGTCCTTCAAAATGCATCCATGGTGCTGTATAGCCTGCTGCCTGAATGAAGAACATCAAACTTAAGCGATCTGCATACCAATCAACAAGCCCATCTTTTGCTTCTGTTCGTAAATTAAATAAAACACGTTGTTGATCAATGGTGCCTTCATATTTTACGCGTACAGCATGAGAAAGCTCGTTAATGCGCACCGTTTCATTCATAAATTGGAGTGCTTCTTCATTGCCTTCCAGCGTTTGTCCCTCGCTAACGCCATCCCCCATAAGTTGGACTCTTAATCCGCTCGTCACAGAGTCACCAGCGGATTTTCCTAGCATATCCAATACTTGAATAATGCTGTTTTTGCCTTTTCCCATCAGCGGTGCAATGGGCAACGCTTTTGAAGTTTCTGTGTTTAGCATCTTAGCCCAAACGCCAACGGCTAATGGGTCATTAAGATTTACTTCTGTTACTGCCATTTCAATCAATGCCTTTCTTGGTTTTTAAAACTCGCCTTGCGGCTCCCCCAAACGATAACAATCACTTGGTTCTCTCTGTCGCGTCACCACGCACATCTCACGCTCTGCTCATAATTTGTTCAAATTTTTCGGGATTTTTCTCAACCCATACAGCAAATTCGGCTTCTGGCATGGAAAAGAGCGTTCTCACATCCATACCGCCTGTTGGAACTTGCCCGCCGCGCGCTGTAAGCGTCCGCGCTGCTTGAGAGCGCTCTTGAAGAGCTCCCACTTCGTCCTTAACGGGCGCGCCACTATAGCCAAAAGCTTTTGCTTTTTGCACCAGCACCTCAATTGGATTTATACCGGCTTTCTGACACTGCTGGCATATTTGGCGCAATTCAGCACCAATTTGCTGTTGCCGTGCCTCTGGGTCTTTCCATTGCGGATAAAGGCTTGCTTGCGCTTGTAAGACACTGTCTGCTCTTTCATAGAGATAGTCCGTGATACTGTCTAAATCTGGATATTTATCTTGTACCTGCGCTTTGGCTTCCTCAAAATAATCCCCCAACTTTTGGCGTTCATATTCCTCTTGACTCATGCGCTCTTGGCTCTCTCTCATATGAGAAAACTCATCAAGCAATTTCTGTTGTTCTTGTACCTTATGACTAAGCCATGCAAAATGTGCTTTTGGGTCGTCTTCTAGGGAGGGAACATTTTCCTCACGGCGGCGCGTGATTTCTTCCTGCATTGCGGCATATTTTTGCGCAAGTTCAATAGCCAATTCACGCGCTTCAATGGCGCTTTGTTCTGCCTTTTGGCGTGCTTGCCGCTCTTGCTCTAGTTTATCAGATTCTATTACATCAGAATTTGGCTGCTCTTGAAGTGGTTCTACAGCTGGCTGTTCAGAACTTTCCTCTGCATCAAAAACTTCCTCAACTTGTTCAGGCTCGACCAACTCAACAGCATTATCGCTGGCAAAATGTTCATCATAGATTGCTTGTTCTTCAGGCGTAAACTCTTCTTCCATATTCTGTTCCTTCAATGTGCTATTATATTTTTTGTCAAAACTCGATAGTGTTCCAACTGTGCCTGTAGGGCTTTGCGTTCTAAATCACGCTGCGCTATCTCATTTTTTGCCTGTTGCAACTCAAGCTGCATCCGCGCTTGTTCTTGCTTCAAGAAAAGTTCAATATTTTTCTGCTGCAATGCCGCTTGTTTCTGCTGTGCATCAAGTTGATAGAGTGTGCTCTTTGCTTGCGCTTCCTGCTGTAAAACAGCAATCTTTGCTTGCTGCTCTGGGGTTAATTGCGCCCCTTGGCTTTGTTGCATCATCTGTTGTTGCTGTTGTTCTTGTTGTGCCTGCTGTGCTTTTGCCGTTAAATTTGCTATCAATGTTGCCGGTAGTGGGGAAAGCTTAAGAAGATCTGGAATCATCTCCGGTGTTAAGAAACCACCAAGCAACGGCAACATCTGCGTAATTGCCGCAAAAGTTTTCTCTTTTTCATTGGGGCTTGTCGGTGAATCATCAACAATAATGTCATACTCAAGCGTCGTAACAGCTTCACGCGTCAACGGCACATATTGGGCATTCTCTTGTCCAGAAATACGTACCAGACGCCCATCAGAGAGATAATTCTGAATGAGATAAAGGATAATCTTTCCCTGCCTACACCGATAAAGCTTGAGATTATCAAACAGCCCCGCAAGCAAATTAAGCGTTGATTGCCGGCGTGTATTTTCCAACACATTGGCTTGGTTGACCTCCCGTGTTCCGATAAACTCAGCCGATAACCCTGTTACATGCGTTATCGCCTCACGCGATTCATTAAACAGCTGGAAAAATCCAGCGGGGAACTGTGCACTTGGCTTTGGTTGAATTTTTCCAGTCGTAAGTGCTCCCTTCTCTAACCACGTAATGGTATCCGTTCGCGCCCAACTTTCTAACGCTTGGCGCTCATCATCAAAAGCACCTCGCTCTGCCATCAAGCCGCCCTTAGACTGGCTATTAAGGATATACATCACTTGACTAAAATATTTATTCGACCATTTTTGTGGATCTTTTGCGGGGCGAACAATCCCGTAAAACTGGTTTTTAAGCTTATCCAGCGTGCCCGTGATACACTCCC
>NZ_JBHILW010000023.1:0-11801 GCF_042193565.1 Bartonella sp. SD1336NMGDW
TAGACAACTAATAAAATTTCGTCAGAATTTATAAGAATTGGATTTTCCATAATTTCTCCTCCCTAACGCCTCTTGGCAATTGTTTGTGCGTGGTTTATGGATATATTAGTACATTATGCACTAAAGATAGTCAAGTACATAATGTACTATTTTTTTTAAAAAATAAAAAAAAGACGAATCACGGCACAATTTAGAGAATCAAAATTTTGCTGTTTACTGATAAAAATCAAGCAAACTTGCTTCAATCTTTTGATAGCAATCTAATCGATAACGTGAACAGAGAATCGTATTGTGTTTACATATCAAGAATAGTGCGCCGTACACGACCTATTATAGAGATAGCGCCTTCAAGTTTTGGAGCCTTTATTGTTTTGTCGTATGAAGCGGGCTGAAAAGGAGGATCATCATTAGGTCTGTATCGTTTATATGTCGCTTGTCCAGATTCATCTGCAATTACATAGCAGGCATTAGGCACAAGTTTTTTGTCTCGCATATTTACAAATATTATAGAATCTGGAGGGCTAATTTTATTCATAGATGCGCCATCTACACGTAAAGCAATCCATTCACCGGCAGGAAGATTAACAGCCTCTGTCATAGGATAATCTGAAAAATCCATTATCCCATCTTGCTCGCTTAGTTCTCCAGCGCTAATCCATGAAACGAGAGGAATACTTATATTGAGGTTAGGACTTTCTTGAGGAGACTCGCCATACAAAATCCACCCCGGATCTACATTAAATACTTGTCCATAGAGCTCGGCTATTTGGCGCGAAATACCACGATTTCCATTTTCGTGACTAATTAGGGTATTTTGATTAAGAGCTGGTACAGCGCGCGCAGCTTCGCTTGGTGTTGCATATCCAGCATTCTTACGCGCTATTTTAAGTCTATCTTTTGGCAAATAAGTCATTTGTACATTATCCACTATTTTTTTAATTCATTGTGTACGATTTTATCTTGATTAAAAGTTGTACGTAATGTACTATTTGTGTCATGGTTAATGATTTTTATGTCAAAAGTTTGATTGAATCTTGGGGATCTATACGCCAATTTGCAAAAGAAATTGGTTGTAGCTATGAGGCTGCGCGTAAAATGCGTGATCGCAATAGTATTTCTCCAAAATACTGGAATATAATTATTCAGTTGTCTAAAGCTAAGGGTCTATCTTGGGTTACACTAGATTGGTTCCTACATAATTATGGGAGTAAATCCCATAGAGTTATTCGTCCAATGACAAAACGAAGAAAAGATACGCTTCATCTGGTGAAGAAAATTAGTACAGCAAATGCATCACAAACAGTAATATCTTCTCATAGTGCTGCTCATACAGAAAATAACAAACATCAACAGCAGCATTCACACTCTTAAAGAAGAAAGATCAGAGATGATAGATGTCCCACAGATCACTATAAGCAAAGTCCAGTTGATTGATCTTGTTAATAATATTGGAGAGGCAACCATATATTATGGTGTCCGTTCGACTCAAGATGCATCTTTTGAAACAAGAATAGATCCCTCATCAACAGGTTATTTTGTCTATATGCTGTATAGTATCTTTGCGCGTGATGATAGAAATTATTTTCCATTATTGCCGTACGATGATTTTAATCAATGGTTTTCATCTGCGTTTACGCAAGCTTTTACAACTTGGTTTGATAATTATTTTTCTCAAGAGTTGTTATCTTTTTATCGCTTAAATGAGCTGATCTTGTTTATGATCTTAGTCAAAGATAAGCTTGATCTCTTAAGGCTTGATCTCTTAAGGGATGAAGTTATCAAAAAAAGAAATCAAATTAATAAATCATAGCATAAAAACGTTTTCCTAAGTAAATTAATCCAATTTTTTAAAGTCTATGAGGTCGGTTTGTGTCGTTACAGTCATTGTTGTTTCTGGTTTCAATGGGGATGTATGAGTAATGATTAAAGTAACTTGGGCTTTTATATCTTCTTCACGCGCTGCTACAAAAATAAGGATTCCTGTGTACTTATCTTCTAAGGGAGCTATAGAAATATTAACATCAATTTCTTGTCCCGTTCGAAAATCCTTTGCTTTCTCACAGTATCCGGATGATATTGTGTGTAACGTTGGTCTGGCATCAGGATTAACATATGATGCTTGCATTTGCCACAATCTTGTTTCCGGTTTGTATCTAATGCCATATCCAAGAATAAAGCGAGAACCATCTTTTAGCTTTATATTTAAAACGTGGATGACAGTTTGTGCATTGTTTTTTATTTTTAAACAAAGAAGCGTCCACTTGCCTTTTGTTGGAAAATGTGGGCCAGTTGTATATATGGAAGGTGGCGTTCCTAAATCCTCTACTCTTTTGTTATCTAACAAAAATTTAATATGTTCTTCTGACCATTTGGCAATATCTTTTGTCGATATCGCTTGCTCTTTAAGGGCTATCGTCTGTTCTTGGCTTTCTGCAAATTGCTTGCTTACCCATTCTCTATCTTCTTCTCGTTTTTTTGCAGCTTTTTCTAAATCATCTTTCCGGATTTTGGCTGCTTCTTTACGGTCTTTATTTCTTAAAATAAGCGCTACTGAAAGCGACACAGCAAATGACACAAAACCTGTAAGAAATATCTTTATCCATTCTTGCATCTTTCCCCTCCCCACTTTTTTAGAATCATTGGGAGGTTACTTTTTCACAAACATTTTTGCAAGACAGGCAATCACAACGCGCTCTGTCATAACGCACGCATAAACACACAGCAACCTTAAGGGGGGATTATGATCACTAACGCACAAACCATTTTATGTCTTGATCTAGGGACCAAGACAGGCTGGGCGATATGCGGTGCGGATGGTCACATCATCAGTGGTGTCATGAATTTCCACCCCCGATATTTTGAAGTCGGTGGAATGCATTATTTACGCTTTAAGAGATGTCTATCAGAAATAAAACAGACAGTAGACAGCATTGACGCGGTGTATTTTGAAGAAGTGAGGCGTCATAATAGTACTGATGCAGTGCATATTTACGGTGACTTGTTATCAACCTTAACGACGTGGTGTGAACATCATCAGATACCGTATGAAGGCATTCCTGTTGGCACAATTAAGAAAGCAACAACAGGAAAAGGAAACGCATCAAAAGTAAAAATGATTAAGGCAATATGTTCCAAAGGACATACGCCTAAAGACGACAACGAAGCAGATGCTTTAGCAATTTTATATTTGATGAAAGAAAGGGATATACATGTCCAGTAAAATACCATGGACGAGACTGTTTGCCGATAAATGGGCGGTGGTCGTCGATTATTTACCTCCTGTAGAAGGTAATATCTATATGAGATTGCGATTTCGCATGCTTCGTACTGGTGAACCTCTTTTTTGTAACATTAAAGTTTTGTCTCATTACACTGGTTATTCAGTAAAGAAATTTGAGACAGCTTTGAATGTTTTGCTAGAAGAAGGATATATTATTCGTTTAGCAGATGGTCGTTTATGGAATCTCGATGTTGAAGAAGAATTAAAAAATTGCAATGAGAATTTAAATAAACTTTCAGAAAAAGCTATAAAAGCTGCGAATACTAAGAGAAAAAAACATAAAGATGACTCATCAAAAGACCATGATGATGTCATGATGATGTCATCACGAGGTCATGATGACATCATGATGAAACACATTAACATAGACAATAACATATATAATAAAAAACCTAATACTATCGTATTAGCAAAAAAAGAAATTGGTTCTGAAAGTTTAGAAACAAACGAACAGGTTCATGAGCCAACAGAGGTTGCTGCTGTTGAGACCACATCAGAGCAAATCACAACGGGTGTAGACAACCAACCTCCCATTCACGAGCAAGAGAACGTTCCCAAAAAAGCAAAACGAGCGAAAGCTAATCGCGGCTGTCGATTGCCAGATGATTTCAAACCTAATTTGCAATACGCAATCGATAAAGGCTTAACCCATGATGAGGCGCTGTTAGAAGTCGAACGGTTCAGAAATTTTTGGCTGGCAAAATCCGGAGCAAATGCAAACAAAACAGATTGGCCGGCGACATGGCGAAACTGGATTATACATCCAGAGTACGGAGCGCTATCCAAGAAACAAACACAAACACTTAGAGGTTATCATGGAAAATTCACTCAGAAAACTTTCACAGAACAGCTTGCAGAAGGCTTCAACGAACTCAGAGATCATCTCTCATCTGGAGAAGATTATGGAAATGATCAGTCCGGGGTATCCATTGACGCTGAAAGCTGGGAATACATTGACAAAACAGGAGGAAGCGCAAACCTTAGATGCTTGCAATCGTCTACAAGCGTTGCTCTCTGTGAAAGCTTCAGTTAAGCAAATTGAGCAAGCTTCTTTCCTACTCTCAAGCATAAGAGTCCCTGCGAACACAGACGCCAAAGCCGTCGTTTTATCCTATGGTATGATGCTGGACCGCATTCCGTCATATGCTCTGAAAAAGGGCGTCGAAGATATCGTAACTGGTCAAGCAATTGGGATATCAAAAACATTTATGCCAACTTGTGGAGAGCTTTTAACTTATTGCCAGACACTAGAAAATACCCTTCTTTCAAAAGCCGAAAGTGTACGTAGAGCAATTGAAAACACATGTGAGAAAACACTCAAAGAAAAAACAGCGAAAGAGCATTTTAGACCACTAACGCTTGTTCACAAGCAAGAGCTTGAAGAAACTTTAAATGGCATTGGTGGGATAATGAAACGCTTTGGTCCACAGCAAACTAGTGAAAAGTGCTGATCGTTTTACGATTAGACATGCATTTAAATCGACAAAAAAGCACCTTACAAAGCGATTTAAAGATTTTATGATAGAATCAACATCTGCAATATAAAAAGCTCTGTATGATCAAATTTGAGACAAATAGACCAATTGGTAAAATTAGGATTAAAGCATGTTCATTTTTAAACATTTATTCTTAACAATCCGTAAACAACCCATGCGAAAAAAGTGGGTTGCAACAGCTGTTGGTTATGTTCCTTGGGGGGATGGAGCAGAGGAGTATTTTTACAACCTCTACGAATATGAAGACGGCACAAGAGAGTGTGAAAAGTTTGATGGCGGACAGTATTACAAAACACCTAAGAATGCCGATTTTAGTACCAAAGCGCAAGTAAAAGCTTGGGTTTACGGTGGGAATATTCCGAAAAGCGTTCTCAATTACGAACCTCTTATAGATGAGATAAACAAAGGTATAAAAAAACTATCGGAAGCCGCTTGACATTATTTCTGTAATGTGTATTTTCGAATCAGGTGCCTAAGAAACACCTTCAACACATAGCGGATAGATTGCCGAAACAATCTTTTCACCGCCAATTAAAAGCTTTGACTCGTTGTGTGCTACACGCATATAATGATATTGTCGGGTGTGGTTATGCTATACAATACCCTTATGGGAAAAGCATAACGACGGGCTATGTGCCGTGTTTCTTAGCGCCCGGCACTCAGAGATGAAATTAGCAAAAATATCAAAAAATTATTAGAATCCACTTGACAATGTGGCGACAATATGAATAATCGAATCAGGTGCCTCAAAAACACCTTAAATACCAAGCGGGCTAGCTACCGAGATAGTTTATTTTCCGCACATTAAAGGCTTTGACTCATTGTGTGTTACACGCATATAATGATATTGTCGGGTGTGGTTACGCTATACAATACCCTTGCGGGAAAAGCGTAACGACGGACTTGGTACCGTGTTTTTGAGCACCCGGCACTTTTTAAAGAGTGTCAATCAAAAACGTCTATTACCAAGGAGTTCTCATGAACACACTTATAGAAATATCAGAACAGGTCATTGATCAAGAGACTGTTCAAACTGTGAATGCACGTGAGTTACATGCATTTTTGGAAATTACATCAAAGTTTGCAGACTGGATTAAAAATCGCATTAAAGAATGTAAATTTCTGGAAAATATAAACTTTATAACGCTTTCTAAAAATTTAGTAAGCGGTGGAAAGGTAAAAGAATACCACATTACATTAGACATGGCTAAACACCTTTCAATGATAGAGCGTAATGATAAAGGGCATGAAGCGCGTCAATACTTTATCAAATGTGAACGGCTTTTGAAGCAAGTAGCAACACCACAAGTTGACTACTCCAAACCCGAAGCATTACTTGGTGTTTTGAATCACTTACAAAGCCAAATAGAGCAGAAAGATCATGTTATTGCAGAATTAGCACCAAAAGCAAAAGCTTTGGAAGGTTTAAAGCGTTCTGATGGTCTGTTTGGTCTTATTGAAGCAGCAAAGATGTTGGAGGTACGACCAAAGGATTTGACCGATTATTTGCGTAAACATGATTGGGTGTATCGACGGACTCCAGGGGCGCCTCTGTTACCTTATCAGGATAAAATTAAGAAAGGATTCATGGACTGTCCCGCTATTACCATTCAAAGACCGGATGGTACAGAAAAGGTGCTGCCTTCAACAAAAATTACACCAAAAGGATTAGCTTGTTTGAGAGAGCAAATCCATGGAGGTGTGCAATGAATACCAGTATCGACTTTTTATGTGATTTATGGATGGCTTTGTTTCAATTTTCTGATCGTGATGATGTCGAAGATAAAGCTTTTAATGCTCTCATTGAAACCATGGATGCGATAGAAAAAGCTCTGATATTAAAGCTTCAAGATGAAACCCCGAATGCACTGAAAATTTTGGCAATGATTACAAATTTTGGAACTTTAAGACCTCCTCCGATTATGGAGCCTTTGTTGAAAGCTTACAATCCAGATTTAGAGCTCCCCATTAAAAAGGTTGCTTAACTCAAAAACACAACTCCCCTCCCCGTTCTTAAGATGGGGAGTGGTTAAGCCGCGTTTTTGATTGTAATAACGACTTGCTTGCCAAGAACACTCAGAGCTTGCTCTAGTGTTTGAAGCTTAGTTGGATAATTGGGATCAAGAATGCGTCTTGCTTCTGTTTCTTTTTTACCCAAACGATTAGCCAATTCTGTTTTTGTGATATTCGCTTCATTAAAGGCTTCTACCACTGCAAGTTTAAGAGCATTCCACGCATCTACCGTGACCTCTACAAGGTCTTTATATTGCTGTGGTACTGGTAAAGGTAAACCGCGCATAGGATAGCTCCGTAATGCTAACCCTAAAGCTTCAACAGCATTCTCTAATGCCTCAGTTCTATTTTCTCCAGCTGTTATTGCTTCTGGTACATCTGGAAAGGTTACAATAAAACCACCATCTGGATCAGATTCCAGTTTTGCTTGATAAGTGTACTCCATGTTTAGGTCTCCTCGCCACGATCAAAATGCTTTTGAAACGAAAAATTAAAGCCGTTGAGAGAGTAACTCATACCCCCAACTGCTTTTTTATTATTTTCACGTAAAGTGGGGTCAATTCACCAGATTTTATAACGGTTGTCTTATCTCCAAAAGTTACCAAATAATGTGACCCTTTACCTGCATCAGGAGCTTCACTGTAATGAATGCCTCTTTTTCTGGCTTCTTTACGTAACTCTCTAAGCAGTGCTTCTCGTTTCATTTAGCCTCCCCTTTCTGCATAAAATGAATATCGCACAAAAAGGTTCGATAGTCAACAATAAATCGAACAAAAAAGTTTGATACAGACTCTTAATGAAAGAATATTTATTGAAAAGTTAAAAGTAGAAATAAGAAAGCCGTGCCATTTGTGTGACATGTTTTTTTTGATGAATAATTTGTCAAATAATATTATAATGTAATACATTAAAAAACTGTTATTAATAAACTGAAATAATTGAATAAATACGAAAATTATGCTAAGATTTTTTATGTATAAATTGATAATCTAATGGGGCTACAAATATGCTAAATAAAGTGACGTTAATCGGGCGCCTTGGTGCTAATCCCGAAAGCAAAACAATGAATTCTGGAACAGAAATAGTCAATTTTAGTATAGCGACTTCTGAGAGCTATACAGATAAAAAAACCAATCAAAAAGTAGAGAAAACAGAATGGCATTCCGTGGTGATTTTTAATCCGCATTTATCAAAAATTGCACTTCAATATCTAAACAAAGGTTCAAAGGTTTACATAGAAGGAAAATTACAGACACGCAAATGGCAAGATAAAAATGGGCATGACCGTTACACAACAGAGATTGTCTTACCACAATTCAAAGGCGAGTTGTATTTGCTTGATGCAAAGAAAGATCAATCAGCATCCCCTACCCCTTCACCTATTACTTCTCAAAATTATGCTATCGCTTCAGGTGCTCAAAATTATAGAACAGCTCTTAACGATAGCGTCCCATTCTGATTGAAAAAATATGGCTAAAAGAAAAAAACATGCAAAACGTGGTCGTCCTCGAATTAAAGGATGTATCAGAGAACCAAATGGACGCATCTCACGAGCAAAAACACCGCATGAACCCATGGATAAATTGGCAATTGAAATGCGTGCCAAACGCTTCTGCTTGACCACAGAAGAGGCTAAAAATCCGCTTTCCGGCACCTATATCGGGCGGCTTTATCTGCAAGGTGTGATTAATCAAGACCAATATGATGCTGCACAAAAATATCTTGAAGTGAGAAACAATTACCTATGTGCAAAAGGATTGCCTAATGCAATTTATGATAACTTTACTCCTTCATCAAATGAGGAGGCACAAAAACGGTGGATTGAAAGAGCAACTCATTGTTATGAAGTGACGAAAGAGGCTATCAAAGAAGCACAACACCTCTATAGAAAGTATAATCTTTATGCTGCATTACAATATCTTGTTATAGAAGATCAATCGCTAACACATCTTGTTAGTTCTTTGCGTATTGTTCTTAATGCGCTTCATAAGCACTTTAGCCATTAAAAAAGAATTGACATCAGATGAAAAATCATTAAAATGTGTATATATTTACACATCGTTAGTTTAGGGAATGGAACAAGATAGCCGAAAAATCATTGCAAAATTAAAGCGTGATGGCTTTGAACTTGTCAAAGTAAAAGGTTCTCATCATAAATTAAAAAAAGATGGTAAGGTTGTTATTGTTCCACATCCTAAAAAAAATCTTCCGATTGGTACAGCACGTTCTATCGCACAACAAGCAGGTTGGTTAAAAAAAGGAGAAGAAAAATGAAAAGATTTTTTGCTCTTGTTCATAAAGATGAAGATTCTGCTTTTGGTGTTCAGTTTCCTGATTTTGAGGGGCTTTTTTCTGCTACTGATGAGGAAGAAAATTTAATCGCAAATGCAACAGAAGCACTTCAACTTTATTGTGAAGATATAGATATAGTGCCTATTCCTTCAAAATTTGAAGAAGTCATACAACGGGAATCTGTCAAAACAGCTTTGTCAGAAGGAGCTTTTTTAATACAAGTCCCCTTTATTGAAAATGATGCAGAAGTGGTACGTACGAATATATCTATTGAAAGAGGGCTTTTGCGTGCAATTGATGATTGTGCACAAGAAAGAGGTTTAACAAGATCTGCTTTTTTGGCAACAGCAGCGCGTCACGAGCTTAATATTTAGATTTTCTTCTTTTTTAGCTGTGTCAATACATACCTTTTTGTTTCTAAAAACACCATATTTAGGTAAAAAAAATAAAAAAAATACAAGATCATGATTTTTTTGTTGACATAGTGTAAAAAATCGTATTTAATGACGACACGGCACTAGTCGTATTGTGTCTAAAATTCAAAAATATCCTCAAAAATTCAGTAAAATGTGAACTTGAAACGTGGCTAGAAAGCCCCGTTTTCTAGGTAATTCTGGTTAATCAATTTTTCACAGAATAAAAATCAATATTTGACTAATGATGTCATTAATTATGACTCAAAAGGAGCAATGATGAAAGCTGTCATCACTAAGCCAATGTGTGTTGTTGGAGACAATAAAAGCACTGTTCGCTTTGAACCATCAACACCCAATAATCCATTTGTTGAAGTTTCCAATCAAGTCTACGCACGTCTCAAGCGCGCTAATGCTGTAAAACCTTTTATTGGAGTCAAGACAACAGCAAAAACAGACAAGGCAGTTGAACAAATTAAGCAGATAAAACAAGAAGCCGTACAAACATCGTCTGAACCAGTGACAGAGGAAATTCCACTCGAACAGCCAAAAGCATCTAAAGCTTCTAAGTCATCAACACCTACCCCAAAAAAGGCTTAGAAGTTGAAGTTAATCATCCACCAAAAATGGTATCTTCAACAGGTGAAGGATACCTTCACCAGTCTTCAAGCACCACGCCTTAATTGGGCTCTGCGTAATGCTCTAAACACTGCAGCAAAACAAGTTGAACGCTTTACTGAAAAGCAAGTTGCAGACATCTCATCAGCCCAAATAAAGCGTATAAGAAGAGGTGTTTATATTAAAGAAAAGGCGACAGCAAGGTTTCTTGAGACAGATATCATTGGTTCTGGAACACCAATACCTCTTAAATTTTTTAAAGTAAACGAAACAAAACGCGACGTAACTTACACACTGTTTGGAAAGAAAGAAATCTTACCCCATGCTTTTATCAAGGGAGGCAGTTTTCCAAAGCGTGTTGATTTAAAAATGGGAGGGAATGTGTTTCAAAGAGCGGATGGAGATCAATTCCCTATTGCAAAACAAGAAGGACCATCAATTGCTAAAGTGATGTCCAAGCCAGAGATTGCAAGTGCTATTGCACAATATGCCAATGAAAGATTAAGCAAAAACATACAGAGACAACTTTCTCGTCAAGAATACGCTGCTAATAAGAAAGGCTAGATCATGTTTTCAAGCTTTATCTATATATTCCATATCCTTATGAGTTTAGGAATTACATATTCTTATTGCAATTTTAAAAACAGATTATCACTTATGCTTTGTTTTTTCATAAAAAAAATCAATAAAATCAATTCAAAAGGTACTTCCCAGCGGGTTGGGTCTGTTGCGGGGCAGGCGAGCGCGAACTATCGCTAGCGACAGAATTTTCAAATTGACTGTACATTGTACACTTAACTCATTGATAAATAATTATTTAAATATGTACACTGTACAGTATGTGAAAAGTTTTCTTAGCAAAAAGTAATTTTTATTACTTGACAATTCTACAGTAATAGGTATCTTCGAATCAGGTGCCTAGAAAACACCTTACAATACCAAGCGGATTAGTTGCCGAAATAACTAGTCTTCTAAACATTAAAGATTTTGACTCATTATATGTGGTGGCATATAAAGGTCTTGTCGGGTGTAGTTATGCTATACAATACCCTTTATGGGAAAGGCGTAACGACGGACTTGGTACCGTGTTTTCTAGCACCCGGCACTCTTTTAAGAGTGTCAATAGAAAACCTCTATTACCAAGGAGTTCATCATGAACACACTTATAGAAATATCAGAACAGGTTATCGATCAAGAGATTGTTCAAACTGTTAATGCACGTGAGTTACACGCGTTTTTGGAGATTACATCAAAGTTTGCAGACTGGATTAAAAATCGTATTAAAGAATGTAACTTTCGAGAAAATATAGACTTTATAGGTTTTTCTAAAAATTTAGTAAAAGGTGGGCGCCCAAGCATAGAATACTACATTACGTTAGACATGGCTAAACATCTTTCTATGATAGAGCGTAATGATAAAGGGCATGAAGCGCGTCAATACTTTATCAAATGCGAACGGCTTTTGAAACAAGTAGCAACCCCACAAGTTGATTATTCCAAATCCGAAGCATTACTTGGTGTTTTGAATCACTTACAAAGTCAAATTGAGCAAAAGGATAACACCATTGCTAAATTAGAACCAAAAGCAGAAGCACTTGATGGTTTAAAACGCTCTGAGGGGGCTATGTGTGGCATCTTATTGTTTTTTATTCACGAGTGGTTGTTCAAGGAGCTTTTTGAGATCTTCTG
>NZ_JBHILW010000024.1:0-11784 GCF_042193565.1 Bartonella sp. SD1336NMGDW
CGTCCACAGCGAAGAAGGGGCTAATTTTTTAAAATCCGCATGAATGCTTATTCTGTTGTGCTGTAAAAATATCATCGCTTGAAGTGTGGTGATATAAGGCACAAAAGCTTTATGCATGGGGTGTTTTGATGAGAGAATGCTATGGTATTCAGTTTTTTATTCAATATGTAAAAGAAACATTATAAGTCAAAATCTTCTTTAATGTGATAATGATTTTTGAGAATTAAAAAAATATAAGTTTAAATATAAAGAGCAGCACAAAGTGCTGCTCTTTTATTTAAGTTAACATTAGCTTCTGCTTTAGAAACGATAACGTATCCCGCCAGACAAATTGGTGCCAGATACTCCGGCTTTTTGCAGTTTTTGCCGATAGCTGATATCGGCGTTTAATACAATATTTTGAGAAAGATATGCATTCACCCCCATGCCTCCCTCAATTGAAGAGCCGGTAGGATCAACATGAAAGGTATCAGCAATTTTTATGGTTTTACCATCACCAAAAGCTCTGATCACATTCATTTTACCATAGAAGGAGACAGCCTTATTTTCTTCAGCAGCCATTATAGTTTTTGTTAAACGCCCACCAATCCGCACCAACCATTGATGCGGGTTGCCCATGTCTACTTTTAAGCCATCGGCATCTGAGAAGATATCAAACATGAGATTTTGATAAATGAATTGTGCTTGTGGTTCAAATATCAATCCTTTTGTGTTGGTTGCTAATTTCTGACCAATAGTTGCAGATATATTAAGCATCTCAGTACCGTCCAATTTTGCGGCATTCCCAACAAGAGCTGTGGTAATATTTCCTTTTAACTTTCCGTAAGAAAGAAGTGTGTTTAGATATATACCATTGCTATGTTGAATGCTGCTGTAAGCGGCAAGAGACCATTTATCAAGTGTTGTCTTTTCAGAATCTTGCATCTCTTTTGGCGTAAAGGCAAGTTTTCCGTATGTTCCTAAAAAACCAAAATGTGTGCTTATGTCTTTGCCTTCCGAGGCGGCTAATATGGCACCCAGTTGTAAAGCAGTATAGTTTACATCAGCACCATAACCATAATGTAGTGGATCGCGGTTGGAAGATAAGGTGACTTTCTCGCCGTAGGAAGAGAAAAAGATACCATTCTTTTTATTGTCTTTTGCCCCAAATACTGTTGTTCGCATATTGTCTAACAACGTGTTTTGATTGCTGACATCAGTAAATCCAGCAGAAAATAAAGTATTAGATATGGTTAAATAGTTTGCTACCTGTGGTAAAAGTGCTCGAACTTTTTTATCCTTATCAATGTAGGCATTCTGTAAGCGGAAATCCCAGAAATTACTGTTCTTACCAAAAAGGTTTTGGCTTTCATGAGATGTTCCAGGTTTATAGCCTGTAAGTACATACTTATAAGGTTGTTTCCCTATTGTCATATAGTTTCCTGCTAACGTGAAGGAATTTTCGTTTGCTTGTCCGGAAACTTGAATGATTGAAATCCCATGTGTCCCTAAAGGAAGTGACGCCATGTGTTCTCCCCAAACAGCAGAGCTATCGGTTGTTTTTTTATCTGTTTTTCGGAGATTGATGTGAACAACAGTACGCCCTGAGACATCACCATTAATCACAATGCGATCGGTTTGTTGCTCCGTGATAGGAGAATGTTTATTCCATTGAGTATTTACATAAATTTCTGCAACACCTGTTGCACTGTAAACCGCTGCTGTATGAGCTATTTCATTTCTTTTCGGAAGATTAGGTCCTATAAACAGAGTTTGATAATGTCCTTCCACTGGCTTGTCAAACATAATGGCACTGTCTGTAAGGCGCAATTCAGAAAGGTTAGAGTATGATTTTTTATCAACACCAAACTGTACATGGTCATCTGAAACATTATCATTATTTTGGGCGTTTTTATTCGCCTTTAAAAGCCATTTTGTCCCTTCTTTTAGATCAAAAACAGTTCTATTATCTTTAGAAGTTCTCACTCCACCTTCTAAAGAAGAGTGGTTAGAAACCAGTGTAAGGGTGTTTGTGAAAGCATTTTCGTTTTTTATATTTTTTAATAAAATATCGGCACGAATTTCTGAATTTTTAAGGTTGACTTCACCGTTTATGCCTGTTCCATAAAGGTTGATACCTCTACCATGTTCAACGAAAATCCTTGTATTCTCTAGAGTTACTTTATCGGCAATATTGGCTCCATCTTGTTCTTGAACGGCGTTGGCATTCCTTTCAGCATTGCGTGTATATCGTTTTCTAGGGGCACTATACGGATTGTTGCGGAAAATAATACCGTCCACTTCATGATTACCCGTGACATGTACGCTTGAATCTTTCAGTTTGATTGTTCCCTCTATGTTTAGCAAACCAACTGTTTCTGTTGTTACAGTAATACCTGTAGCATCAATTTCTCCACCATCTGATACACTTAGTGCAACAAAACGCGCATCAACTGTTCCCCCTATCATGTTGATTTTTGAATTATTTCCCTCTGCATGTACAGCAAAACCATTGTCTTGAATTTTTTTGTTATGTAGCGTTATGGTCTTACCGTTTTCAGCCTCAATTCTGGAGCTTATATCCTCAATTTGTGTAGACTTTTCAGGTTGTTTTATTGGTTTTTTAAGCTCTGATTTTTCAGATATTTTTTGTGCAGAGGCAGATTGTACGGGCGCTGGTTTTACAGATTTTGGTGGTACCGATAATGCTGGTTTTCCAGTTTCTGGTCTTAAAGATATTGGCTGTGCGAGTTCTGGTTCTTTAAGCGCTGGCGATAGCTCTGTTGCCGGTTTTGTAGGTTCCGCTCTTGTAGGTTTTAAGTTTATAGGTGTTGGTTGTAAATTCGGTGCAGGTTGAGGAGGTTCTGACTGTGAGGATACAGCAGAATTTTCGGACATTTTTTCTCTGGAAGAGTTTGTAGAAGAGGTGGAAACACCCGAACGTCTTCTAGATTTTACTTCCATTCCTGCTGTTGGAGCTATTTCTGTCGTTGGAGATTGTGTAAGAGTATCTTGTGTGGCTGTAGGGTTAGATTGTACACCTTCTGCCACTTTAGTCTTTGATGTTTGTGTATTTCCTTGGCTAAGATTAGAGTTTTGTTTTGAAGAAGAAATTGTATTTCGAACTAAATTTCCTTCAAGTTTGGTTGTGGAAGGTAGAGTGCTCGTAGGAGTAGGCGTTGTAGATTCACTCTTTGTAAGAGGAGGGGGTATGATCGTTCTTGTAGAGCTAGATGTTAAAGGTGGATATGAAGATGATGCATTTGAATGAGCGGGTTGTGGAGACGGGAGATCTATTGTAGGTTGTGCATTCGTATCATGAAGAGCATAAGACAAGCTGGTGGAAGAACAAAACAGAACTCCAGAAACTGTGTATAGTAAAAAACTTTTTTTCATATAGATGTATTCCTAAATATTTCCCCTCTCTCATAAAAGATAAAACTTTAACCTCATTATGTTTCTTTTGTAAGAGACAAAATGAAACATAATGAGAGTACTTTGTATTTCAAGATGCAAATACAAGTATTTTTAAAAGTGATAGCGCATTCCAGCGGAAATATTTATTGCAGATATGCCATCTTTTTTGAATTTATGTTGATAGCTGAGATCATTATGAAACTCGATATTTTCAGATAAGTGCGCCTGAATACCAAAACCACCTTCGATTAAAAATCCCATAGCAGCAAGCGGAAGGTTTTCACTAAAAGTTTTGATCGCGTTCAGTTTGCCGTAGAAGGAAAGGGCATGGCCTTTGTTTTGCGTCAAACGTCCGCCAATACGGAGCAACCATTGATGAGGTTTGCTTATGTCTATTTTAGAGTTATCGTCATCTGAGAAAGAGCCAAGCATGAGACGCTGATAAACAAGTTGTGCTTGCGGTTCTAGGATTACACCTTCCAAACTGGTTGACAGTTTTTGACCAACAGTTGCAGCAGCCCCTAATGTTTTACTATTATTTACTTTTGAGGTATGTTTGATGAAAGCTCTGGTGTTATTTTCTTTGAAAATTCCATAAGAGAGAAATGCATGTGCATAGAGGCCACTGTCATGTTGAATATTTCCATATGCAGTGAGTGACCATTTATCAAGCATTTTCTTATGAGAGCTTTCTTTGTTTTTAGGCGTAAAAGACAATTTCCCATATGTTCCGAAAAGACCAAAATTGCTGCTGATATTTTGATCGTATAGCGCTATTAATGTCGCTCCTGCTTGCAATGCAGCATAGCGAATATCTGCTTGAACACCATCTTGTTTTTCTTGAATGCTGGAAGAAAAGGTGCTCTTATTGCCATAAGTGGATAAGAAAACGCCTCTCTCTGGATGATCTTTGGGTTCAAACATCGTTATTTGCATGTTGTCTAACGAGATATTTTGATTGTTGAAATCAGAAAAACCGACAGAAAACATCGCGATAGGCATAACTAAAGAGCTTTCTTTTTGTGGCATAAGAACTGTTCTTTTTTCTGCCAAATCAAGAGAAGCAGAAGTTGCGGCTGCTTCATTATCTGTAAGTTTAGAGGTGCTTTCGGTATCAGCGGTAGCGGTTCTCTTAACTTTTGTGGGTAATTTCACATGAGCTTTTGCGGATGTGTTAAGAGTCGTTTTCGATGCTTGTGTTGGTGTGTTTATTAAATCAATGGTATGGCGTGTTTGAGGGTTTAAGCCAGAAGCGGTACTGGTAGACGTAAAATTAAAAGAAGAAAAAAACAAAGCACAAGCGGCTGTACATAACAAAAGATTCTTATGCATAGAGATGTTCCTTAAGATATTTTTCTTTGTTTTGCTAAAAATAAACCACTTTTTGACACACTACGTTTTTTGTAATGTAGTAAAATATAAGCAGCACTGTTTTCATCTCAGCGCTGCTTATGCGTCAAAATAGAGAGCTAAGATTTCTAAAAGCGATAACGCATTCCACCGGAAAAATTAATTCCAGAGACACCAGCTTTTTGAAGTTTATGTTGGTAATTAACGTCAGCATGAAGTGCGATATTTTTAGAAAGTTGCGCGTTAATGCCAAGCCCACCTTCAAGGGAAGAGCCCATAGAATCGAGATAGAAAGATTCAATAACATCGATAGTGCGCTTTTCACCAAAAGCTTTGATGACATTCAATTTACCATAAAAAGAAAGAACACGATCTTTTTCAATGGGAAGCATTGTTTTCGTTAAACGCCCTCCAATACGGACCAACCATTGATGAGGGGTCTTTATATTAACCTGGAAGCCATCAATATCTGAAAGAGTGCCAAATGTAATGTGTTGATAAATAAGTTGTGCTTGTGGTTCAAAGGACACTCCTTCAACACCAGTTGCTAGTTTTTGTCCAACGGTAGCTGATATATTTAATGTATCCGTATTATTTAACTCTGTGGTGTTGCCGATAAGGGCTGTTGTAATATGTCCGTTTAAAATGCCGTAAGAGAAAAGTGTATTAACATAGAGACCATTGTCATGGTGGAGGTTCCCATATGCCGTAAAAAACCATTTATCCAGTATGCTTTTGTCAGAACCTTCCATATCCTTTGGCGCAAAAGAAAGCTTTCCATATGTGCCTAAAAGACCAAGATTCGCGGTCATATTTTGATTTTCTAACGTTGCTAATGTCATGCCTGCTTGGATAGCAGCATAACGAACATCTGCACCATAACCATATTCTAATGGACTACGGCTGGAAGATAACGTTATCTTGTTGCCATAAGTCGATAAGAATATCCCTTTCTGTTTATGACCTTCTAATCCGAAAACTATTGAGTGCATATTATCTAACAGTGTATTTTGATTGTTTATATCAGCCAAGCCAGAGGAGAATATTGCATTATGCATAACCAAATAGCTTGCCATTTGAGGAACAAGAGCTTTGATCTTTCCTTCATCATCGAGAGTCGCACTTTGCAAGCGGAAATCCCAGAAATTCTCATTTTCTTCCAAGGGATCTTGTCCATTGTTTTCTTTTTTGAGGGATGATGCATTGATATTTTGTGCATCTTTCTGTTTTGATTCTTGTGATATTCCGCTTAAATGACTTTGTGTCTTATCGGCTTTCCCACGGCTGGATGTTGGTCCATAAACATTGAGTATGTATTTATAAGGTAAGCCCTCCATTGTGGTGTAGCCATGGGCAAGTTTGAAGGAATCTTCATTTGCTTGCCCAGAAACTTGAATAAGTGAGAGCCCACGCATATTCAAAGGAATTGAATCTTCTTCATCATCGAATGGTTCTGCATGCTTTGAAAGATTGTTGAAATAGATCGTTGTGGTGCCTGAGACATCACCATGAACGAGAACACGGTCAGTTCTTTGTTGTTCTTTTGTAAGACCATTACTCCATTCTGTATTAAAGTAAATTCTTGCGTTCCCCAATGCATTGTAAACCGTTGTTGCATCGGAGCTTCTGTTTTGCTCTGCTTTTTGTGGATGTTTTCCTACATGCAAGGTTTGATAATGATTGTCTGCTAGTTTATGCGGAGCATTAAATATGATAGAGCTATTATTAAGGTTTAGGACTGAAACGATAGATTGTGCTCGTTGCTTAAGATCAAGGAGCTTATAATTAAATAGACTAAAACTATTTTCCAACTCAAAGAGACTAATTTTTAAATGCCACTTGCTGTTATTGTTTAGGGTGAAAACCGTTGTATTTTGAGGAAGCGTTTTTGCTCTTCCTTCCATAATCGAATTATCAGCCTCTAATGTAAAAGTAGCAGGTTGAACCTCGAAGAAGGGTGAGACTTCATTTTTTAATAACATATCAGAACGAATTTCTGAGTTTTTAAGGTACACTGCATTCGTTTTGGGATAATAAGGTCCGAAAATACCTACACCGTCGTTTACAAGAAGTTTTGTATTATTAAGGATTGCTTTGTTTACAACTTCTTCTCCTTCTTTTATTGTAGAACTTGAAATATAACCAAAATTGATACCATAGGCTCTGCTGTGGCCTATGACCTTTAATGTTGAATCTTCAATATGGATTGTGCCGTTTGTGAGTGACAAACCATGCCCTTCTGCCTCTCCCACAATTCCTTTGGCATTAATTTGACCACCTGATGTTGCAGAAAGCAAAGTAAAGCCTGAGTGCATTACTGAGTTTGTAATGGTAATATGACCTTTCTTAGCAACCACGGCATCATACTTACCACGAACAAAAACATTATGAAGGCTCTTCTCTTCTCCATTAGCTACTTGGACCGTAGGAATCTCAAGAGGTTGTTTATTTGCATAAGTTGGAGCAAAATGAGAAAAAATGAAAGTTCCAGCAATTGTACATAACAAAAAATTTTTCTTATAAATATATTTCTTACACATAGATATGCCTTTAATATTTGGTATGCTTTGATGCTTACTTCATTCCCCTAATGGCGCAAGTACCCAATCAGTTTTTATATCATTATATTTTTATTGTAAACAACAAAACGAATATTATGCTTTGTTATTTATCGTTTAAAAATTGGTCTTAGAAGAGCTTTTAAAATAGAAAGCGCAATGCAGCGAAGATGGATTTCAGAAAACCTAGCTTGATAAGTATTTTTGTTTTAAAGTGCTAAGGATCAAAATATTTTACAAGGATGTTTATTGCTTAAGGCTGTTGTTATGAAAACTCTACAAAGTTTTTGGAGAAGATTTGTTGTGCATTTACAAAAATCGTTCAGTTGTTTTTCTTGCATATAGAATTATTCACTATGAATTTTTTTGATGTAAAAAAGCTAAAATATTTTGTATTTTTTACCGATATACAAAAATTTTTATAAATCAAAAAGGCAGTTCTCTTGAGACTTCAGCAGTCATTGAGAGATAAGGAATTTTGTTGCATTTGGTTTGAATGAAATTAATCCTTTCGAGAAAGCTGTATAGAAAGAACCGTTATTGATGGCTCTTTACGATAGATTGCAAAAAAGCAGTACATTCGTACTGCTTTTTTATTAAAAATGCATAGACTATAAATTGTTTTTTGCCTTTTCTTAAAACTGATAGCGTATTCCGCCTGAAAAGCTTGCTCCAGATATACCAGTTTTTTGAAGCTTATGTTGATAGTTAACATCAGCATGAAGGGCGATATTTTGTGATAATTGTGCATTTACACCAAGTCCACCTTCAACAAAAGCTCCTATAGAATCAAAGTGGAATGATTCACCAATCTGTATGGTGTCATTGTTAGAAAAAGCTTTAATAATATTCAATTTACCATAGAGAGAAAGAATACTGCCTTTTTCAATAGAAATCGTCGTTTGTGTTAAGCGCCCACCAGCACGCACTAAGTATTGATGAGGATTTCCCATATCTACATCAAAGCCATCGACATCTGAGAATGTGCCAAGCATGAGACGCTGATAAACAACTTGTGCTTGTGGTTCAAAGACCAATCCTTTTGTACTGGTTTCGAACTTTTGTCCAATGGTCGCCGATGCACTGAATGTATCAGCGTTTTTCAATTCTGCAGTCTTTCCTATGAGAGCTGTGGTGATATCTCCCTTGAGCATTCCATAAGAAAAGAGAGCATGGATATATGCACCATTATTATGGCGCAGTCCACTATATGCAGAAATTGACCATTTATTGAGTGTACTCTTGTCAGCACCTTCCATATCTTTTGGGGTGAAAGCTAATTTCCCATATGTCCCGAAAAGACCCAAATTGGTGGTTATGTTTTGATCTTCTAGAGCTACTAATGTAAAGCCTGCTTGTAAAGCAGCATAGTGAATATCGGCACCATAGCCATATTGCAATGGCGTACGGTGAGAGGATAATGTCATCTTATTTCCATAAGTCGAGAAGAAGATCCCTTTGTTTTTATGATTTTTTTTCTCAAAGCCTGTTTTTTGTATCGTGTTCAGTAAAGTGTTTTGATTGTTTACATCAGCCAGTCCAGCTGAGAATAGTGCGTTAGGCATGGACAAATAGCTTGCCACTTGAGGAACGAGAGCTCTGATCTTTCCTTCATCATCGAGCGTTGCACTTTGCAAGCGGAAATCCCAGAAATTCTGATTTTCTCTCAAATGGTTTTGTGTGCTCCCTATTTGCTCAGAATTTGCCGTTGATTCACCTTTTATATTATCCTCAATCTTCAAAACCACACCACCTAATACAACGGGGGTCGTGTCGGTTTTTGAGGACTTTTCTTGTGATTGTTGAGTTACTTCTCCTAAATGGCTTTGTGTGCTCTCTGCTTCTCCAAGACGTGATGTTGGTCCATAGGCATTTAAGATATATTTATAAGGCAAACCGCCCATTGTGACATAGCCATTTGCTAGTTTGAAGGCATTTTCATCTGTTTTTCCAGATACTTGAATGAGCGACAGTCCACGCATATTCGCGGGAATAGAAGCTTCTTCTTTTGATGGCTCACCTTTTGAAAGACTATTGAAACTAATTGTCGTGGTGCCTGATACATCTCCATGGACAAGAAGGCGGTCCGTTTTTTGTTGTTCTCTTTTTAAACCATCACTCCATTCTGTATTGAAATAAATCCTTGCATTGCCTACTGCATTATAAACGGTTTTTATAGCGGAATCCCTGTTTTCGTGTGGTTTAGGGATCTCAATTGTTCGTCCTACACTCAAGGTTTGATATTGACCCTTTGCCAGCCTATGTGGCGCATTAAACACAATAGAGCTATTATTGAAGTTCAGTACTGAAACGGTAGATAGTGCTCGTTGCTTAATATCATGGAGTGCATAATTAAATGAACTAAAATCACGATTTATGTCGTATTGACTTACATTTAAATACCATTTGCTGTTGTTATTTAAATTAAAAACAGTTGTATTTACTGCTAAGGTTCTTGCTCTTCCTTCCATAATCGAATTATCGGCGGTTAATACAAAAGTCACAGGATGAGGATCTGAATCTGTTTTCTTTTTTACATTATTTTGTAATAGTACATCAGAACGAATTTCTGAATTTCTAAGTTGAACCTCGGCAACAGACTTTGAAGATGATGGTCCTAAAATACCGACACCATTTTCCACAAGAAGTTTTGTATTGTTAAGAATTGCCTTATTGATAACTTCTTCACCATCTTTCACAAAAACATCTAAAATGCTATGAAAAATAATACCGGATTGTTTTTTGCTTTCTATGAATGAATCTTCAATGTTAATGATACCGTTTGAAATCGATAGACCAGTGTACAAGGCATTGACGTTTACTCCTTTAGCATTAATACGTCCACCTTGTGATACAGCAAAAGCAAACGAAGCTGAATGTATTGTTGAGTTTGTAATTGTGGCAATTGCTTTTTCAGAGGCGTGCACTGCGCTCAATCCATTGCGGATAAAAACGTTATTAAGAGTTTTTTCTTCTCCTTTTTCCAGCTTAAACTCACTAATAATTTCAGGAGGTTGTCTATTTGCATAAGTTGGAGCAAAATGAGAAAAAATGAAAGTTCCAGCAATTGTACATAACAAAAAATTTTTCTTATAAATATATTTCTTACACATAGATATGCCTTTAATATTTGGTATGCTTTGATGCTTACTTCATTCCCCTGATGGCGCAAGTACCCAATCAGTTTTTATATCATTATGTTTTTATTGTAAACAACAAAACGAATTATAGTTATGGTGTTCTCTATGATTTGAAGTTTTTCTTAAGAAAAACTTTTTAATGATCATAAGAAGTCGGGAACAATGGATTTCATAAAACCTAGCTTGGTCAAGCTTATGCTAAAAACACTATGAAGTATGATATTTAAAATTGTCTATTAAGGATAATCGTTATAAAAGCTCTATAGCATTGAGATGTATTATTTTATGCACTCACCAAAACGATCAGCAAATTTTCTCTGCTATAAGAAAAAGAGATGAGGGGGCTATTCACAGGCTTTCTTTAAAGAGACTTTTCTTTAAGGGTACCAAAGCTTATTTCGCGACGATGTGGTCATGAATGCTATAACGCTAAAGCCATAGAGTCTCATCATCTTTACGCTTACGAAGGAGCAAGCTGATACCTTTAAGCTTAATAAAAGAGCAAGCCCATCACACACTTTGCTAGCTCCTAATGTTTGTGACAAGCTCTTGGTTCTTGAGACAGTTCATTATAGGAGTTCTTAGGCTTTTCTTATATAACTTTGCTCCACACGCCAGCTCCGCTTGTAACGTGCAAGAAAATTTTTAATTGATTCAACATAAAACAAGTTTGAAATGAGAGAATCCTACGATATTCGGGACTCTCATTACAACATGTAAAACAAAGAATTATATTTATAAATCAATATATTGTATGGAATGATAGGGATAAGCATTGTCAAAATGGTTTGCCTAAAAAACGGTACATGGAAATATAAATGAATTCTTACAGGGTGGTGTTAAGCTAATGGATTGAAGAAACAGATAGCAAAGGTATGAACAGAGAACTTCTTTTATCATTATCTTTTCCAATGTTGTTTTCTTTATATTGCCTAAAAATACACTTTGCTTAGCTGTATAGACAAATTCGATAATGAATATGCCGCGTGACTCGTGTAAATAGCAGAGAAGGAGATCATTGAGGAGAAAGAAAAAAGTTTTAGGGGATAAGAATAGTAGCTTACATAGATTAAAAAAGGCAGTATACTATACTGCCTTTTTATTAAATTGAATAGAATGAATAGGCTATTTACAGCCTTTCCTTAAAACTGATAGCGTATTCCACCTGAAAAGTTTGCACCACTTATACCAGTTTTCTGAAGCTTTTGTTGATAATTCACATCACCATGAAGGGAGAAATTGTGAGACAGTTGTGCATTGATACCAATGCCGCCTTCAATTGCAGGTCCCATAGGATCAAGGTCAAAGTCTCTACCAATATGAATGGTACCATCATCACC
>NZ_JBHILW010000025.1:0-7450 GCF_042193565.1 Bartonella sp. SD1336NMGDW
CCTTCAATTGCTGCTAATGTGACACCGGCTTGGAGAGCAGCATAGCGGATATCAGCGCCATAACCATATTTGAGAGGTCCGCGTTCAGAAGATAAAGTTCCTGTGCTTCCATAGGTGTAAAGGAAGAAACCGGTTTGTTTTTCCTCTTCTTTTCCTAAGACAGATGTTCTCATTGTGGCTAAAAGTGCATTTTGTTTAGCTATATCGGTTAGTCCCGTGTAGAAGAGAGCATTTGGCATGACTAAGTAACTGGCCGTTTGTGCTACAGGGGCGATCACACTTGGACCAGAACCAGAATCCGTTTCAAGAATTTCTTTATGTAAGCGGAAATCCCAGAAATTTTCATTCTTTTCATCAAACAGATTTTGTGCAACATCGGCTTGTCCGTGGCTTGACTCTGGTCCATAAGCCGTTAGCGTATATTTATAAGGTAAACGACCTCTTGTGGTATAGCCATTGACAAGTTTGAAAGAGTCTTCTTTTGCTTCTCCAGAGACTTGAATGAGTGAAAGTCCACCTATATTGGAAGGATCAGAGGCATTTATTACACTACTTTCATCCCCTGTATCGCTTTTGATATAAACTGTTGTAGAGCCTGAGACATCCCCATGGATCAAAAGTCTATCGGTTTTTTGGTCATTTATTGCAGCACCATCACTCCAAGCAATGTTGAAGTAAATCTTTGCATCACCCGTTGCGTTGTAGACTTCTTGCGTGTCTGGTTTACCAGAGCCTATATGTAATGTGTGATAATGCTCTTCTGTTGGTCCATTAAAAACAATAGTACTGTTGTTAAGATTGAGCGTGGAAATATCAGAACGAGATCTTTGAGCAATATCAAGCAGATTGCCATCATCATCTTTTTCGTTTGTGCTGGTTTTTACAATCCATTGTGTATTGTTTTGCAAATTAAAGATTGTTTTAGGACTGTTAATAACTTTTGCTCTACCCTCTAATATGGAGTTATCAGAATTGAGTGTAAAAGCTAAACCATTTTCTTCAGCTGAAGCTTTGGTTACTAATAGAACGTCAGCACGGATTTCTGATTTTTTGCCAAGATTGACTGTGCCGGTTGACTCATCTACGTTAATTCCAATGCCGTTTTTAATGTGAAGCTTTGCGTTGGTTAAATTGATTTCTGAGGTTGTATCTTCTTCAGGATTTTCAAATTTTATGCCATTTCTCTCTGCTGTTGCAAAAATATTTGTTGTATCAATATGCCCACCGTTTTCAACAGCCAATGCTGCCTCTTTTCCCGTTATGTTTCCTTGCGTCATTGTGATGGTGGAATCTAGTCCACTTGCATGGAGCCCATAACCATTAGATGATGTAATTTTGGCATCATCGGTTAAAGCAATGGTGCTGCCACTCTCTGCGTTAATCCCTATATCGTTTCCAACAAATGATCCTCCTGATATTGTGATTTTAGAATGATCCATTGCATATACGCCGAATTTTGCATTTGTAATGTGTACATTTTTTAAAGTGACATTGCTTGCTTGGGAATTTAATCCTGTAAACACTACCGTTTCACCTTTTTGACTGCTCGATATTGTCACATCTTCCAACTTATTTTCATTGCTTTTACTGTCATAAAAGGTAGCACCAACTGTAGAAGTTGTAATAGTTCCTCCGGTCATTTTAATTATAGCATTTTTTTCTGCATAAAGCCCAAGAAAAGCATGATCAATTTCTGTTCCATGCAATTCGATCATACTATCAGGGCCGCTGGCATTTGCACCAGCTCCACCACCTGTGGCTACTGAGAGAGAAACATCTGTAACATTAATGTGTCCACCGTTTTCAGCAGTTAATGCTGCATAAATTCCTCCTTTAACTTTTCCTTTCGTCATTTTGATTGTGCTATTGTCTTTTGCCCAGAGCCCAGTGTTATCAGATGATGTAATTTTAGAATCATTTATAGTGATTGTGCCGCCGTTTTGCGCAAATATTGTTGCTTGTTTTGAAACAAATGATCCCCCAGAGACTGTTATTGTAGAGTTATTATCTGAAATGATAGCATTTTTTGCTTGAGTCACTTTGACATTATCTAAAGTAACAAGACTTTTATCTTTTGCTTCTACTCCAATGATTAATAATTCTCCCTCTTTATTACTTGATATTTCTACATTCTTTAGTTTGTTGTTTTCGTTTTTACTTCTCGAGAAGGAAGCACCAGCGTATGAGGATTTAATGGAACCGCCATTCATAGAGATTGAGCCACCTTCTTGTGCCCAGAGTCCAGTGTCATTAGATGATGTAATTTGAGCGCCCTCTATAGTGATGTCACTGTTTTTCAAGGCAGCTATTGTTGCTTCTTTTGAAGCGAATGAGCCTCCAGTGACCTTTACTTTAGAACTATTATTTGCAAGAATAGCGTTTCCCGCTTTTTTTACGGTTACATCTTCTAAAGTGACTGTACTGTTCTCTTTTACGGTTACTCCAAAGGTTATTTGTTTTCCGTCTTCATTGCTTGATATTGTTACATTCTTCAGTTTGTTTTTGTCGCTGTTACTGTTCGAGAAGCTAGCACCAGCGTAGGAAGCATTAATAGATCCTCCAGTCATGGAGATTGAGCCACTTTCGTTTATCAAGAGTCCAGAGTCATCAGATGATGTAATCGTAGAATCGTTTATAGTGACTTTGCTGTTTTGCGAGGCAACTATTGTTGCTTCTTTTGAAGCAAATGAACCTCCAGTGATTGTTATTGTAGAGCCACCTTTTGCACTTACAGCATTGTTTGTTTGTTTTATGATTACATCCTTTAAAGTGACTGTACTGTTTTCTGCTCCTGCTCCGAATCCCAGTAGTGTTTTATCATCACCGCTTGATATTGTTACATTTTCCAGCTTGTTTTTGTCGCTGTTACTGTTCATGAAGATCGCACCAAAATCAGAAGCATTAATGGAGCCTCCAGTTATGGAGATCGTGCCACCGTTTTTTGCTTCAACACCTACGATAATGGCAGAATCAGTTCCTTTAATGGTTGTTTTATTACCCGTTAATGTGATTATACTATCCTTGCCTTCAGCTGTTACAGCAGCCGGTGATTCTAAAGAAGATGATCCGGGAGGAGGGGAGACGCCCCCTTCGCTGGAGCCTTTGTTAGCGCCTTTATTGGTGTCTTTATTTCCGGTTACGGTTAAATTTTCACCAGTGATTTTGCCACTTTCTTTTGCATGAAGAATTTCATAGGCCTTTCCGGTTTCTCCGGTGATGGCGTGTCCTTCTCCAGAAGCTTCAAGAGATTCAGCATGTGCATTGGAATAGATACTAGAGAGTATGATCGCGACTGTTGCTGTATATGATAAAAGGGATTTTTTATACACCCGTATTCTCCTTTGAAGTCCCCAATATTCATTTCCCCACCGACCTCATAAGAAGAAGTGAAAATGAGTTACTGTTCTTAGTGTTGTTACATTACCTCTAGCTCGGTAAGTTGTTTTTACTTCTTTGTCAAATATTTTAAATAATCTTCATGAAAATGCATATTATGTATAGTTTATTTTTTATTAAATGAGTTTATTGATTTTCTGTTTGTAGTGGAATTATTTTTTATATCTTGATAAAATAATAAACATAATTTTTGATAATTACTTAGAGTTCTTTATGTCTCTTAAGACATTTTATAATAATTATTCGAATATATTTTACGATCCTATCGTTTATAGTTTTTTGTGTTTTTTCTTGTTTGAATATTTTATAGATAAAAAATTTGTTTGAGTTTTCAGATGAGGGGAAAGTTTCTTATAATTGCTTATCTTATTGAGGGCGATAAAACAGACATATCTTCAGTTTAAAAACGTAATTAATAAAGAGCTTTATGTTAAAGCTTTAAATGAAAGGTACTTTGGTTAATAAAACTGCAAAACTGCATTTTTATTAAAAGGTTTCCGCTTTCATTATTTGTGGGTTTTAATATATTCTGGATAAAAATACCTTATATTTTTCTTGATAAAAAGGCAGGGGGTAGTTTTAGTGTTATTAGGATTTATATAAAGCGAAAAGGCAGCACATTGAGCTGCCTTTTTGTTAAATTGAATAGAATGATAGGCTATTTTTACAGCCTTGTCTTAAAACTGATAGCGTATTCCACCTGAAAAGCTAGCACCACTTATACCAGTTTTCTGAAGCTTTTGTTGATAGCTTACATCACCATGAAGGGAGAAATTGTGAGACAGTTGTGCATTGATGCCAATGCCGCCTTCAATTGCAGGTCCCATAGGATCAAGGTCAAAGTCTCTACCAATATGAATGGTACCATCATCACCAAAGGTTTTGATCAAGTTTACTTTTCCATAGAAAGACATAGGACGGCTGTTTTCAGTGGAAATGGTTTTGGTCAAACGTCCACCAACACGGATTAACCATTGAGAAGGATTGTTCATATCAACAGTGAAATTATCAGCATCTTCAATGGTGTTAAACATCAAATGTTGATAGGCAATTTGTGCTTGTGGTTCGAAGGTTAAACCTTCCATTCCGGTTGCAAATTCTTTGCCAACAGTGGTGGAGATACTCAACATTTTGGCATCGTTCAATTTTGCGGTATTGCCTCTGATGGCATTGGCGATATGCCCTTTTAGGATACCATAGGACAAGAGTGCATCGATGTAGAAACCACTGTTATGCTGTATACTGCCATAGGCTGTAATGGCCCATTTATCCAGCGTGTTCTTTCCTGCATCTTTTATGTCCTTTGGTGTGAATGACAGCTGCCCATAGGTGCCTACAAGACCGAGATGTGTTGTGGTATTTTGCCCTTCAATTGCTGCCAATGTAACACCGGCTTGGAGAGCAGCATAACGAATATCAGCACCGTAACCGTATTTGAGAGGTCCGCGTTCAGAAGATAAAGTTCCTGTGCTTCCATAGGTGTAAAGGAAGAAACCGGTTTGTTTCTCTTCTTCTTTTCCTAAGACAGATGTTCTGATATTGGCTAAGAGCGCGTTTTGTTTAGCCATATCTGTTAATCCACTGTAGAAGAGAGCATTTGGCATGACCAAATAGCTTGCTGTTTGTGCTACAGGGGCGATCACACTTGGACCAGAGCCAGAACCCGCTTCAAGAATTTCAGGTTGTAAACGGAAATCCCAGAAATTTTCATTCTTTTCATCAAACAGGTTTTGCGCAATATCGGCCTGTCCATGGCTTGAGTCTGGTCCATAGGCACGTAGTGTATACATATCCGGTAAGCCATCTCTTGTGGTATAGCCATTTACAAGTTTGAAAGAGTTTTCTTCTGCTTTTCCAGAAACTTGAATGAGTGACAGACCACGGATATTGGCAGCAGCAGAGGTATTTGCTTTGACATTGTTCGCTTCTAAGCGCCCCGTAACATAAACTGATGTGTTACCAGAGACATCTCCATTGATCAAAAGTCTATCGGTTTTTTGGTCATCTATTGCAGCACCATCACTCCATTCAGCGTTGAAGTAAATCTTCGCATCACCCGTTGCGTTGTAGACTTCTTGCGTGTCTGGTTTACCAGAACCTATATGCAATGTTTGGTAATGATCTTCTGTTGGTTTATCAAAAACAATGGAGCTGTTGTTGAGGTTTAGCACAGAAACATCAGAACGAGATCTTTGAGCAATATCAAGCAGATTACCATCATCATCTTTTTCATTTTTGCTGATTTTCAACGTCCATGTTGTATCGTTTTTCAGATCAAAGTGTACATTTCTGTCTTTAGCAATATTCGCTCTGCCCTCTAAAGTAGACTGATCAGCGTTTAATGTAAAAGTGCCGTTGGAGATCGCTTTTAAACCTGCTTGGTTCCAAACCCCTTTGTCTTTCAAATAAATGCCGTTTCCTAGTAAAACATCAGCATGGATTTCTGAATTTTTGAGATTTGCTGTACCGATTGCCAGATCTGCATTATTTTCAATGTCGTTATCAGTGAGAGCTCCAATAAGAATTCCAGTACCATTTTCAACGTGAATATCTGCATTGGTTAAATTGATTTCACTACTTTGATGTTTTTGGGGATCATTCGATTCATTGAGTTTGGTTTTAGAGAGACCTAAAAACTGCAAGCCACTGATTCCTGCTGTTACAGAGACATCTGTGAGATCAATAAGTCCACCATATGCTACGGCTAGTGCAACTTTTTTTACTTCTATTTTGTTTTCTACAACACGTTGTGCTGCTTCAATATCACCATTAATCATCTTAATCGTGCTATTATTTCCTGCAAAAAGACCTTCATCAAAATTTTGAATGGTTGTTTTACCATTTAATTCGATTGCACTATCAGGTTCTGAAGCGTTTACAGCAACGGTCTCATTTTTACTTTCACCACCGGTCATTGTTAAATCTCCGCTAATGATTTTACTCCCACCATCTGCATAAAAACCTTCATCAACATTTTTAATAGTTGTTTTGCCCGTTAAAGTAATTTCACTCCCAGAGTCCGCTGTCCATACACCAGAGCGGCTTTTGTCGGTGTCTTGATCAGTTGCTTCACCACCGACTACGGTTAAGTTTTCGCTGGTGATTTTACCACCATTAACTGCTCCAAGACCGTTCAAAGTATTGTTAATTTTTGTATCGCCATGCAATTCAATTGTGCTATCAGGACCAAAGGCCTCTACACCGGTTCCTGTGCCATCTGTTGTTAAAGCAACATCTGTGGCATCAATTTGTGCACCTTTTTCTGCAAATAATGCAGCTTTTTCATTCTTTATTGTTACTGTTCCTTCTGCCATTGTGATCTTAGATCCTGAACCTTCTGCATGAAGTCCATAACCATCAGATGATGTAACTGCAGCTTTTTCATCTAAAGTAATGGCGCTGCCTTCTTTCGCATATACCCCATCAGTTTTTCCGTCGAATGAACCTCCAGACACTGTTATTGTAGAGTTATTATTTGCAAATATGCCTGTTGTCGCTTTAGTGACGGTTACATTGCTTAAAGACACAGTGCTTTTTTCGGCACTTATTCCTTTATCTATCAAGGCGTCATCTTTGCTGCTCGATATTTTTACATTGTCCAGCGTGTTTTTATTTTCATCACTTCCGCTAGCGTTGAAAAGAGCACCTATTTGAGATGCTGTGATGGAACCACCGGTCATACTGGCTGTAGCTTCATTTTGTATATCAAGGCCGTTTGCAACTTTTTCAATGGTTGTTGTGCCTTTTAATGTAATGACGCTGTCAGCGCCATCGGCTTTTGCGCCAGTTCCGTTGTCATCTGTGGTTGTTAAAGCAACATCTGTGGCATCAATCTGTCCACCTTTTTCTGCAAATAATGCAGCTTGTTTTCCACTGA
This sequence comes from Bartonella sp. SD1336NMGDW, assembly GCF_042193565.1. Lineage (NCBI taxonomy): Bacteria > Pseudomonadati > Pseudomonadota > Alphaproteobacteria > Hyphomicrobiales > Bartonellaceae > Bartonella > Bartonella sp. SD1336NMGDW. Next base: position 7,274 of record NZ_JBHILW010000025.1, read on the forward strand.
CAGTTCCTCCCGTCTTCGTGATTTGGGCTTTTGGACCTTCTGCATGAAGTCCATAACCATCAGATGATGTAACTGCAGCTTTTTCGTCTAAAGTAATGGTGCTGCCTTCTTTCGCATATACCCCATCAGTTTTTCCGTCGAATGAACCTCCAGACACTGTTATTGTAGAGTTATTAT
>NZ_JBHILW010000025.1:7550-10993 GCF_042193565.1 Bartonella sp. SD1336NMGDW
CATCACTTCCGCTAGCGTTGAAAAGAGCACCTATTTGAGATGCTGTGATGGAACCACCGGTCATACTGGCTGTAGCTGTATTTTGTATATCAAGGCCGTTTGCAACTTTTTCAATGGTTGTTGTGCCTTTTAATGTAATGACGCTGTTAGCGCCATCGGCTTTTGCGCCAGTACTCTTTTTTTCAGTTTCAGAGCCGGTTATTGTCAAATTTTCACTAACGATTTTGCTACCAAATGCTGTATAAAGCCCAGTTACCATATTTTCAATGGTTGTTTTGCCTGTTAATTCAATCATAGTATTTGGCAAGTAGGCCGCTATACCGGTGCTATTGGTATTTTTTTCGTTCTGAGAGCCGGTTATTGTTAAATCTTTACTAACGATTTTGCTACCAGTTGTTGCCCTAAGACCACCGCCAGCAATGTCTTTAATGGTTGTTTGACCCGTTAATTCAATCACGCTATTAGCACCATCGACGAATATACCAATGCTGTCTTCTTTAGCTTCAGGAAGGATTATCGTTACATCTTTTGCAGTGACTTTACTGCCCTTATTTACCAGAAACCCTTTTGCAACTTTTTCAATGGTTGTTTTGCCTGTTAATTCAATTGTACTATCAGGATCTGTGGTTGTTACACCAGTTCCTGTATCATCTCCTTTTATTTTTAAATCTTCGCTGGTGATTTTACCACCTGTTTTTGCTAGGATTCCATCCACAGCTTTTTCAATGGTTGTTGTGCCTTTTAACGTAATTTCGCTACCAAGATCTGTAGATGTTACACCAGTTTTTTCAGATTCAGTACCGGTTATTTTTAAATCCTTGCCAATGATTTTTCCAGCATTTGTTGCTTTAATCGCATCATAGTTTTTTTCGGAGGCGTCGCTGGAGACGTCTTTTACGTCTTCATTACTTGTAGCACTTAGGACTGTCGCATATGCGCTGAAATGGGTGCTAAACAGCATGACAGCTACGGCAGCTGTGCCGGATAAAAGAGATTTTTTAAACATTTAGATATTTTCCTTAACTTATAAGCCCCACGCATTCTTCCCCCCGCTTACAAGAAGGATATCAAAATGAATGGTTTTCTACTTTGGAGATCAATAGATTGTTTTTATTTTTATGTAAAGTATAAAAATGTTTTTTTATAAAAAATACATAACGTTATATTATTATATTATTATATTATTCATTATGAAATAAATATAAAACTAAATTATAAATAAAAATTATTTTATAATATTATAAATTATTTATATTTTTTGATTGTATATCATAGTGTTATTATTGTGCATTGTTTAGAGATAAACTTTATTGAGTTATAACAAGAAAGAAAAGAATGGAGAAAATATTAGAAAAAAGAAACAAGAAGAGAGGAAATGAGCAATAAAGAATAGCAGTATCTATGCTGCTGTGGATATACAAAAAAGAAAGTTTGTCGTTTGACAGGAGTTTTTTTTAAGTGGGAATAGGTGGGAGTTTATGATTTTTTTATGACTAATTTTCACCATTAAATGGGCGTTTTATCAAAATGGATTTTGACATCTAAAAAATAGTGAAAATGAGAAAAAACTGTGATTCAATGGAAAAATAGGAAAAGGCTTTGAAGATTTAAAAAAAACTCTGTGAAAGCCTAGAAAACCGCCTTTTAAGCCCCTTTGAAAAAAATCTATAAATTGTGAACTTCGCTCCAAAATCAGCCCAAAAAGCAAAAAAAGATATAATATGTTAAAAACAAAGTGTTATTAAAAATCTTAATGTAAGGAGAAATGCACCTTCATTTTCCATTGTATAATGATGGTTAGGTTGGATTTGTGTAGTTCTTGAGTGCTTTTCCAACCTCTATTTGACGTTTTAAATGCAATTTTAAAAAGAGGTAAGGTAAGCTCTATTTTTTCTCTGTCTTTGATGTTTTGAACAAGCTCTTGTAACTTTTTATCAAGCTCTGCTACGAGTTCCGCTGTATCTTCAGGGGGAAGTTTGATTGTTGCATTTTTGTTATTTGATTGACTCCTTTGTACGGGTGGCAAATAGTGATGGGGGTGTTAGTGTTAAACCCGCAAGTCCTTTTGCTGCCGCCATGTTTATCAAACGTGACAAGCAAAGGGGTGGTGTTTTTTGGTCTCCCTCCAACCAAGATGTTAAAGGCATTTTAGGCACGGCACGCCCGATTAGCTATTTTGATGGCGAAATCGATCATGAGGCAAATCGCCTCAACCAAGCCGATATTGCGACCTTTATTCCAGCACGGCTTAGCCAAAATGCGCATTTAGGTAATTCTGGGGGACAAATAGCTGCCAATGGACGTATTTTATGGGGAAATCATACCACCTCTAGTGATCCACTCTGGCGTTTTGTCAATGTGGTGCGCACCCGTGCAGCATTGGAAAAAACGATCATCAACAATTTCCGCCCTTGGGCCAATGATGAAAACCTTACTGGTCAACATGTTATTGCCATTACCCGCAGCCTCACGCAGTTTCTTGATGATCTGATTGCGCGTGGAGCGCTTTTGGGTGGGCGGGTTTGGTTTGACCGCGATTTAAATTCCAACAGCACTTTACAATTGGGAAAATTGCGGATCGAATTTGATGCGGAAGAAGTACTACCTTTAGAAGATTTAAGTTTCGGCAGCCGGCGCAATAGCGCTTATTTTGATCGGCTGGCGCAAGATATCCAAAAGAAAATGACTTATCAATTTGGCGATACGCTTGAAACTTATCGCAAAGCAGCAAGGAGTTAAAGCATGACTTTACGCATTGTACGCGGTTTTACCTTGATTGTTGATGGTTTTATGGGCACCATCTCACAATTGACAGATTTTTGTAAATCTTTGCCTCATCGCATGAAGGGGTGGTTTGGGTCCATTAATTTAAGAGAGTTTTTGCTAAGTTTTTTGGGAGGCACAACAGCCATTCAACCGATTGGACAATTTGCGGGGGCGGGGCATGCCAATTACTCTGTGAGAGAACAAAGAGACAAAGACCGTTCCACCACCACCCACAATCAAAATATCACAGTGCATGTCAATGGCGCCCGTGATCCTGTGGACACTGGTCGTGCGGTTGCCCACGCCATTCAACGGGCACGCGCTAATGCTCTGCATGGGGGGACAGAATGAGGGGAGGGAGCCTATGAGAGATCCTTTGATGATGTTAGGTCCGCATCAATTTTATGTGGATTGGCTGAATTTCCAATCTTTTGAAGAAGAGTTTTCTGCCTCATGGGTTTGTATGGAGCGTTTTGGCAAGGCACCCAGTTTGCAATTTACCGGCTATGGTAATGATGCAAAAACCATTCATGGGGTTTGGTTTCCAGAAGAATTTGGGGACCGGGTAGCGATAGATGCCATCACTACAACTATACGAAGAGCAAAGCCGGTCCAGATGCTTCGTTGGATCAATGATACGACCTATAGTGTCCTTCTCCATGGTCCCGTGGTGATCA
>NZ_JBHILW010000026.1:0-10135 GCF_042193565.1 Bartonella sp. SD1336NMGDW
TAATTATAAATTTTTGCATGGCTATAAATACAAGCCAAGCCAGAAACCTTGGCATGACCATAAACGCGTGCATAACTGAAAACCGTAGCATCATAAGAAACATGCGCATGGTCATAAATATGAGCATCAGCAAGAATGCGGGCACTACCATTCACATGAGCATACCCATAAATATTGCCATAAACATGAGCATTGCCATAGACAAAAGCATGGTCATAAACTTTAGCATATTGAGAGATAAAAGCTTTTCCATAGACTTCAGCATTGCCATAAACTTGACCACAGACTTGCGAAAAATGCCGTATTTTTGCATTTTCATACACTCTTGCATGACCATAGACACAAGCCTCATCATAGACCCAGCAATTGCCATCATGGGATAGGTTAACTTCCTTTTCAATAAAGCCGCCTAAGGACCCCGCCTTTACATCATCAAAATCTTTTAAAGCTTTAATGCGATAAAGGCTTATAATATTTCGAGTAAGAGCATGTTTGATTTTTTTGATTTCACTGGTTAATTCGTATTTTTTGCACATAGAGATACCCTCACAATTTAATGTGATAAACGTTTGCTAAAATTTGGAATGGAAAATTTAAAAGAGGGGCACCCCCGCCGCGCCCGCGCGTCTTTACGCTGCTTTATTTTCAACAATCTTTACAACGGTATCGTTTTCATAAATTTCACAATCTTCAGGAATTCCATATGCATAATAAAAGTTTTGTTTGACATATGAATAATCATTTCTTTTTAATCTTGCATTGCCATGTACCAAACCTCTAATGGTGTGATAACCAGTCACTTTTGCATTCCCATAAACAGAACCATAGACCTTAACATACCCACCCACGCTAGCATTGCCATAAACCTTGCCATAAATTTTTGAAGAGCTACTTACAACAGCATAATCATAAACCTCAGCCTTGCTATAAATGCGTGCACTTCCTGTTAATTTTGCATTCCCATAAACCCTTGCATATTGATAAACCCACACCTTATCAGAAAGATGCGCATTATCATAAACATGAGCTCCAAAATACACGCGGGTTTTATCATATACATGCGCATTGCCATAAACAAAACCACCAATGACAGCGTTGCCATATACCCTTGCATTTTCATAAACACGACCAGATTTTACAACACAAGCATTATCATAAACCCAGCAATTGCCATCATGAGAAAGGTTATCTTCCTTTTCAATAAAGCCGCCTAAATCACCAGCTTTAACATCAGCAAAGTCTTTTAAAGCACGAATGCGGTATAAAGTAATCCCTTTAACGTGACTTTCATTTATAAGCTCATATTTTTTAGATACATTTTTAGTGGTCATAGGTAGCTCCCTAATCTAATATTCAAACAAATTTTTAAATGAAATGGTTATAAGGAGGCGCCCCCGCCGCGCCCGCGCCGTTATTTACGCAGCATCACTTTCATATTCGCTGTTATCATCATCGTCATAATACCCTTCAAAATCAGCATAATACTCATGACGATAATAATCATCTTCGCTACCAAACTCAGGATATGCATCATCACAGATATCTTCATTAGCTGTTAAAGAGGCATTGCTATGAATATATGAAGAACCAGAGATAAGAGCATCACAAATAACGGCATCATCAAAAACACGTGATTCATCACAAATGTAAGCAGAGCCACTTATTTTTGCATTGCCTCCGACATGGGCATCATCACAAATGACAGCATTATCGGAAATATGAGCATGATCAGTGACACGGGCGTTATCATAAATTTGTGCATTGCCTTCAATTACAACGGCGTTGTTAGCATGCGCATTACCAGACAGCTTTGCATTGTCCTTTAATGTCATACCTTCAAAAATAGCATTCCCATAAATTTGAGCATTACCATAGACATCAACAAAAAAGCTTTTTACTTTAGCATTTCCAAAGACGCGTGCATTTTGAAAGACCCGAGCTTTATTATACACCCAGCAATTACCCTCATGAGATAAGTTGTTTTCATTTTCAATATACCCCCCTAAATCGCCTTTTTTGACATCATCAAAATCTCTTAAGGCTCTAATTCGAGTTAAGAAATGACCATCGATATATTCACAATCATCAATAAATTCGTATTTTTTTGCAGGCTCTTGTTGATTAACAGACGCGGTTTCATTTGCAATATTAGAGATAACGGGGGTGGTTTTTGAGATATTTGTCATAATTAAACCTTATCATAAAATTGTTTTTCAATTGACAGCTTATAAAAGCATCGGGTGTTGAAAAACACGGTGATAAGTCCGTTGCTTACACTTTTCCCATAAGGGTATTGTATGGTGTAAGCACACCCGACAAAATCACTATATATGCCAACGATAGCATAAAAGATAGTCAGTTTTTTAAAGACTTTGGAAAGGCTGTTTCGTAGTCTATCCGCTTATCAAAAAGTGTTTTTCAATCACTTGATTATTTATATAACAAAATACGTATTTATTGTCAAATAATATTTTATCTTTTTTGATATTTTTTCTTATTTTTTAAATACGTTATGTATTGATAATATCTTATGCTTATTAATTGCTTCTTTTATATTTATGTGCTTTTAAAGCTATATTATAGGTTTTATTAAACGATTGCGTTATTTTCTGAATCTATACATTTATAATATTTAGAAAAGCTCTCATTATGCGTATTTTAAACTTTATAACCTATCAATTTTGTTGCTAAATAAATTTTAAGATTTCTGTTAATTTCTTTTAATAACACATTTTAGACTTAACAGCCTTTATAGGGACTGTCTTTATAAACAAATGCTTTCATTTGCATTTTTGCTTTCTCTATAGTTGTTATGTTCTTTATAGCCATGGCATCATTTTTCATGTTCATAAGAGAAATGATAAATAGGATAATTGCGATTTATTGTCTGTTATGAAAACACTTATGAAAACATCTCAATAGAAACTGATCATTATAGAGATCAGTAAAATCCCTTTTAATAGACCGTGTCAGTGTTGTCAGTTCCTTTTAGACCTTCTATTATTTTTTTTATGAGTAAAAATTAAAAACATTATATTTCAATAGGTTAGTATTTTAAAAACATAACTCATATCACTATTACAATCTTTAAAGATAACCAATGATGTGAATTGATTAAAACTTGTCAGTTATGTGTCAGTAAATTGAACTGACAAAATAGATTATTTTAGTGAGTGATTAAAATGTGCTTTATGAAAAGCATATGATCTTTTAAAGCCTTTCAAAAGATAGCTTGTAACTCATATGAAATGCTATCAAGACCATTATGGTTATGAGTTTTGAAGATTTTGAGTATTTTGAGGGTTCCTTTTACGCCCCTTTATATATTATTTTTCAATCAAAAATAAAAGTTATTATATTTCAATATGTTAATGTTTTAAATAAACAACCCATATTACACACAACACGTAAATACAATCTGTAATATATATAAAAAGGGGTTTTGAAGGTATTTTGAGGGTTTGAGAAACCTTCAAAACCTATAAGTAATATAAGAAAATGAATATACATAGCTCTCTTTAAACAAAGCTATCATTTTAGATTACGATATAACCTCTTAAAGGCAATGTAAAAGAAGCGTATTCACTTTAAGATGGGATTTCTTAAAAGTCTTAAAGCAATTCAAATAAGAGTATTTAAAAGTGCAAATGATTTCTTTTTAGAATAACGCATACAAACACTCCTTTTAAAGATTGTATGTAAGCAATTTATAAAGAGGGTATAGAACCTATAGGTTATAAGACCTTATACCCCTTTGTGAGGTTAACATGCCTATCATCTGAGCATGCCAAATCTATTCAGTTTCTCTCATTTCTAATTTTGGTAGTTTTTTTACGATTTTCATTGTTTCTAAACTTACGGTAATAACTCTTTGAAACAACTCTAGAGGGTAGGCAGGGTTGCCAATGGTTTCAACAGCATAGCGATTGGCATCATTAACAATGCCGCTCTTTTTATCAGTCTTTACACATTGCCGTTCCATAACCCATTCAAGAGCGGGTTTACCATTGACGATATATTCATAAGCTTCAAGAGGGATATCTGTCATTGTGACATTGCTGTTGTAAAAAACTGTCGATTTATCTTTTACTTTACTATTCCCAAAAAAATTCATTTCTGTAACATAATAGAATTTTTCAGGATTAGGGATATCAGTGAGTTTTGGATCACCTTTTTTAAAGGTTACAGGATAAGGTTCTACAGTTTCATAGTTCATATGCAAATGCCCCAGTTCACGCCCTGCAGTTACAAATTTCCAAAAATCTTCAGTGCTCTTTACACAAGGGATACGAGGCAATTCTTTAGAGAGGTTATCAGCATAACGGGTGCGGTAATCTTCTGAATGCAAAATCCCGTAAACATAATAAAATAGATCATCTTTAGTGATAGTTTCATTAGGATAAGCGGCTTTAAAATGTGCTAATCCTTCATCCGTAATGGCATCACGGCGTTGTAAACCAGCTGTTTTGTTTTCCTCTATAGAGTTTGTAAATAAATGGGATTGCTTTTCACTTTTCTCTTTTAAGGATACAATATCTTCATAAAGATATTGCGGAAAGCATTGACCGTTTTCTATCACCTGATAATCAGACACAGCTTTAATCATAAGAACAGAAAAGGTTTTTTTTGCTCCTATGCCTGTAAGTTGTATCATTTTATTTTCAACTGATTTTCCTATAGGAAATATACATGGCATTATGGAAACTCTATCGTTGAAAGCACGATTATAATAGAGCCATTGTTTTGTAAAAGGGCGATAAATACTTTGAATAAAGCACGTCTCCTCGAACTCAAATAATTTTTCTCTTATAAATTCTCGTTTAAGAGTACTACTCCAACTGATCTTTGTAGCATCAGCGTTAACGAAATTGTCTATAGCCTTTTCACGTATTTTGCGATCAACATGTCCATAAGCTTCGTTAAAGCGCTCCACTTCGCTATTATAGAAGTTAATCATGTTGTACATGTTTTTTGATAAAGCATTACGACTTGAGTTGTATGCCCACGCATCACGACTGGTTAGAACGCCACAGGAATAAGTTTCAAAAAGCTTTGTATCATGACCTTTCTTAACACCTAAAGCTAGAAATGTCTTGAAACTGTCATCACGTTGATTTATCCAATCATTATGCCTATCCGGTGTAATTATTTGCCAACCTTGTTTACTCCGTGTAATACCATTAATGCTACCAAATTTTTTAATTGTCTTAAGCTTTTCTTCTCTATTGAGATAATCTCCAATATCACGGAAATATATTTTCCCATGTTGTTGTGCATTTGGATTTTTAACCAAAATAGAAATCGCTATAGGGGCACGAGAACCTTCACCAAAAATTTTTCCACCTTCTTTGCGAGAAAGTTCTCCAGAGGTTCGTTGATTACCACGTAAATGAAAAATATAAAGGCTGCTAAATTCTTCAACGAGGCATTTGCGTAAGCCATCCATAGATTTTGTATCTATAAAACTTGCATTTGTAACAAAACCAATCACACCACGGTCTTTTATACGGTCACTTGCCCAGCGAATGGCGCGGATGTAACTATCATAAAGCGCCTGCATAAGACTTGCTTTTGAATGAGCGGCATAAGTGTCACCAATACGTTTATTTAATATGGGATAGGGAGTGTTCTTTGCATTGTCGTTTTCGCTTTTTTGTCCTATCGAATAAGGAGGGTTACCAAAAATAACTTCGATATCCAGTTTCTTTTGATGCTCTAAATATTCACTGTTTTCTTTGAATAATTTTTGCAGCAGATTCTTTTCTTCAAGCATCCGAAACGTATCAGTCAAACCAATATGCTTGAAAGGGATATATTCTCCTTTCATGATACTATGATAGGTCGATTCAATGTTAATCGCTGCTATGTAATAGGCAAGTAAGACAATCTCATTGGCATGGATATCATAACGGTATTTATATTCCATATCCTCTGGTTTGATGAGATCTGATTGTAAAAGCCGTGTAATAAAGGTACCCGTTCCCGTGAAAGGGTCAAGAATAGAGACACCCCGTGAACCAAGGCTTTTTCCAAATTCATTGCGTAAAACATCATCAACAGAATGAATGATAAAATCCACAACCTCAATGGGCGTATAAACAATTCCTAATTTTTCTACCGTACGCGGAAAAGCATGACGGAAAAATTCATTATAAAGCTTTACAATTAAGTTTTGTTGTGCTTCAAGACTTGTAGTTCCTCGTGTGTAAAATTGTACATTCCTAGAGATAGTTCTGAAATCTTGAGATTCTTCTTTAAGAGTAACTTTATCAAGGATATTAAGTACACGTTGTAAAGCACAAGAGACGGGATTTTCTTGAACAAACTGATGCCCCTCAAACAAAGCATCAAAGACTGGACGCGTCACAAGATGTTGTGCAAGCATTTCAATCGCATTTTCTTCGGAGAGGGTCGTGTTTAAATTGTTACGTAATTCGGTCATAAAACCATTAAACACCCGCCGCGTTTCCGTTTCTGATTTTGTTAAAACTTCGGTTAAGCGTGTGATATGATTTTGAGCAAGATCAGCAACATTGGTTGCCCATCTTTTCCAATAGCTAGGGTCGTAATTTCTCTTAACAATAGCTGCTCTAATGACATCCGGATATTGAGAAAAAAGGGATAATTCTTCTTCTGGTTTATATCCGTGAAAGGATTCATAAGTTGGTGATCCAATGTTCAGTCCTGAATATTCTGATTTTGAGCGTATAGGTAAGTCATCAATAACCACAGTTGTATCTTCTGAGGTAGCCTTTTGAGAAGGAACAATAATATCAAGGGCATAGCTTACGTCCTGTTTTATGGACATATGGTGGATTATTTTATTAAAACTCTCATCATGGGCACGCAAAGCATTGACGACTTGCCAGATGACATCATATTTTGGATTATTTTCCAAGGCTTGTACTGGTGGAATGCCAGCCGGTACTCCAACGGGTAGAATGATATAGCCTCTTTTCTTACCCTCTGCTCGACGCATGACACGGCCTATTGCTTGAATAATCTCAATTTGACTTTTTCGCGGGTGTAAGAATAGAACAGCATCAAGAGCAGGAACATCAACACCCTCAGAAAGACAGCGTACATTGGTTAGCACACGACACGTATTTTCCCCCGCATCTTCCTTTAACCAGTCAAGTTGTTTTGTACGCTCTTTAGCACTAAAGGTTCCATCAATATGGGCAAGAGTACAGTTAAGAGGGGGAGTATCTTTATAGTTTTTATGAAGGGCGTGCAAAGATTCTTGAACTTTTTCTTTTTTGAATTCCTTGCATATGCGTTTAGAAGTATCAATATCTTTGCAAAATGCTAAAGCTCTACGCATGGGATTGGGGTCATCTTCAAGATCAAGTTTCAGATCCATTTTGGTAAGGGCTCTATAACAGCCATTAATCTTGGTCCTATCGTCAAGAATAAGTTCATAATTCTTATCGGTAATAAGATGTTGAATGGATTGGCTTACTTCTTTTTCATTGACAACTAATATGATAACTTTACAAGGTGATAACAGTTTATGTTCTAGAGCTTCCGCAAATGTATAATGATGCAGTTCTTTGCCATAAATTTTTTCGTCATCCATAGAGGCAAGAACAGTATCAGATAGGTCAGCTTTCCTTTTTATCTTATCTGTAAAGATTTTGGGGGTTGCTGTCATATATAGACGTTTTTTACCCCGAATGATTCTGTTATCATGAACCTTGATAAATTCAGATTCACGCTTGTCTGTTCCTAACACAGCCCCAGTTGTTCTATGTGCTTCATCGCAAATGATTAGATCAAATTCGGGTAAACCATGCTCTTTTTGCGCATCTGAAATCACTTGGATAGAATGGTAAGTTGAAAACACCACCGTCATTGCATCTGCTAGGTTTTCGCAAGCTTCTTTGGCAAGGGTTTGGGCATCCGTGGTAGCAGGGAGAACAAGATCTGATGTTTCCATGCCAACAATATCATCTTGGTTCTTACGACGCTTGCCTACTTTTGTATCCGAACACACAGCAAAAGAACGCAAAGGTACTTGTGCATCGGCTGTCCATTCACGGATTGTTTGTGAGACTAAAGCCAGAGAAGGGACCAGAAACAAAACACGCTTGCCTTTCCCAGCAAGGGTTTCTGCTATCTTCAAACTGGTGAAAGTCTTCCCCGTACCACATGCCATGATCAGCTTGCCACGGTCTGCTTCTTTTAAACCTTCACAGACTTTCTTGATGGCTTCTTCTTGATGGGAACGAGGCTCTTTGGTTGATTTCAGAACCACTTCTTGTTTTGTTGCAAATATTTGCCAATCTATCCGACTGTTTTCCATATGACGAAGGTCAATGCGATAAACGGGTATCGCTTGTCCTTTAATCATGGTATTCACATTGTCACTTAATTCCACTTCTGTGCTGTCAACGAGAAGACGATATTTAAAGATGTCTTTTCCAGATGCCGCGATAAAGCTATCAATATCCTTTTTACTGATCTGATGGTCTGCCTGATAAAACTTACATTGAATAGCGACATAACCCTCTTGATTGCGAAGTTTGGCAACCAGATCAATGCCGATATCATTTTTATTCCAACCTTCACGCTCTTTCGCCCATTCATAATAGCTCTCAACTTTTTCATATCGCCCATAGTGGAGAGGGTCATACATAAGATATTTTGTCACAAAATCTTCAAATACTTTCCCCCGTAGAGCATTTGATGTTGCCTGTTCACGATAGGATTGTAAAAGGGAGTGTAAAGTGATGTGTTTGTTATCATACTTAATAGATTGCAGCATATTGTAATAAAAATCCCTTGCCTTATGATATGATCAATAATCATCAAAAGAATCAAAACGAATTCAATTAAATGCATTTAAAGCAAATAACGATAAAAATGGGAAAAAACTGCTAAAAAAGCCGATATTTTTTCAAAAGGGGTTTAAAAGGCTGTTTATCAACAGCCCATGGCATAGGATAAGATCAGCAAAGTAGTAAAATTTGCTGTTCGTTTCACGTGTTCATCAAGACAAATGAACTATGTGCTTTTAAAATATCATAATGAGTATTTTGATAGGTTTTATGAGTCACTAAAATAATCTAATTTGTCAGTTTAATTTACTGACACAAACTGACAAATATATATTATGGATTGTATTTAAGGTTGTATTGTCGATATAGGTTGTATCGTTAAAATGCTAACATATTGAAATATAATGTTTTTAATTTTTTCTCATTTAAAAAAATAATATAGGCTCTAAAAAGAACTGACAACACTGACAGCACTGGACAAAACTCTTCTGTTCAGATCACTCAGATCATTGTCTTTGGAGAACGGTTGCTTAATGCGCTGTACAGAGAGTTTTGCCTATTTGAGTAGAAAGTTTTAAAAGAGGTTTCTTTATTGTTTTCTATGATGGTTTTTGACGACAGGATGTTCTTGATCGCATGATGTCTCGTTTATATGCGTGTTGAGTGGCTTAGAGGAGCTGGAGAGTGAATTTATCTCTAATTATTGATAAATATATTGTAGCATTAAACTGGGGATATTGAAAACTGGGGATATTGATGTATTAACCATTGACGGGCTAAACAGTTTTGTTTAGAGGTTTCTTTATATAAATGTGGGGGAGAGATCTTCAGCAGTTAAAATAAAGTGGTTTTTTTAGTGTCACTTTTCTTTGGTAACAGAGGCATGTGCTTTTGTTAAAAGCGTCATAGGGCAGTGGCTGTTTTGAGTGGACTTATTAGAGGTTCCATGAAGTTCTTTTAAAGAGTGCTTCATGAATAGTGCAAAGCGGGGGCAATTTGTATTGTTATTGATATTTTTACGCCAGAGTTCTCTTTTGAGAATTTTTCGTGCCATTGTTGTTTTCTTTGGCTTGTTTACAGGTGTAAGTGTTTATGCGCGCTCCTCAGCTATTTTTCATTCCCCAACCGATAATTTTTCTCGCCAACAATCTGAGAAGCAGCAATTAGAAAGAATTGAGAAATTACGGTCTTTAACGCCTAAAAGGATAAAGACGCCTTCAGAGCGAAATCCAGAAACGCTTTTGGGTGGGAAGCAATGTTTTCCCATTCATGCTCTTGTTGTTGAGGGAGTGCATCATGTCAAAAAGCGCTCTATATCAGCCGTAACAGAGCCTTATGTTGGAAGATGTATCGGT
>NZ_JBHILW010000027.1:0-8400 GCF_042193565.1 Bartonella sp. SD1336NMGDW
AGTTATGTATCCATTGCAGTAGAATCTTGGTTTTTATCAGGTTTGCTAACTTGTGTATCGGAACAGACAGAAAAAAAACGTAAGGGTGGTTCTGTATCTGCTGTCATTCTCTTATCGTTAAAGCATCTAGAGAAAAGCTTCTTACACCTATCCTAACATACATAAATCATAATTGAGAAAGCCATGAGACGCTGTATATCCCTATCCTTGGCGCAATGTACTATCTGTTTTGAAAGGGACATCTCACATCATCTCTTGGGCCATCTGCTCTAGCACCTTTTGCCGCTTCTAGGATGGCATGTTCTTTGAAGAATTGATGATTTTTGCGATCTCTTTTTGAAATGAGCGTGATGGAGAAAAAGTTTTCTGCGTGAGAAAAAGAAGAGGTGGCTTTTTGCTTTTGCAGCCATCGGTACTGACGTTTGAATGGAAGCTGGCACGTGGGGAGGGGAAGTTATAGAGCGCGTGATCATTAAATTTTATCTCGCTATAGGAATATTGGGTTTTGTAAGCTATAGAGAAGGCTATACTGAGGGAATGGGGCGGCGCGCTTAAGTCTTACTAGATAATCTTCAGAGAACAAAAGCTTGTGAAAAATAAGGGCGTTCTTGTATCTCTTTTGCTCCTTATTCCACATCGTTCAAGAGGCTACCTGTTATAGAGCTAGAACGATATTTTTACCAGAAAGCCATACTCCTTAATCCTTAAAAGATAATACTTCTTCACATCCCCTCCTTTAGCTGTATAGGCTTGGGGCTTTTTTAGAAGCTGTTTTTGTAAAGCTACACCACACAAAAGCATGCTCTTAGAGATCAGCTATGGATGTTTTTTGTCTTTTCAAAGCAGGCGGAACATTCTTGCAGCAATTTTATAATAAAGAAGTTCAGAGGTATTATCGTCTGTGAAAAAGTGAACACTAAATAGCTAATAGCTTGAGATAATGCCTTATAACTAACAGCCTGACCCTTACAATAGGGTTTGTTCAACTAAAACTTAAGCTCTGTAATTTTTGCACTTAAAAGGCTCGAAGAAGCTAAACTAAAAGAGGTGCTGCTTTCTTTTACGCTTTTACCTTTCCTGTGAGCTTAACCACATATCTATGCGCAAGGTGTCTATCTCTGTCCTCTGTACAAGGAGATACAAATTAGATGATTTTTTACCCTACCTTAAATATACTTTTGTGCAAATTACTTTAAAGGTTGTGTTTTGTTTTATTCGAAATGCTTTTATGGAAAGGCTTATTGCGCTAAGAGCAAGGAAAAAAACGTGTAAGATTCCAGTGATAATGAAGAACCTATCTACGAAGTTATAATCTTAGCTTATTTAATTTCTACTAAATCACCATCAGGAACCCTAGGATATTCAGTCGTTTGAAAAAAGGATTTTATTTTTTCAGAGCTTGAGGAGCGAATAAATTGAGATTTTCGCATAAAGCAAACATGGAAAAATTGTGATTTATTGATAATGTCTTTTATCAGATAAGAGGATGAGAGGGATGATAAAAGGGCATTTCTTTCAATATCGTAACGTGAATCAATAAACAATAAAACGCCAACACCGTTTTCAAATTGATTGACTATAATGCGTTGCATGGTTTTTCGCGGAAAGAGTGCAACCTTGAAGATTTAAGACATTTGTAAAATCGTGTACAGAAATTGAAGTTCCCATAATATATTATAAAAAGTTAGTGTTCTTCCTTTCAGGTGTAAGGTATGGCCATGATAGCCACAATCGCATAATTGATCCTATGCAATATGAACAACATCACCTGTGGCGTGTTCAAGTAATGGTGCATCTTTAGGATAAAAAACAGAGACAATTAATTCATCATTTTCAGGATTTGACTTTACTTGAATGTGATCATAAAGATGATAAATGTCACCATCAATCTCGGAACACTGGAATCCTATTGGAGAAGTTTCTTTTGTGGTAAAGCTAAGAGGTTTAATATCTAATTCAGGGATTATGTCTTTTTTTTCGACACAGATTCAGCTTGAAAGGCTTCTCAAAGATAGAATAGGTTTTTTAGACATTTTAATTTTTGCTTCCGAGATATTGTAATAAGTTTATCCGCAAAACTTGGCAGGCATATGATGGTATCGATAGAGAATTCTTCGATAGCTGAACTCAAAGTCTCAAGATCAACCATAGAGGCAAATGGATAATATGTTACTTTGAGAAGGCGACAAATTTTATGTACAAATAAAAATCCCCCCATAATCCTTTAAGCTGTGAGACAATTTGCAACGGCGTTTACAGAGCAATCTTTAAAGACAGTTTCGAGCTTCTTTGCCGCAGAGTGTGTTACAAACTCATAATTGAGCCATTTATGGCGAAGTGTTTTGGGCACCCTTGTTGTGCCCCCAGTAGCAAAAATTATATGTGACATTGAAGTTCCTTATTTTTTTAGTTTGCATGAGGCAAAGGCAAGAGGCAAAGGCGGAGACACCAACAATTATGCAAAAGGTGAAAGCGATGTGATTGTTGAAATGGCTGATGATCCATCCACTTGTCCATGAGCCGGCGGCTTGGCCAATATTTGAAATAACAAGAATATAACTAAAAAGAACACTGGCAGAGAGGGATGTAGTTGTTTTCCCTGCTTGATAGTATATTTCTGGAACCATGACAGATTCATAGACACTGTAGGCAATTAACGCAGTCACAGCGGTAAAGACGCCACCCATGAGGAAAAATGCAGCGAAACTTCCCATAAGCCATAATAGGTAGAAAGTTGATTTATCAGAAAGGCTGAGATGTTTATTGATTATTCCTTGCCAGATACAAATACTGATGCCAACAATTGAAAAGAAAATTCCACTATAAGGGGCGAGATTGCTGTCAAATTTATTGAGAAGTGTTGTGGTGGTGATGAAAATTCCCATGAGGAATGCACAAAGCAAAGCCGTGACCAGCAAATAAGTGATAGAACGATTATGGATTATTGTTTTTAAAGAAGAAAGAAAAGGCTTCTTTATTTTTTTGTTCTTTTCAAGAGATAATTTTTTATGGGGGTAATGATAAACAATTTGAATGGATAAAACACAAAGATACAAACCAATGAGTGCAAAAAAAGCCATTAAGAAGGTCGATGCGTTATATTTTATGGCACTCGTTGCAACAAGAGGGGCGATAACGACAGCAGCGTTTTGAAAAAAAGAATAGAGAGTTAATGCGCGTTTAAGAGTACTTCCATTGAGATGTTCTGATAAAATTTCTCTCAAAAATGGCTTGGAAATTGCTTTCGAAAAAGCCATTAAGGTAAAAAAGATCAACCATGCAGAAGGTGTAAGCGATAGGATAATGCACACAAAAGCAATACTCCTTAAAATAAAGGCGGTAGCCATTAAGAGTTTACGCGAAAATTTTTCTAATAAACCCGTTGTGGTTACCATGAGAATGCTTTCAAGGATTACTGATCCAGCGAGATAAAAAGCAACATTGGCAGCAGTTATGAGAGAAGAGTTTCCAATCAGAGGGAGTACAAAGAAAAAGGAAAATTCAGAAAGAAAAACTGCGCTATAGATGAAAAAAGGAATTTTATTTTTGCTCATGGAATTTCCATAGAAGTGCTGTTAAATGATCAAATACATTTTGTTGTATCTGTTGAGGACGTCTTATGAGCCCTGTTTCCGCTGAACACATTTCGTTGAAATAGTATCTTTATTGATTTACCGGTCAGTCCACTGCAAGAATATTATTTTTTGTTTTTCTACGATGTTTTTAGAAATATCGAGCATGATCTGGGTTGAGCAACAACACTGTTCTCTGATGTTTGCGAAATAATCGTAAGATCATTGAGACCTTGATCCCATATCTTCTCTTGATGGTTTTGACTGTTTCTAATCCTATTTGATAACCAACTGACACCCCGCATTTTTGTTTTTCCCCCGCATTCTTGTTACTCTAATGTATCCTTTATGAAGGGGATGTACTAACCGCTCCATAGATTGTCAACATATGAATGAGATGAATGATTTTATAACCTTTTAATGAAATTATATTTTTTTAGTGGAAGGTTATTCATCCTCTTTTAGCGCATGCGTTGATATTTGCCTCCATGGCGTTGTAAAAACCCCTTCTCAACAAGAGTGCGTCGTAATCGGGCAAAGTCTACCGTAAAGAGATTGCATATCTTGGAAACTTCCGTTTCGCTATAGATTTTTTCCTTTTGAAAGGCTTCACCAATTTTTGATAGCATCTCTTCTGTTTCTAAATGGCGGTCGCTTAAATTTTCCCTATTCCGTTCATTTTTTTCTTCTAGCGCTTGCCATAATGTATCTCTCGCTTGAAATCCTTCTGTTGTGTTGTGAATAAGTCCGAGATTCAAAAGGCGATTGATGGATTTATGAATGGTTTTGGCATCTGAATCGACATGTTTGAGGATATCAGTAAGATTTTTTGCACCAAGGATAATGGCGGCATAAACAGCGCGTAGTGTCGGTGAGGTCATGGCAGAGATCAGCGAATTGCGTGTGCTGCGTTTGTGAAGTGCTTCTTTTCCCATGGGCAAAATATCATTTCGAATGGGCAGTTCATTGATTTCTATGAGTTCTGCTTGTAGCGATTGTGCGCGTACAATTTGTTCGGCAGAGGTGCGTTTGCGAATAATCCCCAGACCACTTTGGCGATATTTGTGGTTTTCGGGGAGTGTTAAAGCTTCATAGGAGCCATCAAGCCGGTAGAGAATTTCTTCCCACAAAGGGGTTCTGACACGTCGCACCCGCTGTGCCCCATTAAGCGCAACGGTTGAGGTCATGGTTGGTTCATGCAAACAAAGATAACCACCCGCGGTGATGTGTTCCCAAAGGGTTATAACAAATCGCACATCATCTGCGGGAGTACCAGCATCAAGCCAAGCAAAATCTATTGGTCCCCAAGATTTGAGCGTTTCATCATCGAGAGAGAAGAAATTCTCATGGATAAATGTTACCATGTCTTTTTCAATACCGTCTTGAAGCAGTTTTTGCCATGCTTCTTCTGCTGATTGACCTTCGACTGTAAAATCATCAATGGTGATAAGCCGAGGTTCGTAATTCTCAAGGATTCCTGAAGGGTCAAGCAAAGCTGTGCGCTCTTCCCAGGTGGAGGATTCTAAAAGTTTTTTATCTTGTTGCCATGCTTGTTTTGCTTTTTGCAGTGCTTTAGCAATCAAGCGCGTACTATCACCAGCACCGATTTCAATGACTGTGCGCGGTCTTGCCATTTGAATAAGCGCATAAATGAGCTGTGCACTATTTTCTGTTCCCATGCCAGGTCTTATCAGCTGCATCTTTTTATCCTTATAATTTTACCAATCGTAGCATTCCTGCTTTTATAAAAAACTTTATTGAATCCTCTAGCGGATATTGAATGTGCATTGGTGTGGTGGCTTGCTTCAAGAGATGTTTTGTTTTTTCATGAAGCCGGATTGTACGCCCATTGAGTTGATTAATGGCAAGACTGCCAAGAGAAGAATCTATGATAATACATGTTGGCTCTCGTAAAAGAGCGGTTGCATCATTTTCTGAAAATGCTTTTTGATCTGTTTCGATGAGACCGTGTCGTAGCAGTGATATCAAAAGACTTCCAGAGGCAAGAAGAGTACTATAGAATTGTATTTCTCTTAGTGATTGGACAAGGCAGCCTTCACGAAGTGCTTCAAATGTGGGAAAGTCGAATCCGCCAAATGCCGCTCCTTTTGTAGAAACAATGGTGATGGGTTGTATTTGCCGTTTTCCAATTAAAGCTGGTTTATTTCTCGTTATCTGTACGTCTTTTGCCCATTGAACGCGTGATAAAGGATTGAGTTCACGTGGGTAGACAGCGAAAGAATTGATGGCTATGGGTGGTGTTGGTTTTTGCAATTCAAGGGTGTGGATGTTTTCATTCAAGTCATGTCGTATATAGTCTGCCAGTTGCCACACATAACCACCTGTTCCATGGTAAAAATTTAAGCCTATAGGATCTTGTTGCATGATGTTATCGTTTTTTTTGCTTTAAAATATCAAGTTTTTGGGAGGGTTATTAGTTGCTCTACATTAAAGAGTGGTTTATCAAAGTCCTATTGGGTTGGTATGGGGTTGCATGGGATACAACGATTTGATAAGGATTTTATTGGGATTTGATAGGGCGGTGATTGTCATGTCCTTTTGGGGTGTATGGTTTGCTTGAGAAAAACGCCTCGTCCACTAACCATTATCAAATTCTCTCTGTTTCTTTTTTTGTACGGCACTGTTCACAATAAAACCTAATATGCCTGCGATCATTGTGGCGATGCCGATGATAAACAGTGTGCTTTGGGTGTGGTGCACTTTTACAAAGCCGGCTCCTAGAAAGCCAAGGCATACGGATGTCTGTATGATGAAGATATAGGCAGGCATTTGACTGTTTCGTTGTTCTTTGGGGATGGCTTTCATCATAAAACTTGCCATTAGAGCATTTTGCACACCATTGGCACT
This sequence comes from Bartonella sp. SD1336NMGDW, assembly GCF_042193565.1. Classification (NCBI taxonomy): domain Bacteria; kingdom Pseudomonadati; phylum Pseudomonadota; class Alphaproteobacteria; order Hyphomicrobiales; family Bartonellaceae; genus Bartonella; species Bartonella sp. SD1336NMGDW. The sequence continues at coordinate 6,441 of NZ_JBHILW010000027.1, forward strand.
CCCAAGGATGAAAAATGAAAGCATCATCAGCCATGTGAAGTTTGTTAAGGAAAAACAGAAAATTGCAAAGCCAATGGTTGCGGCAGCTAGTGATGCACCAGCGGCATTGCCAAAATGGTGGAAAAGATTGGAGAAGCAGAGTGGACCAACCACTAAGCCTAGGCTTAGCATACTTGTGATTATCCCATAGGTTTCAGCGCTTAAGTTGAGATCGGTACGAATGCGGACAATCGACAAGACGTTGAGAGCAGAGGTGAGGATAATAGTGATGATGAGGGGCGCAAGAGCATAGACGACATTTTTTTTGCGCAAGAGACCCGCTAAATCTAGTCCTTTTTTGGTTTGCTGCGATGTATCTGTCTTTTGTGTATGAATTTTTAAACTTTTAAAACAGAAGAGAGTGATAAAGGTAGCAAAAAGAACCATGATTGAAAGTGCAAACAATCCTTTTTGCCCGTTCGATAGACCATACAACACACCCCCTAGGAGTGGTCCGGCAATATAGCCAAGATTACGAACTGTTTGGATAACGCGATTGATACGGTCTAATTGCTGATCATTTTTTGCGAAGTCAGGTACCGCAACAAGAATAGCGGACCAAAAGAGTGAACCAGCACAACCTAGTGCGAAAGAAAGGGCAATATAAACCCAAAATTGGTTTGCGATTGCAGCTGCGGCTATGAAAAGCGCTTCAAACAATAAAACAACAGTGACTGTGTGTACTGGTTGGAAGCGATGCAAGAGGCGTGGTGCAATGGGTCCGGCACAAATTGCCCCGATAAGCCCTGCAAACAGCAGCATTGAAATAGAAGCTGTGCTTTCTGCTAAGTGTAGAGCAAATGTAACTTGTGCTGTTTCATCGGCAAAGCTGCTAAAGCCTAAAACGAAAAAAAGCCCAGTTTGGGCGAAAATCATGGATTTTTTCTTTGTCACAATGCTCCTCCCCAAGAGGTTATAAGGTACAATTTTCTTCTACGTGTTTATGGTATATCCCATGCTTTGTATAGTTTTTCTTGATGATCAGTTGAGAAAGGAAGTTTTCAGAGCTCTCTTCAAAACAAGCACAATGCCTATTGGCAGTGATGAGCAGCTCCTTATGTTTTTTGAAAGGGGAATATTGAAGGATTATGGGCTGGCGAAATTTTCTGATATGAGAGACAATGATACAAAAGGGCAATCAGAAAATTTCACAAAAAAGCTGCACTATGCGTGCAGCTTTTTATGTATTTGCTTTAGAGGTAGACGTTTTAAAGCATGAAAGTATCCTTACGGCTTCTGTAACCATAATAGCCAAAAACACTGGAAATAATGGCACCTATCAGACTGCCTAAAAAGCCCCACCACCCCATATTGGAGGCTGTTTTTGTGGCTTTAGTTGCAGTGTTTTTGGCGCCCTTGATCGTATCCTCAAGATTGTCGGAGAGTGTTTCTGCCCGTTCTTCAAGCGCTTTTATCGCCTTTTCGGTTTTTTCCTCTGCGCTTTGATAAATATGAACGGCACGGTTTACTGCTGTTTGTGCATCCGCACGGGACATGCCATCGGTCATAAGGGCCTTGATGATATCACTTCGATCAAATTTTGTCGTGAGATCTTCTACACGATCAGACAGGTGCTCACCAAGATTTTTTAAAGTGGTACGATAGTGAGAAGGATCATTTTTGAAAGCTGTTATCGCAGAACCAATATCGTTGAGTGCAGCTTGGTAGGTTTGTTTCAAGCGCTCAGGGTTGAGAGCAGGAATGTCGCTTTTATTGAGAAGGGTGCGCAATTCACTCGAAAGTTGGTCAAAATTGATGCCATTGTCACTGTTTTTTGCAAAAAACTTTTCAAGACTTTCGCTGTTTAATTTTGCAAGTATAGGGGAAATATTGGTTTTGAGGCTGTCTACGGTTTGTTGGATCATAGAGCTGTTTTCTAGAGCCGTTTTAGCTCCTATCTTTGCTGTACTAGAAACCACGT
>NZ_JBHILW010000028.1:0-8345 GCF_042193565.1 Bartonella sp. SD1336NMGDW
CTATTCATGCATGGCAATCTTATATAAAAAATAGTCAAATGAATCACGTATAAAAGTGTGGATTCTTAAGTGGATTCATATAAAATAATTACAAACAAACTATTGACTTTATTGTATTTTTATATATAATGCGTTATTATCATCGTCCAAGGTTCATTCTTAGGAATGCGCAATTTAAAGCGGTGATAACGATTGCGTGAACGCCCATGATAAGCGCCCGTGACATACGAACACACCCTCTCCTTATGCCATGTGATCGGTGTCTGATTATTGCGAAGACGACGTTCCCCTATGCTTAAAAGACCTTGTGTTGTATCAACTTCGGCAAACATTTTCGTGATAAAGTTAAAACTTCCATCCGGCGCCCCCATCTCTTGCGAAACAACCGTTGCCTCCATCGGGGCTCCTGTAAACATAACAAGCCGATTGTTTTCATCAAAAGCACCAAGCATTGGAGCGCCACTTTGCCAACGGGGGCTGTCTAAAGAAGCCGGCAATGCCTCAAGATTGAGTGAAATCTCATCTAACTGTTCTAAAGTATAACCTGTTGTAAACACTGGAAACAACGTGAAAAGCTTTCCCTGTAGTGTCGACCATTTCTGTAAACCCCAATCATAAACAAAGGTGGTTTGCTCGTTATTGCCTCTTTTTAAGGACCAATAAATCCGGTTATCAATGGGGTCTATAACTCCTTGCATCTCATCAAGAGCAAACTTATCAAATGTTTTAAAAACCGTTCTATCAACCTTTTCAAAACCTATCAGTAAAAGTTGACCATCTAAACTCATCTGATAAAAACCACCATCACCTGCAAAAAAAGCATCACTCCCTCGACATGCTATAGAGGACGCACTACGGGCTCCTCGCTTGTCTTGTATCTTTTGAAACGTAAACACAATCTTAGAACCCGCAACAAAGGTTCCTGCATAAATAGCAGAACGCATAAAAATGAGGGGATTAGTCGATTCCGTAGACCCTTGAACATATTCTCCATCCGGAAAATCTTGAAAATCGCAATCTTTCTGCTTAACTGTCCAATGAGTAGCATCTTCCAAACCAGACCAATGAATGCGATTGGGGTGATCTGTCAATTGCATCAAACAAACAAAAGGTCCCCAAACCTTCACCAAGCCTGCTTTCGGCGGATTGCCTCCTAAATCTTCAAATCGTTCAGAACTATGGGTATTAAAAACTTGTGGTTTATCATTTTTATTCACCGCAATAATTCTTTGACCAAACAAAGCGAACGACCATTGATTATCCTCATGCGCATGATAGGTCACACCACTTTGGCTTATGTCTTTCCAACCCTTCGTTTGACTATCATAACTATAAAGCTTTTGCTTGCCTCCTACGATTATCTTAACACCATTACTGCTTCTAAAGGCGATTGAACCCAAGGGCTTTTCTTCCAAAGCATGAGACACAACCATTGCACTAGGCATGGGTATGTAACCGCCATCTGCTGGTAAAACATTCACAAGGCTATCCGTAAAGCTGCCGTTGACAACCGCAACATCCGGTCTGTAATCGGCAATGGGAAAATAAACCATGCTAAAAATCCGTTGGTATTATTCTGGTCACGTTATGACGTTGAGACGTCTCTGCACGCAATTCATGCAACTGTTCGTTAAAGTCATTGTAAGCTGCCGTTGCACAATCGGGGTCTTTAAGGATATTCTTGTAAAGTTCGTATTTTGCACGCGCCTTAATCAAATCAAACGCGTGCACAAACCACGGATGCTCCTCATCGACACTCTCTATCTCTGATAAACGCAATGGAGAGAGAACGAGTTGAATCTGATAGACTTTATCCGGCGTGGGATAAAGATGTAATTTCCTATCAAAATAACTGTAACAAACCGGCGTTCCTTGCTGCTCTGATGATAACAAAGGCTCTAAAGAAACATGGTCCTTACACTCCAATGCAAACTTATGATGTTGATCAGAGCTTAGATAAACGTTTTTTATTTTAACAGCTGTTTCAATAGGGCGGGTAGTGCTTGCATCATAAACACCTTGTCCCGCCCGTGTCTCAAACACCACATCACGGCTTTCGTTAAAGTAAAAGGTCTCTCGTTCACAAAAACGAATGGCTGCAAAAATGCTTTCTTGGATTTGTTGAACATACTCATCGGCTATGTCATCAATCTCATCTTGAATAACCGACACTAAGTGCGAAAGTGTTCTCTTATGACGATAAACATCTCGCTTTACAGGTATCGGTCCTCCGGTCTTAACCCGAATATAATGACGTGTCATCAAAATACCTCTCAGTGATTAGTCACGAATTCAACGACTATACTTGCTTGCCCAGCTTGTACTGTTTTGTCCGCTTTGGCATAGAGAGTAAGTTCTTCATCATAAGGGATAAACTCCTTCTGATTGGTAGGCTTAACCTCTTTTACTGCCTGTTGTTTGATTTCTGCTTCACCAAACTCATTGCCGCCAGCAGTGCTGCCTATTTTTACCTTCGTGTCCGAAAATGCTGTCTTAACAAACACTTTAATTGAAGTAATCAAAGCACCACGAGGTAGCGTGCCTATTCTCATAGCGTTTTCTTTATCTTCATAGCTAAAATTAAGCCGCAAAAAGCTTACCTGCTGGGTATGAAGATTTCTCCCTTGCAAGGGCTGTGGTAAATAATCTGCCATGTCTTATCCCCTCAATGATTTGTTACGAATTGCACAACCACAATACATTCACCAGCCGCAGTTGTTTTATCCCGTGTTGCATAAAGGGTCATCTCCTTATCATCTGCAACAAAAGACTTTTGATCTGTTGGCGTAAAATCTTGCGTGCCTTGGGCTTTGATGTCTTTTTCACTGAACTCATTGCCGCCATAGGTGCTGCCTATCTTTAATTTTGCTTCAGAAAACGCGGTCTTGACAAAAGCCTTCATCGAAGTGATCAAAGCGCCACGAGGCAAAATTCCGATTTTTTCCGTAAGATGCTTATCTTTATGCGAGATATTCAAACGTAAGAAACTCACCTGTTGGGTGTGAAGATTTCTTCCCTGTAATGGAGGTGGTAATTGATCTGCCATGTCTTGTTTCCTCCCTATGATTAATTATCAGGTTCACCACTGTAGGTGGGGATAACAATCGTTCCAAAATCTTGCGCTGCTTGAGAGCTATTTGGAAATTTGAAACGGGTTTTCTTCATGCCAATCAGTGTTTTCGCAGACAAACCATAGTAACGTTGATAGTCGAAATGCTCTTCCACCAATTTATAGCGATTGACATTGCGATTATTTCCAAAAGCCATAACGATACTTTGTGCTCCAAGAAAAACAGCACGACGCACACTTTTTTTCGCTGTATGATCGGTAGATTTTACCCCATGGGTGACATGTTCAGATTCACGTAAAATCACACCATTATACATGCCTAAAGAACCATCAAAGATTGGGTTTTGCGCACGAGAGCCTGTGTAAGCAGCTTTCTGAATATCAAGCCACTGACCAGTCTCTGTATTGGTACGCAATTGCATCACTTGTGTTGGATGCAAATAGAGAACATAAACACTCTCCCCATTCACACGTACTGGTCGAATTTTGGGATTAGCAAGTTTCGCCATTTTTACAGCTTCGTCAATAAGCTTCAAACTAAAGCTGTGTTTTGGCGCTTCACTTAGCTCTTCATCCTTGGTTTTACCATCTGGACGGATAATTCGCTTACTACTTGGTGCCAGAGGTTCATTAAATCCATAATGCACATTCTCGATATCTATCATCCGATCTTCAAAAGAGATTGTCCTTGCTGTATATCCGCAAGCTTGAATGAAAAACATCAAGCTTAAGCGATCTGCATACCAATCAACTAAGCCATCTTTTGCTTCGTCACGCAAATCAAACGTTGTACGTTGTTGCGCTATACTACCTTCATTTTCTACACGAACTGCATGCGAAAGCTCGTCAATATATAGTCTGTCATGAAGGAATTGTAATGCCTCTTCATTCCCCTCAAGCGTCTGTCCTGAGGTAACACCCCGTCCCAAAAGCTGTGTACGTAAGCTAAATGTAACACAATCCCCTCTGCCCTTCTGTGTTTCAGTTTTAAGTTGAATAATGCTGTTTGAACCCCTGCCTATGAGAGGGGCAATAGGTATCGCCTTTGAAACTTCTGTATTTAATAATTTTGACCACGTGCTTATCGCATGAGGATCATCTGCTCTAACTGTTGTTAATGCCATTGATTTTACCTTTCTTTGCTGTAAAAAAAACCGGCTTAAAAGCCGGACCATAACCCTGCATAAAACAGGCTAATTTCTATAAAAATGCACTCTTAATACCCGTTACCAGCACCATGCAATTGCCGAAAAATTGCTTTATTTTTCGGATTTGATATCCAAGCGTCAAATTCTTCTTCTGACATCCTATCAATGCTTGCTAAAGTGATTGGTCCAACACTCCCCCCTCCACCAGATGCCGTTAAAGTTCTCGCAGAATTCTGACGGCTTTGAAGTTCTGCAACTTGATTATTCGCTTGTACTGCTTGGTTCTGATAGCCAAGATTTTGCGCTATTCTATAAATCTCTTCTGCCGGATTGAGATCTCTTTGTGCACAAGTCGCTACAATCGTACGCAATTCATTCCTTATGATCTCAGAAATTGTGTTTGGATCTGCATACTCAGGATAAAGTGACGACCAAGAACTCAATTCCTTCGCACGCTTCTCGTAAAGAAAATTTGCCGCATCACCAAAATCACTGGATTTATTTTGAAACGACTTAACAGAATTGTTGAAAAACTGACCAAGACGTATATCATGCTGCTGCTGTTCCTCAGCTTGTCTTAGCGCTTCTTTCTGTTCCCTAATATACGCATCCTGCTCTCGAATCTTTTTTCCCATCCAACTCATATAGCCAATAATGTCTTGTGTAGGGTCTGGGGGTGCATTTTCACCTTCAACCATTGGCGTCTGGGATTGGGGGTCATAAAGCTTGACAAGCGCTTCACGAGCTTGTTTAGCTTGTTGCTCCATACGCTGCTGTTCTATGCTAGGAACAATCTCTGAAGGCTTTTCAACGGACTGCACAACCGGCTCTGGAGAGGTGACATCATCATTATCAATCGTTTCACCATCATAAGTGCCGGCATCAAAAGAGCTCTCATCATCAAAGACCGGTGCTCCAACTCTGTAATCTTCATTCATAGCTTCATTCATTTCTGCATTCATTCTTTCACCTTTCTCAACTATGCATACCTCTGTGTAATGCTATTCGCTCTCGCATAATCTGATTATGTGCCTGATCATTGAGAAGCTTCTGCCGTTCAATCTCATAGCGTTGCTTCATCAGTTCTGCGTCTGTTTTTGCTCTCTCTTGATGCACAAACAGATCAATCTGCTTTTGTTGCAAATCCATCTGATGCATCTGTGCTTTCGTCTCTAAGTCTTGTTGCTTTTCCTGCAACTTCATTTCCTGCTCGGGGTCCATCTGCTGTTGTTGTGCCATTTGTTGCTGTTGGAACTTCTCACTGACACGATTAAGCAATGACGCCGGCAATGGTGAATAACGAAGTAGATCAAGCATAATATCCGGCGTAATCGCATTTTGAAGCAATGGAAGCAGTTGTGTGATGATACCGAAGGTGCGCTCTTTCTCATTCGGGCTGGTTGGCGCATCATCAACAACAATGTCATACTCAACACTCGTTACTTCTTCACGCGTCAATGGAATATATTGCGCATTCTCCTCACCAGATATCCGTACCAAACGACCATCGGACAAGTAATTCTGGATAAGATGCAAAATAATCTTACCTTGCCGCTTGCGGTACAAACGTAAACCATCAAACAGACAAGCAAGCAGATTTAAACTGGATTGGCGTCGTTGTGCCTCCAAAATACCCGCTTGTGTCACTTCTCTTGTGCCAATGAATTCGGGCGATAAACCCGTCACCTGATTAATTGCTTCCTTAGCTTCATTAAACAGCTGGAAAAAGCCTTGTGGAAACTGTGCTACGGGTTTGGGTTGGATCTTTCCTTGTGCCAATGCGTTAGGTTTAACCCATGTAATACTGTCTGATCGGCTTAAACTTTTTGCTGCTTCTCTCTCATCCTTAAATGCACCACTCTCTGCCATTATCCCGCCTTTGGATTGGCTATTAAGGATATACATCACTTGACTGAAATATTTATTCGCCCACCGTTGAGGATCTTTTGTAGGACGCACAACACCATAAAATTGCCGTTCTATCTTGTCAAAATACCCCGTTATACACTCCCAACCCAATTGACCAGCTGGAACCATGGGTTGATCGGGGCATAGCAAAACCTTCCTGCCTAAAAAAGCGCGCTTAACAACCTTTTTATTAAAAGCCGCCCCTTGAATATTAGGCATCATGCACTGTAGCTGCTTAAATTCTTCCTCGCTATAATCACGAAGTTCTCCAGTACTTAAATCGGGCGCTTTGTAATACCTCTCGCTTTCAAACCAACGGCATTCAACAAGTGTTCAAGGCATTGATTTATAATCATAATCTAGCGTTATTCATATTGAATGAGAACCCTGAATAACGTAAGATTCTCTCATCTTAAATCTGTGTATCTTGAATCAATCAAAATCACTTGCTTGCACGTCACAAGCGGGGTTGATGTGTGGGTAAAAACTATAGCAGAAAGGAGTAAAAATGGTTCTTATGAATCGTCTTAATGCAAGGGCTGTCGCAACATTGGGAGCTGGCAAATATAATGATGGTGCCGGCTTGTTACTTCATAAGCGTAAAGATGGCGGTGCTCAATGGCTTTATCGTTATACCATTCATGGGCGGCGTCGCGAAATGGGCTTGGGTGCTTTAAGAGATGTTTCTTTAAAACAAGCCCGTGAATTGGCAACAGGATGGCGGGCTGTTTTACGTGAAGGGCGTGACCCTATTAAAGAACGTGAAAAACAAAAGCGTGAGGCAATAAGCAATCTCCATTACTTAAAAGATATTGCACTAGATACTTTTGAAACTCGTAAAGCTGAATTAAAAGGTGATGGTAAAAATGGTAAATGGTTTACACCTTTACGCCTTCATATTCTCCCTAAATTAGGCTGTTTACCCGTTTCAGAGATTACGCAAACAGAGATACGCAATACCCTTTCTCCCATTTGGCATACAAAGGCTGTAATTGCTCGAACAGCATTGATACGTCTTAATCTTTGTCTCAAACATGCGGCTGCATTAGGTGTAGATGTTGATTTACAAGCTGTAGAAAAAGCAAAAGCTCTCTTAGGAAAACAACGCCATAAGGTCACTAATAGACCAGCCATGGATTGGAGAGAGGTTCCGGCTTTTTATAAAACACTCTGTGAAGCATCAACCATAACACAACTGGCTTTGCGTTTGCTTATTCTGACAGGTGTTCGTACCAATCCTTTACGTCATATTCATAAAGATCAAATTGATGGGGATATATGGACCATACCTGCTGAAAATATGAAAGGCAAGCGTGATACAACAAAAGAATTTCGCGTGCCTTTATCAACTGAAGCATTAGACATTTTAAAACAAGCACGATTGCTTTCTCGTAATGATCTCTTTTTTTCTGCTAAAGGTCGCGGTCCCCTCGCTGAGAAGTGTATGGCTCAATATATGAGAGACAATAAACTTGAAGCCTGCCCGCATGGTTTTCGCTCTAGTTTACGCGATTGGCTTGCTGAAACAACCGATGCCCCCTATGAGGTCGCTGAAACTATTCTAAGTCATACAGTTGGCGGCAAAGTAGAGCGTGCCTATCGTCGTACTGATTATCTAGAACAGCGCCGTGTTTATATGGATAAATGGGCGGCTTATGTCACGGGTCAATCTTAAGATATGGGGTGAATAACCCCATTATCTGTGGATAACTTTAGCTCTCTTCTCTCTCATTCTTTCTCAATAAGAGTCATAAATTATCACATTAGAAATTGTATGATAAAATATTGTTTTCTATAAATAAAATACCTTTAAAAATGAACCAAAATGTGGTTAATAAATGGTTATGATTTGTTGCCATTTTTTGATAGTGAAAGGATTTTAGTATGACAGAAAATGATATTCTTTTGACAGATCGTGAAAGTGCAAAATTGCTTCATATGAGTGTCTCAACATTCCGCCGTCATGTTACCAATGGATCTCTCCCCAAACCCCTAAAATTGGGTTTTTTATCGCGTTGGTTACAATCGGATCTTTTGAATGTCATCGAGCAAGCAAAACAGCAACGTTATAACGACGCGGCATAAAAAGAAAACCTTGTCACGTAAGGATGGACAAGGCTTTCTCAAGCTCATCAACCTGGTGCTTTATTTGGTGTAAATTCAAAGCTTTCTCTGCTGAAGCAAGACTTAAGGCTGGCATTCAAGTTGTTCTGAATGTT
>NZ_JBHILW010000029.1:0-8046 GCF_042193565.1 Bartonella sp. SD1336NMGDW
AACTCATAGTTTTCGATGGCTTTCATCATTGTGATGCTTGAGAAAGCATCATGTTTAAAAAAGTTCATATCCATGTGCGCATTCTCCTATCGCAATAGAATTGTTGTTATGGTCTTCTAAAGACTGAATGGCTGCTTTCTTTTGCTCATCCGTGATGGCATCTGGCCATAGCAGTTCAGAAGCTTTTACAGTGCATAAGCGTACTGTAATCACGGCGCGTTGATCGGCGCCTGTTGCGTCAATAGTGGCAAAAGAAATCCCTGCCGGTGTTTGACTGCCATCTGATGCTGCTGGATTAAGGGGGACATAGTGTTCCGTTGCGGTTATCTTCCCCATGATAGTTCCTGCTTCAATGAATGCTCCTGATGCAAACACCACTTCTTCGTTTGACATATCGGGGTCGTAGGGTCCAAGATAAGCGCCATTGCGTACGTCGTCATAAATAATATTCGTCATTTCACTGCCCTCCAAGCTGCTTCCCATTTTGCGTGAATCTTTGCCTTGCTCGTCCCATCACTATGAGGGGTATAAGGCGAGACTTTTAAAGACGCGCTTTGAGAGCTAGCTGCTGTCAACACACATTGGCGTGCTTTCTCGAGACTCATACCGTTTTGAATAGCTTTTGCTGCGTCAAAAGAAACGCCTAAGTGCTTTGCTTGCCTTTCAAGGGTTGTTAGTGCTTTTGCGCGCTTTCTTTCTTTTTCAAGCACGGCTTTCATATCTTCGCGCTTGTTTTCATTGTCTTCATCCTCATCTTCGTTTTCTTCTTCATCGTCGAAGTCTTCGGCGTTTTTGTCGACGTCACTATCGTCTTCGTCCTCTTCCTCGTCATTGATGATGTCGACGATCTTTTCGTCATCCTCTTCTTCAGCGCGGTATTGTGTGCGTGCCATGTGTTTTGTCCTTCTTTTTCTGTTGATGTTGGGTTTTGTGATATGGAATCCGTTAAGGCTTCCAAAGCTTGCGCAAGAGTGCCCTGCGCATCTGCTAATCCAAGCGTGATCGCTTGGGTGCCTATAAAAGTTTCTGCCTTCGTGTCACGAATTGCAGCAGCATTTAAGCGTCTGTTTTGCGCCACCAAATCAACAAACATCTCGTAGAGCAGGGCGCAATCGGCTTGCATTTTTATCTGTGCTGTATCGCTCAAGGGTTCATGAGGATTGCCATGAACTTTGTGATCACCTTCAAAGACAAAGGTCCATTTATGCCCGTGTTTTTCATCTGCACGGGATTGGTCAAGATGGGCGCAAACAACCCCAATCGAGCCCACAACACCCGTGCGAGCTACCCATATTTGAGAAGCAGAGCAGGCAATGGCATAAGCTGCAGAACAGGCAAACTCATTGGCATGTGCCCAAATGGGTTTATTGTATTGTTTTGAGAGTGTTTGAAACTCTTCAACCAAATCAAAGACACCACCGGCTTCTCCACCGCCGCTGTCAATATCAAGTAAGACAGCGCGAACATCAGGTTGTGCAATGGCTTCACGAAAAGAAGCCCTTAAACCTTCATAAGAGGTTAATCCCGATAAAGCCCCAAGCCATGCACCACGGCGCACAAGCGTGCCATGAACTGGTAGGATAGCAACATTGTTTTGCACCACGTAAGTTTCTGGTGGTCTTAAAGCTTCCGTATCCCCTTGCGCAAAAGCCTTAGGGGGAAACTTTTCTCCCTCAAAAAGACGCGGCGCAAGAGCATTCAAAATGATATCAAGCTTTGTCGATGCAAGCATATGAGGAACACCAAAAAGCCGTGATGCCAAAAACGGCATGTCGAGATTATTCACCATTTGTATGTGCCTCACTGCCTTGGTTACTTTCATAAGTTTCAGAAGCTTCTGAATCTGCGGTATCAATTACTTGATTGCTACCAGAGGGCGCTGCCATATCCGTGTCAAAAGATAAGCCGCGCGCACGAGCATCTGTGTGCTCTTCTTGCAGTTCGGCATGAATGCTGTCGATATCAAAGCCGCGCTCGGCAAGTGCCATGCGTCGTGTTTTCAAGCCTGCACGGATTTCTTCTTTTTCCGCTGAGATATCCTTGTTTGGATCAATCATTTCAAGCGGGGGCGCAAAGCTTTCACATTGAAGCCATGGCAAGGGATTTTCTTCCCACCCTGGCAAATTGACGCATTTGACAAGCACTGCCATTTCAACAAAACGCTCCCATATAATGCGATTAAACTGAAAGGCAATGATATGTTCACGCCATTGTTTGACGTGCCGTCTAAACTGAATGATAGAGGTACGCACATTTGAAAAATTGCCGCGCGTAACGTCCCCTGTCACAACGGCATAAGGCATATTAAGTGCTGCACAAATTTTCAAGATATTGCGAAATTGAAAAGCCTCATAAGAGCCACCAACCTCAACAGGATTTGAGAATGTAACCTCTTTATTCTCTCCTAAATAAAGAGATGCACCGGGCGCAATGACAGGTGCTTTGTATTCTTCTTCAACGTTGTTTTTATCACGATTATCGGATAATTTTTCGACGTTTGGTGAATTGTCCTTGACAAACGCCGCGAAAAGAGCCGCCGTCCTTTTTCTATCGAGTTCTGCGTCGTCATAGGATTCCAGTTGAAAGATCTTTGTCATACAGCGCGTTATTTTGGGAGAACCGCGCAATTGTCCGGCAATACGGCGCTCTTTGATGTGCAGGACCATTTCAGCGGGGACACGCACGCGCTCTTGGCTCTCAAATGCCATATTTGCAGGGACATCATCATAGGGGTGATGTTCCCAGAAATGATAAGCAACACGCTTGCCACTGGCATTAAATTCAATTCCCATACGAATGTAATTGCCTTCAATCTCAGCAGGTCCATTGTAGGAAAGGTCCAACATTTCCGTGGGATAAACTTGTAATTGAAGCGGTACACCAGAGCGTCCGTAGAGATCAACATAATGCAATCTTACAAAGCACTCTCCGGTTAAAAAGACCTCTCGTGCAATGGTTGCTTGCAGCCCATAAAAGCTGGTATCTTCATCATAATCTGCTTCATCAACCCATTGCCACCATAAGTCTAAAAGCTTTTTCTTTTCTTCTTGAAAGCCTTCAATACGAGGATAAGGTTTAATCCCATCACTTACAGCCGCAGAGACCCATTCCTCTGTTGCAGAGCCATAAAGAGCTTCATTGTCATAAAGCCATCTTGAACGGGCAACAATGGTATCACCGCATTCCTCAATGGCTTTATTGATATGTTTTTTTGCGGGGTCAAAACCACCCATACGGCGGCTTTTGCTTGCCGCTTCAAAATGGGGATTGTGTTGACGAGAAATTGTAAAAAAGCCCGTGAGTTTATTGAAAAAACCAGCCATTAATAGCCTCGTGATATATTAAAATAGAAAACGCGTGAACGCTTGCGCCCTTCAAGGTCCGCTATTTGTGTGTTCAGCATCTCAAGCGCTCTGCGCAGTTCCTCAACAGAACGGTTGCTTACTTGCTTATCGCCATGGCGCACCGATTGTGCTCCCGAATAAAGAGCTTCTTCAATTTGCTCACGCCGCCTTTTTAAGTTTTCAAGTCTGTCAATTTTGCTGTTAATTGGTTCTAAAGTTTCACCCACAAATTACCTCCAATCCCCTCGCATATAAGGATTCATCATTGTTCTGAATGGCTTCTTTTGAGGTTGTGCTGTCTGAGATCTTCTTGGAGCAGGAGAGGGGGCATGTCTTGGTGTTGGCTGCTCTAAAGAGCCCTCAATTTTAAGTTTTTCCAGACGCTCTTCTAAGATATCGACTTCTCGATTAAGGTTTATTCCTGCCGAAATCAGACCTTGTAAAGCAGCATAAGCATAGACCCTACAGTCCAAGGCTTCATTTCTTGCCTTTTCGCTTTTTTGCCATTCAATGCGCTTGAAGCCTTTAAAATATTTGATGACTTTTCTTTCAGCGGTTAGCTGGTCAAAATATTCCCGATCAAGGCTTTTGTGAAAGTGTGTTGCACCAGCACCCGATGCTTCAGGACCGGATTTTTTAAACCGTGCCGTGATAATATCTTTTGCTGCGTCAACACCAACAATATAGAGATTGATCTGTCCTTTGTTGTTTCTACTTGGGCGGCGTGGCCATACCGCACGCCATCCCGCTTGTCCCTTAATCCCCCAGATACGTCGTCCCTCACGCGGGCGCACATAATTATAAACCGCTTGTGTGTGTCCACCACCGGTATCAATACAAGCAGCCGTTATCTTGATGCCATCTTTATAGCCTAGATGTGGCCAACGTCTTGTAAGATATTCATCCAGTTGGTCCCATACTTCAAAAGAAGAAGGATCACCAAGGATAACTTGATAATCAATATGCCAACTTTCTTCACTACGCCCCCATCCCACCACTTCAAGTTCCAAGCGGTCATTTTGCACATCAATACCCGCTGTTAACAACACGGCTTGTTCTGGTGCCAATGGATAATCTTCGCGTTTTGCATAGAGGCTATCAGGATCAACAACTTCGCCTGTTCTGTCTTCCCATGGCTCTCCAAGAACTGTATTAATAAAAACTTGCAAAAGAGCAGGGTCTTCTTTGGCTCTTAAAAATTCGCGCGCACAATCGCCCCAAGTCAGCCATGGCGAATAAAGCGCTGAAATATGGTAAGAACGTAGACGAGGCTTACTTGACTCCTGTGTTGCGATCCAGCAAGCACCGTTTTCTTCTGCCATTAAGGTGGACTTACGATGTTCGGCATGTTCATGACCACAATGGGCACAAACAAACACAGCTTTTTCGGGGGCGCCTTTTGGCCACTTGATTTGTGACCAAACAATGGGCTGTAGAACACCACATGCATCACAAGGCACGTTGTAATATCGCTGGTCTCCTAGCACAAAATCCTTGGCGATACGGCTTGTGTCACGGTGTGTCGGCGTGGACAATTTAAAAATTTTACGTTGAATAAAAGCAGAGGTTCGTTTTTCAGCAATTGTTACAGGATCGCCTTCATTATCGACATTCAATGGGTAAGCATCGACTTCATCCAAAACCAAATAGCGAATAGGAGAAGAACGCAATCCAGCAGCACTATTTGCTCCTGTAATCATCAATGTTCCCCCATAAAATTCCTTTGAAAACATTGTATTTCCACTGTCTCGTGCACGAGCAGGAGCAATGCGTTCACTTAAAGCAGGGCTAGCTGAAATCATCGGATCAAGACGAGACTTTGACAGTTTCTTAGCGGTCTCAACTGTCGGCATCACATAAAGGGCAGGTCCTGGACTATGATGAATGGCATAACCACAAAAGTTCAATGCTGCTTCCGACATTCCAACCTGAGCCCCCTTCATCACAACCGTTATTTCAGTCGGATCATAAACAGAAAGATTATCCATGATCTCTCGTAAATAGGGGGTACGTATAGTCCTCCATAATCCAGGCTCAGCACTTGTAACTGTGCTCAAATAACGATTTTTATCAGCCCACTGGGAAACAGTATAAGGCGGGTCAGGACGACGTCCTTCATTCGCATAGCAAAAAAAGAGCCCAGCACCAGAGGATGAGGGCGAAGCATCACTACTTATCATGTTCTGGATTCTCTTCTAAAATGTTGGGATCGTGAAAAGAAACAGGGACGACATTTTCCATTAAAGCTTTGCGCATATGATGATCGATAGCTCCAATAAGGCTCGCAGCATCACATCCTACTTGCGCCGCAATTTCAGTACCAAAGCGATAGGCAAAATTGAGCATTGTATCTCGATGCGCTCTTCCAAAGTTCCATGCTTCTTTTCTCACTTCTTCACGATCAACAGTTGTTTCGCGTAACTTTTCCAGAGCAATCTTTTCTTTTGCTAGCGCAACTTGCATTCGCTCCAGTTTTATCTTGTATTCATTGGCTCCATCTGTGGAGGCTTGTTTAATCTTTGTCCGCACCTTTCCATCAGGCGCTAAAAATGGGATAGGGCGCTTTGTTGGATTCTCATTCCAGATAGCTGTTGCAAGCGCTTCATTGACAGAACCATCTTCAAAAAGAGCCGCATCAAATTTACCTGTCTTTATCCGAGAAACCACCGCATTATGTGAAACACCCATCTTCTTCGCAAAGGCACGAACCGATAGACCCTTACGATGCTTCTTATTCATAGTTGCTCCATTTTGAATGGTATATACGAATTATTGTACACTTTAATTATTGACAAGGTTTTATTTTTCGTGTACATAAAATATATGAAGATAGTGTGGGATGAACCAAAAAGAGCTTTAAACATTGATAAACATAAGCTTGATTTTGCTGATGTTATTTACTTTGACTGGGAACATGCTTTTATTGATGCAACCCATTCAAACCGCATGAAGGCTATTGGACATTTTGCTGATGACACAACAGTTATTGTTTTTGCAAAGCTTGGCAATGAAGCGATATCCATTATCAGTTTTCGTCAAGCGAATAAAAAAGAAAGAGAGGTTTTCAATGACTATCAAAAAAACCTTTGAAACAGGATGTGGCTATACAAAAGAAGATTGGGACGCTGTGGATTCCCCACCACTAACAGATGAAGAACTTGCACGCTTAAAGCCAGCTAAAGACGTTTTACCAGCCTCCTTTTTTAAGTATGTAACAGAAGAACGCCGTAAACGCGGGCGTCCACCCGTTGAATCTCCCAAACAAACGGTTACTCTCCGTCTCGACCCAAATGTTATTGCCTCTTTTAAAAAACAAGGAAAAGATTGGCGAACACGTATGGGTGAAGTCTTAAAAAAAGCAAGTGGTTGTTAAGCCAAACGATCTCGCCACTCTAAAAAATGTGCTTTATAGTTGAAATTAAACTTCAATTGTATTACATTGAAATACAGTTGAGAGAGGAGAGCTCATCATGGCTGCTAGTCGTATGGTTCAGGCGCGTGTACCAGAAGAAATTCAAAATGTTGCTAATCAAGTTATTCAAGCTTCAGGTTTATCAGTAAGTGATGTTGTGAGAGTATTGATGACGCGTATTGCACAAGATAAAGCTATTCCGTCCTTCTTGTTTCAACCTAATGCGAAAACTATAGCGGCTTTTGCAGAACTAGAGGAAGGTAACTTAAAAAAGTTTCATTCCGTAGACGAATTATTTGACGATCTCTATGCGGACGATTGAACGTACCACTATCTTCAAACGTGATTTCAAGCGTGAAATGAAAGGACGGTATCGGCATCTTTTAGATACTGATTTGCGCCAAATCATTGCAGCATTAGCAAATGACCAGCCTTTAGAACCTCGATATCATGATCATGCATTGACTGGGAATTGGAGCAATTATCCAGATTGCCATATTCGACCTGACTTAGTATTGATTTATCGCTTGATTGGTCAAGATCGATTGATTTTAGTGCGTCTGGGCTCCCATTCAAAACTTGATCTTTAAACCACCTCCCCATTTTGAGAACGGGGAGGGGAGATGTGTTTTACTTAAGCAACCTTTTTAATGGGGCTCTCTAAATCTGGTTCATAAGTTCGCAACAAAGAATCCATACGATGTGGAAGTTCTGAAGCTCCAAAATCTGTCAAAATTGCCAAGATTTTTGTAATATTGGGCACGTCATCTTGAAGCTTTAAAACCAGAGCATCTACGACCGATTCCATAACCTCAACTATAGCATTGCAGTCCTCATCTCCAATGCCTCGATGATTAGAAAGCTTAAACAATGCCATCCATAAATCGCATAAGAAGTCGACACTGCTATTCATTGCACACCCCCAAAGATTTGTTCTCTCAAACATGCCAATCCTCTAGATGTGATTTTCGTTGAAGGGAGCACCTTTTCTGTACCATCCGGTCTTTGAATGGTAATAGCAGGGCAATCCATGAATCCTTTCTTGATCTTGTCCTGATAAGGTAACAGAGGCGCCCCTGGAGCCCGTCGATACACCCAATCATGTTTACGCAAGTAATCCGTTAAATCCTTTGGTCGCACCTCTAACATTTTTGCTGCTTCAATTAAGCCAAACAAACCATCAGAACGCTTTAAACCATCAAGTGCTTTTGCCTTTGGTTCTAATTTAGCAATGATATTGTCTTTCCGCTCATTTTCATCTTTTAAATGCGTTAAGACACCAAGCATTAC
>NZ_JBHILW010000003.1:0-162138 GCF_042193565.1 Bartonella sp. SD1336NMGDW
ACAGATGGCGCTACAATCAATATTGCCGATAAGAGTGGTGCTGATCGTGTTATTTCCGGTGTGAAGGAAGCGGCCAAGGACAATGAAGCGGTTAACAAAGGCCAACTTGATAAGGGTTTAAAAGACCTTTCTGATAATCTTCAATCTGATGAATCAGCAGTTGTTCATTATGATAAAAATACAGATAAAGAAAACACCATTAATTATGAAAGTGTGACGTTAGGGAAAGGTAAGGAAGCAAAAGCCGTTGCTCTCCATAATGTAGCTGTTGGCAGTATTGCCAAGGATTCACGTGATGCCATTAATGGTGGACAAATTCATACCCTCTCTGGAGATGTTGCGAAGTTTTTAGGTGGTGGTACAACCTTTACAGATGGTGCTTTCACGGGACCCACCTATAAATTATCTAAGATTTCTAAAGACGGTAAGGAAGAAGAAGCTGAATTTAAAGATGTTGGTACAGCTTTTGAAGGCATTGATACGAGTATCAAGAATGTGAATCAGCGGATCAAGGATGTGACACAAGGTGTTGCACAGGATTCGTTGACGTGGAGCAAGGATGATGATGCCTTTGTAGCGACGCATGGAGAAGGAGAGAAAAAAGGCAACAGCAAGATCACGTCTCTTAAGGATGGTGAGCTCTCAAAAAAATCAACGGATGCGGTTAATGGCTCACAGCTCCATTCTACGAATACAGCCCTTGCGGAGTACTTCGGTGGTAATGTCAAGTATGAGGAAGGCAAATGGACAGAACCTGATTTCAAAGTTGCGCAATTTGATGCTGATGGCACAGAAGGTGACGAGAAGACTTATCATAATGTTGCTGATGCTTTTGGAGGTGTTAACAGTGCTTTCACCACTTTGAATGAAGAGATTGTCGATGTAAGAGACAGTATCCTTGTTAAGCAAGAAGAAGAGATAACTTTAGCGCGTAGTCTCCGTGCGGGGGGATCGGGTGCTATCACCATTGCTAAGGAAACAGGCGGCACTAAACTAAGTATTTTCAACAAAGACGGTAAAGAACGGACAATCGCCGGTGTGAGTTCTGGTGAACTCTCAGGAACCTCGACAGATGCGG
Source organism: Bartonella sp. SD1336NMGDW (assembly GCF_042193565.1). Taxonomy (NCBI): domain Bacteria; kingdom Pseudomonadati; phylum Pseudomonadota; class Alphaproteobacteria; order Hyphomicrobiales; family Bartonellaceae; genus Bartonella; species Bartonella sp. SD1336NMGDW. The sequence continues at coordinate 1,079 of NZ_JBHILW010000003.1, forward strand.
TTAATGGCTCACAGCTTTTTACCACCAATGAAAATGTTACTAAGGTTGCTAAACATACAGCGCAATATTTTGGCGGAGGTGCCAAGTATGAGGGTGAAGCGTGGACAGATCCAAGTTTCAAGCTACAAACTGTCAACTCTGAAGGTAGTTCTGAAGAGAAGAGCTATGATAATGTTGCGGATGCATTAGCAGGAGTAGGGACATCTTTCACGAATATTCACAAAGAAATTAACAATGTTGTTAGTGATAGCTTAGTTAAACAAGATGACAAGACGCATGTTATTAGCATTGGAGGCGAAAAAGGCGGTACGAGCATCAATATTGCAAACAGTGATAATGCCGCGCGGACACTCTCTGGAGTCAAGGAAGGTGCAGTTTCAAAAGCATCGACGGATGCGGTTAATGGCTCACAGCTTTATTCCATGAATAAGATGTTTGCGGAGTATTTTGGTGGAGGTGCTGGCTATAATGATAAGGGCGAGTGGAGTGCTCCAAGTTTCAAGCTACAAACTGTCAACTCTGAAGGTAGTTCTGAAGAGAAGAGCTATGATAATGTTGCGGATGCGTTAGCAGGAGTAGGGACATCTTTCACGAATATTCACAAAGAAATTAACAATGTTGTTAGTGATAGCTTAGTTAAACAAGATGACAAGACGCATGTTATTAGCATTGGAGGCGAAAAAAGTGGCACAAGCATTACCCTTTCCAACATTGATGGAGCGGAACGGACTCTTTCTGGAGTGCGTGGTGGAACGATTTCAGAAACATCCACGGATGCGGTTAATGGTTCACAACTTTATTCTATGAGTAATGTCTTAGCGGTCTATTTAGGAGGAGGAGCCGGCTATAAGGATGGGAAATGGAGTGCACCGGAATTCAAGGTTGCACAATTTAAGAGCGACGGTAGTTCAGATGAGAAGACGAGCTATGATAATGTTGCGGCTGCGTTTGATGGTGTGAATATAGGTATGACTAATATCAACAATCGTATTCATGATGTTGAGAAGAATGTTGCGTCGAGTGGTTTAAAGTGGAATGAAACTGAAGGAGCGTACGACGCGAAGCATGATGACAAGTCGAGCAAGATTAAGAATGTCTTAGCTGGTAAAGTTGAAGAGAATTCACAAGAAGTTGTGAATGGAGGTCAGCTATGGGAGACGAATGAGAAAGTGAAAGAGGTTGAAAAGAAAGTAGATACGATTGATCAACATGTAAAAGATATTACAACAACGGTTATGGACGGAGCGGTTAAATATGACAAAGATGGTGATGGTAAAAAGACGAATAAGGTTACGTTGGTAGGTGGGAATGAGAGTGATCCAGTTTTGATAGACAATGTAGCGGATGGAAAGATTGAAACGGGCTCGCATGAAGCTGTTAATGGGGGTCAGTTACATGATTACACCGAACAGCAGATGAAGACGGTTCTTGAAGATGCCAATAAGTATACGGATGAGAAAGTTTCTCATATTGTAAAAGATGGAGTTAATGAGGCTAATTCGTATACGGATATGAAGTTTGAAACGTTAAATTATGCTATTGAGGATGTTCGAAAAGAGGCAAGACAAGCTGCAGCGATTGGTCTAGCGGTGTCAAACTTACGTTACTATGATATACCAGGATCTTTAAGTGTTTCATTTGGTAGTGGTTTATGGCGTAGTCAATCCGCATTTGCTATTGGGGCGGGTTATACATCTGAAGATGGAAATATTCGCTCGAATGTATCTATTACGAGTGCTGGAGGTCACTGGGGGATAGGTGCTGGAATTACTCTGAGGTTGAGATGATAATAGAAAAAATGGCTGTTATTGTAAAAAAGAGAAGTATGTTAGTAAAGGTTTTGTTTGCTCTTGCCTTAATAGGCAAGAGCGAAAGCTTTGCTAATGAGAACAATAATATTTATACAGTGCATCCACCGCACTTATCGATACCTAAGGGAGAACCTGGTGAAACACGTCGAATTATTATGCAGTTTTATGACTGGACTTTGATTTGTGACGAAAAACAAAAGCTTAAACATAAGCAAGGTATATGTAATGTGACACAGACTGTTCATGATCAAGAAGGAAATACCATTTTTAGTTGGTCTCTTGTGTCTACGACAAGTGGTCAAGCAGTGATGCTTTTTCGGACATTGCCAAATTCTGATATAAATGTTCCGATTCAAATGTTTGTAAAAGGTGTTAAAAAACCTGTTCTTATTCATTATACGCAATGCAATGAAACTGTTTGTTTGGCACAATCGCCTGTAGGGCCGGTTTTGACTAAACAAATAGAGCAGGACAATAAAGTACGTATTTCCTATAAAATTAAAGAAGGAAAGGTATTTTCTTTTACTGTACCATTTAAAGGATTAAATGCGGCACTTAATTCTTTACGTCCTTAGAATCCATCGAGTGTTTTTAACAAGATTCATTTTTCATAAATTGTTATATTATATTTTTGAGTGTAAATTATAAGGCCAAATAAGTAAGAATTTTTATATAATATGATATAGAGGTAATTTATTGGAAAGAGCGAGAGTTTTATGAATATAAAGTCACAATAAGTTCTTTGTATGTAATAGAAATTCAAGTTAGTAATTTCCATAAAGCTTAAAGAGTGATTTCGTTAGTTATTAAAAGTAAAAAAGATTAGCAATACTCGATTTAAAATAATTAAAAAGATAGCTTCCTTACAATAATAAGTAGGCTAAATTCTTTTTTAAAGCTTTAAATGGATTTTTAGAGCGATCTGATTAAGCATTAATATTTTTTAGATAAATTTATAATCTTAGAGAATTTTTTGAACGATAGTTTTAATTGGTATTCACAAAATAACAGCTATTGTAATTGCATTTTGTAGTACTACGGAACTTTTATTCCAGCATAATCAAAGCCATTTCATTGTATACAACAAACGAGGCTCGTGTGTGGATAACGAGATTGAAAAAAGAAAAATTTTTTTATAAACCGTACTAATGTATAGGTTGTTGTGACCTTAAGAGTCAGCAAATAGTATTGTTATAATAGAGGTGTGCTCCGTGTAAATGGTATAAAGAAAAGAGCAAAATTTATAAAAATTGATGCGAACGTAAACGATTAATTTATAGTTTTAAGTACATAAAGAGAAGCATGATTTTACGGAAACAATCAAAAGATTATACAAAAATCTGAATGATGCTAGTGTAGAAAATTTTAATGATAGGCAAAGAAAGAATGATTTTTTGTATTTATCATTTGATGCTGCATTATTGCTTTATTTAGGAATGAGCAGAAGAGTTTTCGCGTTTATTTATTGGGGGGAACGCTCAAGGGATAAAAGAAATGACCCCGTTAAATTATGGTTCAAAAGAGTTAAAGCGAGGAGAAATATACGATACCAAAGCAGATCAGTTGTATGATCAGGGCGGTAGTAATACAAATAATCGTTCTGCATTGTCACGAACAGAGGCATACTCTGTCTTTGTTGATATAAAGAGACAACAGAGAAAAAAACATTATGAACAGAAACAGGCTTTTGTTCAATCTGAGACAGCTTTTGAGTTTCATAGTCAGATAATGATAGGTGCTCAAAAAACAAAAAAACTCAAAGCGCCTTTTCTTCGACGGTTCCCTCCAGTAAAATCTCCACCTCTTTATGCTGCACTCGATCTCGGAACGAATAATTGTCGTCTTCTTATCGCATCTCCCAGTAAACCTGGATATTTTCGTGTTGTTGATGCTTTTTCTCGTATTGTAAGATTGGGAGAAGGTTTAATAAATAACGGTTTTCTTAATACACGAGCTATGGATCGTGCGATTGAAGCATTAAAGATTTGTCATTTAAAGCTAAAACAAAGGCATATTAAGTGTTATCGCTTGATTGCAACAGAAGCTTGTCGTTCTGCAGAAAATGGTAGACATTTTATTCAGCGTGTTTTGGAGGAGACAGGTCTTGAATTGGAAATTGTTGATCGGCAAACAGAAGCGCGTTTTGCTGTTACAGGGTGTAGTACACTTGTTGAACCAAATACTGACGCAATTGTGCTTTTTGATATTGGAGGAGGATCATCAGAAATTGTGCTACTTGATGTTTCTCAAAAGCGTTCTTTTCGTTTAGCTAGACAAATTATCGCTTGGACTTCTCTTCCCGTTGGTGTTGTTACGCTTGCTGAACGTTTTGGAGGGAATGATATTAGCTTAGACGATTTTGAAAAAATGAAAAGCTATGTGCGAGGGTTGTTAAATAATTTTTCAGATCGTCATAAATTAGGAGAGTTAGCGCAAGGTTCGAAGTTTCATCTTTTGGGAACTTCTGGTACGGTTACGACTTTAGCAGGAATGTATCTTAATTTAGAGCGTTATGATAGGAAAAAAGTGGATGGCATTTGGATGAATGATGCAGACATTACACTTATGACACAACGCCTATTATCATGGGATATAGAAAAACGTGTCATAAGTCCTTTTATTGGGCGCGAGAGAGCAGATTTAGTTTTAGCTGGTTGTGCAATTTTAGATGTTATTCGGGAAGTTTGGCCAAGCCAGCGTTTAAGAGTTGCTGATCGTGGATTAAGGGAAGGAATTTTGATAGATCTGATGTTACGCGATGGGGTATGGTGTCGTCATAGAAAGAGCAGAGGTTCCAAGCGTTAGAGAATTAAATATGGAGACAATGAATAACGATGAAAAAAACAACAAAAACACCGAGAGGTGGCTATGGAGGTTCAGGGTCACATGAATTATATCAGCGCGTAAAAAAGAAAGCAGGAACCATTAAAGCTTCATCACGACGATGGTTAGAGAGGCATCTGAATGATCCTTATGTTCATCAATCAAAAGTAGATGGTTATCGTTCGCGTGCGGCTTATAAACTCATTGAAATTAATGAGCGTTATAGGTTTTTGAAAAAAGGTCAAAAGGTTATTGATCTAGGAGCAGCACCTGGGGGCTGGTGTCAGGTGGCTGAGCGTATAGTAGGGTCAAGTGATGAAGATCCTAGCGTTGTTGGTATTGATTATTTACATGTTGATCCATTGCCTAGAGTTGCCATGTTGGAAATGGATTTTTTGCATACAGATGCACCGCAGAAATTAATTGAAACTTTAGGGACCAAACCGGATGTGGTTCTTTCTGATATGGCAGCACCAACAACAGGTCATCGTCAGACGGATCATTTAAGAACGATTTATTTATGTGAAGTTGCGGCTGATTTTGCTCTTTCGGTTCTTAAGCCTGGGGGACATTTTTTAGCAAAGGCTTTTCAAGGAGGAGCAGAAAACACTCTTCTCACGATATTGAAACAGCATTTTAAAAAAGTTTATCATGTTAAACCACCCGCAAGCCGATCAGAATCAGTAGAGCTTTATCTTCTAGCACTTGAATTTAAGGGAAAAACAAAAATACAAGAATAGCGCCTTCTTTTAAGAAGACTTAACTTCACTTAACCTATTTAGATGTGATGATTTTTTTCTCAAAGAGTTATTGGCGATATTGACAGTTTTTTTGTTATCAATGATGAAAAACTGGTAAAACTAATGTATTGCCTATAGAGGTAGAGAGATTGATTCCTCAGAGAGTGCTTCCAATGAAATTTCTTGATCAAGCTAAGGTTTATATTCGTTCTGGTAACGGAGGTTCTGGAGCAGTATCATTTCGTCGTGAAAAATTCATAGAATTTGGGGGACCTGATGGGGGGAATGGAGGACGGGGTGGTGATGTTTGGGCTCTTGTTGTTGATGGGCTTAACACGCTGATTGATTATCGCTACCAACAGCATTTTAAAGCAAAAACAGGGGGGCATGGCAAGGGTCGTAATATGACGGGTGAAAAGGGTGATGATGTCATCCTTAAAGTTCCGGTTGGGACGCAAATTTTTGAAGAAGATAATACAACGTTAATCTGTGATTTAACAGAAGTGGGACAGCGCTATCGTCTTGCAAAAGGAGGGAATGGCGGTTTTGGGAATCTTCATTTTACAACATCGACAAATCGGGCACCGCGTCGTGCAAATCCAGGTTTGGCTGGAGAAGAGCGTGCAGTATGGCTTCGTTTGAAGTTAATTGCTGATGCTGGGCTTGTTGGTTTACCTAATGCTGGAAAATCAACTTTTTTAGCTTCTGTAACGGCTGCAAAACCAAAAGTTGCAGATTATCCTTTTACCACTCTACATCCTCATCTTGGTGTTGTACGTATTGATGGTCGTGAATTTGTTTTGGCTGATATTCCAGGATTAATTGAAGGAGCGCATGAAGGTGTGGGAATTGGAGATCGTTTTTTAGGACATGTGGAACGTTGTCGCGTACTGCTTCATCTAATTTCTTCTCAAGAAGAAGATGTAGCAAAAGCATATCAAATTGTGCGTCATGAACTTGAGGCATATGGAAATAATCTAAGTGATAAGATTGAAATTGTCGCTTTAAGCCAGATAGATACTCTGACAATTGAAGAGCGTAAAATGAAACAGGAAGCTTTGCAAAGAGCAGCGGATCAACCTGTTATGATGTTTTCTGCGGTTAGCCGCGAAGGTTTAGAAAATGTGCTGCGTGCTGGTGCACATATTATTGAAATGTCACGCAAAGAGGAGATTAGTGGGGATAGCAAGGTTGATTGAGATGGCTTTTGGATCGCAAAAACTTACACACTATAAACGTATTGTGGTCAAGATTGGATCTGCCCTTTTGGTTGATCCTCAGACAGGTTTACGGGTTGAATGGCTTAAAAGCTTAATCAGTGATGTTGTTGAATTGCACAAAAAAGGCGTAGAGATATTGTTGGTGTCTTCAGGCGCTATTGCTTTAGGAAGGACATTGCTACAGCTTCCTAAGGGGGCTTTGAAATTGGAAGAAAGTCAGGCATGTGCTGCTTTGGGGCAAATTGAGTTAGCAAAAACCTATGGTGATGCCCTTGCTCAACATGGGCTCAAAACAGGTCAAATTTTGCTCACTTTATTTGATACGGAAGAGCGAAGGCGTTATCTCAATGCACGTGCGACGATTAATGTGCTTTTACGTTTTAGAGCAGTACCTGTTATTAATGAGAATGATACTGTTGCGACAAATGAAATTCGTTATGGTGATAATGATCGTTTAGCTGCACGTGTGGCAACAATGATGGGGGCAGATCTTTTAATACTTTTATCTGATATTGATGGTCTTTATACAAAGTCTCCCCATAGTGATCCAACGGCTGAATTTATACCTTTTGTTGCATCCATTACGCATGATATCGAAAAAATGGCAGATGTTGCTGTTTCAGAGTTTTCACGGGGAGGAATGAAGACCAAGCTTGATGCTGGAAAGATAGCTAATGCTGCTGGAACGGCGATGATTATTACCTCAGGCAAGCGTATGAATCCTCTTGCTGCAATTGACAAAGGTGAACGCAAGAGTTTTTTTGCGGCTGGTGAGAAATCTGTTAGTGCTTGGAAAACATGGATTTCTGGTCATTTAGATCCATCTGGTGTTTTGACGATTGATCAAGGAGCCATTAAGGCTCTTGAATCAGGAAAATCATTATTAGCTGCAGGGGTTATTGCCGTTGAGGGAAATTTCCATCGTGGGGATACGGTTGCAATTGTTGATACAAATGGGGTTGAGATTGCGCGTGGACTTGTAAGCTATGGCAAAGATGAGGCTGTACGCATTATAGGATGTAAAAGCGAAGAAATTGAATCTATTCTTGGGTATGAGGCGCGCTCTGCTATGGTGCATCGTAATGATATGATTTTACGTTGCTTGACCAATTCTGTTTAAAAAAGTTACTTTTGTTTTTATTGTTTTGGCAGAGTGGATGATACGATGACTTTAGAAGAACAAATGAAAGATATGGGACAAAAAGCACGTTATGCCGCTGCAGCGTTGGCTGTTGCTTCTTCTGAGCAAAAGAATAATGCATTGGAAATGATCGCTTTAAGTCTAGAGGCTCAATCAGATGAAATTTTACGAGCGAATTGTCAAGATTTAGAGAATGCTGCTCAGAATAATTTGAAAGCTGCAATGATTGATCGGCTAAAATTAGATGACTTGCGTTTACGTGCAATGATAGACAGTGTTCGCCAAGTTGCTCGTTTATCTGATCCTGTTGGACAGGTCATGAGTGCGTGGAAACGTCCAAATGGGCTTCATATAAGTCGTGTACGAACACCTCTTGGTGTGATTGGTATTATTTATGAAAGTCGTCCAAATGTTACAGTTGATGCGAGTTCTTTGTGCTTAAAAGCAGGTAATGCTGCGATTTTGCGCGGGGGTTCGGATAGCTTTCATTCTTCTCATGCCCTTCATTTAGCTTTGGTACAAGGTTTAGAACGCTCTGGTTTACCTAAAGATGCTATCCAAATGGTTGGAACGACAGATCGCGCTGCCGTTGGGGAAATGCTCAAAGGATTGGATGGAGCGATTGATGTGATCGTACCACGTGGTGGAAAGAGCCTTGTTGCCCGTGTTCAGTCTGATGCACGTGTTCCAATTTTTGCTCATCTGGAGGGACTTTGTCATATTTATATTGATAAATCGGCAAATTTAGATATGGCACGCAATATTGTTTTAAATGCAAAGTTGCGGCGGACAGGGATATGCGGTGCTGTTGAGACAGTTCTCATTGACAGCCAAGCATTAAAAAAATTTCTTCCTGTTTTAACTGCTTTACAGGAAAAGGGGTGTGAAATTCGTGCCACAGAAGATATTGTTTTTCTTATGCCAGATGTCAAATTAGCTTCTGAAGAAGATTGGTCACATGAATATCTTGATGCTATTCTTTCTGTTAAAACGGTTGAGGGTGTTGAGGGAGCCATTTCTCATATCAAGCGTTATTCATCAGGACATACGGAATCGATTATTGCTGAGGATTTGGAAGTGGTAAAGAAATTTTTTAATCATTTAGATTCAGCTATTTTGCTGCACAATGCGTCCACACAATTTGCTGATGGAGGTGAATTTGGTTTTGGAATGGAAATTGGTATCGCAACAGGAAAAATGCATGCACGTGGCCCGATAGGTGTTGAACAGCTAACTTCATTTCAATATCATGTTAAAGGAAATGGTCAGGTTAGAGCTTGAGAACACCATTTTTTCCATGGAAAAATTGTATGCCACATGTTGAAAGATCCAATGTTGTGGGTCTTTTTGGTGGTTCCTTTAATCCACCGCATGCGGGGCATCTTCTTGTTGCAAAAATTGCCATTCGGCGTTTGCATCTTGATCAGTTATGGTGGATGATCACTCCAGGAAATCCTTTAAAGGATTGTACACAGTTGCTCTCTTTAGAGGAGAGAATGCAATTAAGTTTTAAACTTATTGACCACCCGAAAATTCGCTTAACAGGTTTTGAACAGGCTATAGGGAGTAAAGTATCAGTAGATACAATTTTTCATATTCTTACCCATTATAGTGACGTAAATTTCGTATGGATTATGGGGGCAGATAGTTTTACGACGATACATCATTGGTATCGATGGCATGATATCGTTTCTATGCTTCCTATTGCGATTATTGATCGTCCTTTAGGCAATCGGTCAGCACTTTCTTCTCCTATGGCACATATTTATCGTCGTTTTCGTTTGGATGAGAGAGAAAGTAAGCGATTACCTTTTATAAAGCCACCAGTTTGGACTTATTTGCATGGACCTTTATCTTTTCAATCTTCAACAAACCTGCGTTTGAAAAAGAATGATTTTTCTTGAACATTTCATAAGATTCTGCTTCTCTTTAGAGAAATCTCTTTTTTAGATTCCACAACGATAAGAAAGGATATTGATCTGAAAAACATTGCACACAAACACTCTTGCGATAGTATGCTTTCAAAAGAAAAAAAAGTTTTTTCTGTTAGTGAGAGTCTTGAAGTTATTCTCAAGAGTTTAGAAGATACAAAAGCAGAAGATATTGTTACTATTGATATTCGAGGAAAGTCATCTTTGGCTGATTATATGGTCATAGCTTCAGCAAATTCGCAGCGTCATGTATCTTCTGTTGCTGATCATTTATTACATACTTGGAAAGATAGTGGGCAGGGGCTTGCGCGTGTAGAAGGGCTTGCTGGAGGTGACTGGGTATTGATTGATACAGGTGATATTATCACTCATCTTTTTCGTCCAGAAATTCGTCTTTTTTATAATTTAGAAAAAATATGGATGACTCCGGATTTAAACGATACGACTTCGCTTCTCTTCGGAGATCATTAAAATGCAAATTTCTATTTTTGCGGTTGGTCGTATGAAAAGTGGGGCGGAGCAAAAATTAGTTCAGCATTATTTGGATCGTTTTTCTAAAGTTTCTGGAGTTGTAGGCTTTCATTTAAAAAAGTTACAAGAGATACCAGAAAGTCGTGCTCAAACAGCGTGTCAACGTATGGAGGAAGAGGGGAGAAAACTTATTGAATTTTTACCTGAAAAATGTCGATTAATTGTGTTAGATGAGCGTGGAGAATCGATTTCTTCAACTTCTTTTTCTGAAAAATTGAGGTGTTATCGTGATGAAGGCATTCGAGATGTTGTTATTGCTTTGGGAGGACCTGATGGGCATAATGAACAAATAAGGAAGCATGCTGATTTTCTTTTATCTTTTGGTTTGATGACGTGGCCACATCAAATTGCACGTATTCTTCTTACAGAACAACTTTACCGCGCTGTGACAATTGAAAATAATCATCCGTATCATCGTTTTTAATATTTTTGTGCAATTTTTAGCACTTATTTATATATTTATTAATATTGTTTTAGCTGACACCATTTAAAGCATCTCTAATGTATACGATGAGGTGTCATGGTTGGGCAAATGAAAAAGCTTCTTCATAGAAAGACGCTATATTTATATGGGGAGTGCGTGATATTTGTCATTTTGCTCTTGAGTATGTTTTTTTGCTTTTCTGTATCACATGCGGAAGATACAATGAGGAGTACGCAAGCACATAAAGAATTAGGAGAAATTCGCCAAAATATTTCACTTTCGCGTGAGCGTGTTGCTTTTCTTACGCATCAAGTTGAGCATTTAAAAAAAGATCAACGTGTTTTGAGTGATGCACTCATAAAGGCGGCTAAAGAAGAACGTACAGTAGCAGATGATATTGCTAAAAGGGAAGAAAAGCTTAAAAAAATGATAGAAGAGCGGGTACAAGTCTATCAAAGTTTAAAAAGTCGTCGCGCTGAATTTGCGGAAGTTCTTGCAATTTTGGAACGTATGGGATTGAATCCACCTCCTGCTCTTATGATACAGCCAGAGGACGCGTTGGCTTCTATACGTAGTTCTGTTTTATTAGGTACTGTTATTCCTCAGATGCAAGAGAAAACGCGAGATTTAACACAGAAACTCAAGGAGTTGACCAATTTGAGTAATTCCATTACTACGGAATATACGGCATTAAAGACAAAACTGCAAAATCAAGCAGAGCAGCGAAAACGTCTAGAGCTTTTATTAGACAAAAAAAATAAACTACAAAAAAAATCAGAAAAAGAACTTACAGAACAACAACAAAAGAATATTGCTCTTGCTAAAAAAGCGCAGTCTTTGGAAGAATTGATTTTAGAGCTCGACCGTCAGTCAAAATTTAGCTCTGATGCATCAGTACAGGTACGGAAAAGTTTGCAATTGTTAGAACAGTCCAATTTTGAAAGCCGAAAAGGTTCTTTACTTTTTCCTGTTTCAGGAAAAAGAATACATCACTCTAACAAGAATTCACAGATTACGCGCTTTGGTGAAACGATAGAAACAGAGTCAGGAGCTGTTGTTATATCACCTGTGGATGCTTTTGTTGCTTTTGCTGGGCCATTTCGTTCTTACGGACAGTTAATTATTCTCAATGTTGGAAATGGTTATCATATCATTCTTACTGGAATGTCGAGAATTAATGTAAAACAGGGGCAGTTTGTTCTTTCAGGTGAGCCTCTGGGTATAATGGAGATGCAATTTATTTCAAACAGTGTTGCATTGGATATAGGAAAAACTTCTCCAATGCTTTACATTGAGTTTAGAAAGCAGGGAAAACCTGTAAATCCAACTCCTTGGTGGCAGACTGAAAAAATAAGAAGGAGCCAAAATGATTCGTAAAGTTATTCTTTTGGTCGCTGGGGTATTGCTCGGCGCCTGTTCAATGATTATGGTGCAGTCTGTTGCTGCAAATAATGAAGATAATGCATATAAAAAGCTAGCTATATTTGGCGATGTTTTTGAGCGCGTGCGTATGCAATACGTTACAGTTCCAGATGATAAAAAGCTTATTGAAAATGCTATCAATGGCATGCTCACATCACTGGACCCTCATTCATCTTATTTGAATGCTGAAGAAGCCAAGGATATGCGGGATTCTACGAAAGGAGAGTTCGGAGGTCTTGGTATTGAGGTCACTATGGAAAAAAACTTAATTAAAGTTGTTTCACCAATGGATGATACTCCCGCTTCAAAAGCAGGTATTCTAGCAGGAGACCTTATTTCAAAAATTGATGATGTACAAACGAATGGTCAAACATTGAATGAAGCTGTTAATAAGATGCGAGGTGCTCCTGGAACACCAATTACCTTAACAATTATTCGTTCTGGCGTTGATAAGCCATTTGAAGTGAAGATTGTTCGTGATATTATCAAAGTAAAAGCGGTGAAATATCGGGTTGAGGGTGACATTGGATATTTAAGAGTTATCCAGTTTTCTGAGCAGACATTGAATAATCTTCTGGCGGCAATTAAAGATATCCAATCTAAAATTCCTGAAGATAAGCTAAAAGGTTACGTCCTTGATTTGCGGCTTAATCCGGGTGGGCTTTTAGATCAAGCTGTTAGTGTTTCGAGTGCTTTTCTCAATAAAGGTGAAATTGTGTCGACTCGTGGGCGCAAAAAGAGTGATGTGACAAGATTTGATGCGAAGCCAGGTGATGTCATCAGTGGAAAACCGCTCATTGTCCTTATTAATGGTGGTTCGGCAAGTGCTTCTGAAATTGTTGCTGGTGCATTACAAGATCATCGTCGTGCAACAATTTTAGGGACGCAGTCTTTTGGTAAAGGATCTGTTCAAACAATTATTCCTTTGGGTGAAAATGGAGCTTTACGCTTAACAACAGCACTTTATTACACGCCATCTGGCACTTCTATTCAAGGGACAGGGATTACGCCTGATATTATTGTAGAGCAACCACTCCCTGAAAAATATAAGGGTTATGATGTAAAAGTTGGTGAGTCTGCATTAAAAGGACATATCAAAGGAAAACGAGAGAGTAATAAAGGATCTGGTTCAGCTGCTTTTGTTCCGAAAGACCCTAAAGATGATATTCAATTGAATGAGGCCTATAAGCTGTTACGAGGTGAAATGGCAAATGCAGCATTTCCACCAGATCCCAATAAGGATGTGTTAAAGTGAGAAATGATATCTATAGCTTGCGATTTTGAGGAATATTAAATGGATGCAGGTATTAATTTGAAGATTCTTCCATATCGCAAATGTGTTGGGATTGTAGTCTTTAATCATGAGGGTAAAGTTTGGGTTGGGCGTCGTTTAATGGCGCCCATTCATGCAGATATTGACATATCTCATCGTTGGCAGCTTCCTCAAGGAGGGATTGATGAAGATGAAAAACCATTGGATGCAGCATATCGTGAACTTTATGAAGAAACGGGTATTCGATCTGTAAAGTTAATTAAAGAAGCACAAAATTGGTTCCACTATGATTTTCCACAAGAACTTATTGGGTGCACATTAAGCAATAAGTATCGTGGGCAAATACAAAAGTGGTTTGCTTTCCAGTTTACGGGAAAGCTTTCTGAAATTGCGATTAACCCGCCACCAGATGGCAATAAAGCGGAATTCGATCAATGGAAATGGATCGATCTAGAAACCCTTCCGTTGATTGCTGTTTCTTTTAAAAAGCACGTTTATACGAAAGTGGTCAGCGAATTTCGAGGTAGCCTTAGACCATTATAAAAGCTATATGATGATGAGAAAGCTTTTTTTATTAAGATGCTTTATATTATAATAAATAATAAACATGTTTCTCTTTTATGTAAAGAACAGGAATATAAAATGAAAAAGTTATTTAATTTACTTATAGTTTTTACTCTCTTGAGTATTTCATCTGTTGCATTTGCAACAAGTTCAAAGCCTCCTGCATCAAAAGATGCGGCAGCGACATTGCCAAATGGAGCTTCTTCTTTGACTGAAACCTACGGTTTATGGACTATTAACTGTGGTATACAAGAAGGGAAAAGAATTTGTTTTATGCACCGTCAAGAAGTGAATGAGCAGGGGCGTGTTGTTGTGGCTATGGGCCTTACTCTCGATGCTGAGGGTGTTGTATCTGGTAATTTAACAGTTCCTTTTGGTATTTTGGTCTCTAAGCCTGTTCGTTTACAAGTTGATGAGGGAAAAGCTGTTATCGAAACTGGTATTCGGACTTGTGTACCAGCAGGTTGCATGGTTCCTGTCGTTTTTGACAAAAATCACGTAGCAGCTTTACGTTCTGGAAAACAGTTAAAGTTGGCAATGACAATTGCTGCTGCAGGTGAACCAGCTTTGAATGATTTATTTGTTCAGCTCAATGGTTTTAGCAGTGCTCTTAACCGTTTGACTGCTTTGCAGAAATAATTTTAAAAATAAAATAAAAGCGGCCTTTAAAAGGCCGTTTTTAGTTTGTTTGTTTTTTATATATTAATAATTAAAACGATGAGATTTAAGATTAATCCTATAAGGGATATTCAGATTTTTTGCTGTTTCTTCTATTTTCATGTGCTATTTTTAATTTTGATATTTGTTTTCTAGCTGCATCGTCATTAAATAGAGAGATGAAGAATTTAGATGTCTGGTTTTTATTCAAGAAAAAAGAGTATTGAAGTATAAAACCATTTTTTGATACACAAACCTGCTTTAATGAAGGTTTTCTATACGCTCTTCTGTTTCCTTGATTGAAAGGGATCACGCATGATTTATGCATTGCTTCGGACGATTGATTTGATTTTTGATATTTATATTGATATTTTAATCGCTAGTGTTATTTTTTCTTGGCTTTATGTCTTTAATATTATAAATTCGCGCAATCGCTTTGTTGTTTTGATAGGAAGCTTTCTAAATCGTCTTACAAATCCTGTTCTAAGCCGTATCCGGCAAATTTTACCAAATTTTGGAACAATTGATATTTCACCTATTGTAGTGTTCATTATTATTTATTTTATTCGTAATTTCATGTGGCGCGTTTACGCAAACATGTATTTATAGAAATATTATTTGAGGCGAATACATGTTTTATCAAGTTGATAAAAATAACTTGATTTTGTTTGTATATCTCATTCCCAAATCATCTGTTGACAAAATAATAGGGGTTGAATGTAGAGATGGTGAAAAACAATATCTGGTTATACGCCTTCGTGCTGTTCCTGAAGATGGAAAAGCGAATAAAGCTCTCATTAAATTTCTTGCGAAGCAGTGGAGAATACCGTCTTCTTCTATTTCTCTGAAAAATGGCGCAATATCTCGCTACAAACAACTTTACTTTTCAACACATTTAGAAGAGTTAAAGCAGATATGGCAATCCTTTAGAGATTGCATCTCGTAGAAAAAATAAATAATAAAGCCTATTATAAAAACAGGCTTTATTTTATTAAAATCGTTATATTTTTTTATTGCGCTCAACAGCTTGCTTAATTAATTCATAAGCAAAGTTTTTATCACGCCATCCTTCAATTTTAGCCCATTTTCCAGGTTCCAGATCTTTGTAATGCTTGAAGAAATGTTCAATTTGTTTGAGAGTAATCTCGGGTAGATCTGTATAGTCATGAATATTGATATAGCGTTTTGTTAATTTTGGAGTGGGAATGGCAATAATTTTTTCATCTTTACCACCATCATCTTCCATCATCAGAGCTCCGATGGGGCGAACATTGATAACACAACCAGGCATAAGTGGACGGGTATTACAGATAAGGACATCAATAGGATCACCGTCATCTGAAAGCGTATGAGGGACAAAACCGTAATTTCCAGGATAAACCATTGATGTATGAAGAAAACGGTCAACAAATAATGCGCCCGACTTTTTATCCATCTCATATTTTATTGGTTGCCCACCAAGGGAGACTTCCACAATAACGTTAATATCTTCTGGTGGATTTTTGCCTACGGGTATTTCCTTAATATTCATAGAGACATCCTTTCTGGGATATAGTGAGGCTCAATACAATTAAGTATTTTACCAAAGAGATTATGAAATTAACTTGAAATTGATGCACGTGTTTTTTCAAAACGTTTACGTTCATTAGGATCAAGATAGAGTTTGCGGAGACGAATATTTTTAGGGGTTACTTCCACAAGCTCATCATCTTGTATCCACGATAAGGCACGTTCTAATGTCATTTTAATGGGAGGGGTTAGCTTTACGGCTTCATCTTTTCCGGAAGCGCGCATATTGGTGAGTTTTTTTCCTTTTAACACATTAACTTCTAAGTCATTATCTCGTGAGTGGATGCCAATAATCATACCTTGATAGACTTTCACACCCGCATCGATGATCATAGGTCCACGATCTTCAAGATTAAAAAGAGCATAAGCGACAGATTCACCGTTGTCATTTGAAATCATAACACCATTAACACGACCAGCAATGTCTCCTTTATAAGGTTCATAAGCATGGAAAAGGCGATTCATAATTGCTGTACCACGTGTGTCCGTTAAAAGTTCAGATTGATAACCAATGAGTCCTCGGGTTGGTGCATAAAAGACAAGGCGGACACGATTACCTCCAGAAGGGCGTAATTCCACCATTTCTCCCTTACGTTCAGACATTTTTTGTACAACAGTACCGGAATATTCTTCATCAACATCGATAACAACTTCTTCGATTGGCTCAAGAGTTATTCCATTTTCATCTTTTTGCATAACAACACGTGGGCGTGAAACACTAAGCTCAAATCCTTCACGGCGCATATTTTCAATGAGAACTGCAAGCTGTAATTCTCCTCGCCCTGAAACGTAGAAAGAATCTTTATCGGCTGATTCTTCAATTTTAAGAGCGACATTGCCTTCTGCTTCTTTTAACAATCGGTCACGAATGACACGACTTGTTACTTTATCGCCTTCAGTTCCAGCAAGGGGACTATCGTTGACGAGAAAACTCATAGTAACAGTAGGAGGATCAATTGGTTGGGCAGTAAGGGGTTCATTAACAGCAGAATCACAGAAAGTATCAGCTACGGTACCTTTTTGTAGGCCTGCAATCGCAACAATATCACCAGCACTTCCTTCTTCAATGGGTTGCCGTTCTAAGCCACGAAATGCTAAAATTTTTGAAATACGCCCAGTTTCTAAAAGTTTTCCATCTTGTCCAAGAACCTTGACACTTTGATTGGGTTTTAGAGAGCCAGAATGAATCCGCCCTGTAATAATTCGTCCCAAAAACGGATCCGCTTCAAGAATAGTTCCAATCATGCGGAACGGTCCTTCTGCTACACTAGGAGAAGGGACATGCTGTGTCACAAGATCAAATAAAGGACCTAATCCATGATCTTTTGGTCCCTCGGGGGCTTCAGCCATCCATCCATCGCGTCCAGATCCATAAAGAATAGGAAAATCAAGCTGTTCATCGGTTGCGTCAAGAGCAGCAAAAAGGTCAAAAACCTCATTAATGACTTCATCAACGCGTGCATCCGGTCGGTCAATTTTATTAATAGCAACAATAGGGCGCAAACCCACTTTCAATGCTTTGCCAACGACAAATTTTGTTTGTGGCATTGGTCCTTCAGCAGCATCAACAAGTACAATGGCTCCATCAACCATATTTAGGATACGTTCAACTTCTCCGCCAAAGTCGGCGTGTCCTGGTGTATCAACAATATTAATTCGAGTATCTTTCCAAACAACAGATGTCACTTTCGCTAGGATTGTAATTCCACGTTCTTTTTCAATATCGTTTGAATCCATCATACGTTCGCTTGTACGCTGATTATCACGGAAGTTTCCTGATTGCTTGAGAAGTCCGTCTACAAGCGTTGTTTTCCCATGGTCAACGTGGGCAATGATGGCAATGTTACGCAATTGCATAAATTTTCTTCTTTTCGTTTAATGAAATTTCATTTGAGGCAAAGTCTTTACATTCTTTGCCTGACTATTAAAAAACCTTTTACATGTTTTTTTATAATTTTGGAAGATGGAGGCAATATTTTTATGGCAAAACTATTTATCCAAGTCTTTAAGGCTCTATTAAGCTTCAATTGCTGGAGCTTCGTAAAAGGATTTTTATAGTACGTATGTTCTATTCTTGAGCTAAGAATTATCCCAAAAATCACCGTCAATTTGATTTTTATCAATATGATGTAAGGAATTTATATGAGCTCTTGTAAGAGTAAGTAAGTATAAAGCTAGCCGTATTATTGTTGTTTTTTTGCAAAGAGATTGATAAAAATCCGGAATATCTCTTAATTCATAGCCAATTTATTACAACTGTACGATATTTTTATTCTAACACAGCTTTTTCTTATTCTATAACTTGTCAATCAAAATCCAGATCTAATGCAACCGTGTATTTGAGGTAAATATTGAGACGATTAAGCATTTTATAAGAAGTTCTAGCTTTTGTATGACAGATTGGGGCAAGAATTATATCTGTTTTATTTATTTATTTATGAAACCGGAATACAGTCTTTTTTAGAAAGAAGATGAAGGCATCAAAAGAAAATTCTTATCTTTGCCGTTAAGCCAAACTTATGCTTTCAAAAGCATCTAAGCAATATCTTCTAAGCCATGGAGATAGTGCATTACCTCACACTTTTGTTAATCGCATTCTCTAATAGGAGTATGCTTTTCATGCCAAACAGAACGCTTCAAACAGAATACACTTGTTGTTGCATATTCATGTACTTAAGAGAGTTTTCTGAACGTACACTAAATCCATTCCATGATAGGGCTCATAAATGATGTAATATACGTGAATAGTATACCTATCAACACCTTTGTGAAGAAATATAAAGCCTATAGAGCATATCATTATTATTCTTTCTCAGCTGTCAATATTGCAACAGTTTTTGATACGAGAGAGAGGATATAAGGAGTATTTAATTTTTTTCTTGAATAGTTTTTAGCTATACACCAATCCCGTTTGTGACTGGCAAGAAGATGACTTTAATCGATTTAATATGAGAAGCTTTATGATGAGGCAAATTCACGATATTCGGAGCTGTTATTCAATAAAAATAATAAATTGTTTATGGAGCGGTGCGCTAGAAAATAAATTAATGGAGCTTATTCTCTTCTGGAAAGATCTTAGGTTACATGACAAAGTCTTTCCAGAAGAAAGAGTTTCTACTTTACATGTTTAAAGAAGAGTTCCTGACAAAATGATGGAAGCTACAGAGAAATAGATTATAATGCCCATGACATCTACTAAAGTTGCCACAAAAGGAGCAGAAGCACTTGCTGGATCAAATTTTAAACCTTTAAGAATAAAAGGCAGCATAGATCCAGAAAGAGAACCAAAGGTAACGATTCCGACTAAAGCTGTACCTACTGTTGTCGAAACAGCAATCCAATGTTGCCCATAGTCGTAGATACCGAATTGTTGCCAAAGAGCAATGCGCGTAATGCCAATAATTCCGAGTAAGAGACCAAGAGATAGTCCTGTTGGAATTTCACGAATGAACACTTTCCACCAGTCTTTCAACGTGAGTTCACGTAAAGCCAATGCACGGATAATAAGGGATGTAGCCTGTGAGCCGGAATTTCCTCCTGAGCTCATAATGAGAGGTATGAACAGTGTAAGAATAATCGCTTTTTCGAGTTCTGTTTCGAAATGTTGCATAGCACTTGCTGTCAGCATTTCACCGACAAAGAGTAAAGCGAGCCATCCGCCACGTTTTTTCATCATTTCAGGAAATTTAATTTGCATATAGGGCTTATTAAGCGCTTCCATACCCCCAAATTTATAGGCATCTTCATTCATCTCATCAACCATAGTATCAAGCACGTCATCGACGGTTACAATGCCAATGACATGGTTACTTTCATCAACTACAGGCACAGAGAGAAGATCATGGCGCTGGAAAAGGCGTGCGATATCTTCATGATGTGTGAAGGGCGATATTGTAATGGGCGAGTCATGGGTAGGGACATTAAGAATTTGTTCATCAGGTGAGGCAAGAATAAGGTTACGCAGTGAAACAGCTTTGAGAAGAATACCTGTTTTAGGGTCAATTACATAGCTGGTATAAACGGTTTCACGTGTTCGCTCGACCTCACGAATGTGATCCAACGTTTTTTGTATAGTCCAGTTTGAAGGAACGGCTATAAACTCTGTTGTCATCAGTGCCCCTGCTGTATGATCAGGATAACTGGTGAGTTTTTTTAGTTCAGCGCGCGTTAAGGGTTTAAGCAAGGCATAAAGTCGTGTGCGGGTTTCTTTATCCATTTCTTGAAAGACGTCCGCAGCAGCATCGGCAGACATGCCATCAAGAATTTCAACTGCACGATTTATAGGGAGAAGTTCTAGGATGGAAGCAGGTTGCTCAAGCTCTGGTTTATCAAAAAGTTCGATAACATAATCAAGAGGCAGAAGACTAAGAATGGTTACACGTTCCATGATATCGAGGTCATTGATGATATCAATAGAGTCTGCAAAATGCTGATTTTTTAACTTTTCAGCGAGAGCTTCAGGAGAAAAATTTTTGAAGTCGAAGGTCGTTTTAATTTCAGTCATGATAAAGTACCTCCTGAAGAGTTGGAGAGTTGTAAATCTAGATAATAGATGAGATAAAAACAAAAGTTTATGGAAGATTTAAAAAACTCCCCAGCTATATTCCCAATTGTTAATATTTGAAGTAAAGTCAATGGTAAATTATAGGTTATAAACAAGTTTCTGAATCAATAAAACAAGAATACAGTTTAATTTGAGAATAATATAAAAGCGTAAATGTAAAAATCAGTTCTGATTTTTACCATCATTTCTTTGATGCAGTTTTGCGATTTTCAAAAGGATCTACAGCAATATTTTCTAAAGAGTGGAGATTATGCCTTTCTTCAAGTGTTTTTATTAATATGCAATTGTATTGTGATGTGCGAACGAATAATCTTTATTTCTCCAATATAATATGGTTTGAAATGAAAGAATTTTACGATTTCTAGATTTTTTTATTCAATAGCGTTTGGAAAGGTCGTTTTGAAACTCACGAAATAGTTTTAGTATATTATCAATTTGTGTCGTAAAGATAATCGTTACAGCTTAAATTTATAATGGAGACATAAAGTATTATGACAAAAGCAGCAGTGCTGGACTGGAAGGGATTTTCAGGTCTTCCTGATTTTTCTTCTATCAGTGATGAAGATTTTAAACCCGCTTTTGAACAGGCTCTTCAAGAAGCCGAAGAAGAACTAGAGGCGATTGCGATGGTGCAAGAACCACCAACGCTTGAGAATTTTTTGCAGCCTTTTGAGCTTTGTGGCAAAGCGCTTGATCGTGTTTGTTCAATATTTTTCTTGCGCACCAGTGCTCATACGAATGTATTAATTCAACAGCTAGAGCAAGAGTTCGTTGTAAAACTTTCTCGTTATTCTTCAAAAATGATGATGGATGCACGGATATTTGCAAAAATAGATGTGCTTTATAAACAGTCGCAGCTGGGCATATTTGAGAGTGAAACAACACGTGTTCTTGAATTATGGTGGAAAAAGTTCGTTTGTCATGGGGCAAAACTCGATGAAAAAGCTAAGAAACGGCTTTTGGAAATTAATGAAAGACTTGCTTTTTTAAATGCTACTTTTGGACAAAATGTCTTAAATGATGAAGCTGAATGGATTCTGTTTTTAAAACAGACCGACTTATCTGGTTTACCGCAAGATCTCATTGATTCAATGAAGGAAATTGCGTGTGAAAGAGGTAATGAAGAAGCGTATGCATTAACACTAGCACGTTCGATTGTTGAACCTTTTTTAAAATTCTCTGATCGTCGTGATTTGCGTGAGGTTGCATTCCAAGCTTGGGCTAAACGTGGTGAAAATAATAACAAGAATGATAATAAAACAATTATTGTAGAGATTGTTGCGCTTCGAGATGAGCAGGCGAAATTATTAGGATATAAATCTTTTGCAGATTTGAAACTCGATAATACCATGGCTAAAAGTGTTGATTCCGTTATGGATTTGCTTATGCCTGTATGGGAGCGTGCAAGAGCGAAGGCTTCTACTGAGCAAATTGAATTACAAAATTTTGCCAACAATCAGGGCAGCAATGAATCTTTAGCTGCTTGGGATTGGCGTTATTATACTGAAAAACTTCGCACTGAAAAACTTTCTTTCGATAGCGCTGAAATTAAATATTATTTTCAGCTTGATCGTATGATTAAAGCGGCTTTTGGGGTAGCAGAAAAACTCTTTGGCATTACGTTTGAAGAAAAAAATGCTGTTGCACTTTGGCATCCTGATGCACGTTTGTGGGAAGTAAAAAAGTCTGATGGAAGTCTACTTGGGCATTTCATTGGTGATTATTTTGCACGTTCTTCAAAACGGTCCGGTGCGTGGATGAGTAGTTTGCAATCACAATATAAATTGGATGGCGGACAAAAGCCTATTATCTACAATGTTTGTAATTTTGCTAAACCACCCAAAGGGGAGGTTGCTCTTTTATCACTTGATGATGCGCGTACGCTTTTCCACGAATTTGGGCATGCATTGCATGGTTTGCTTTCTGATGTCACATGGCCATCTGTATCGGGAACATCTGTTTCACGTGATTTTGTTGAGCTGCCTTCTCAACTTTACGAACATTGGTTAACTGTACCAGAGATATTAAAATCTTATGCTACGCATGCAAAAACAGGACATCCTATGCCGCAAGCATTAATGGATAAGGTTTTGTCAGCACAGACATTTAATGCTGGCTTTGCTGCAGTTGAATTTACTTCATCAGCTCTCGTAGATATGGCTTTTCATAAAGGACAAAAGGTAACTGATCCAACAGGATTTGAACGCCAAGAATTAGAAAAGCTGCAAATGCCTGATACAATTATTATGCGCCATCGTCCTCCACATTTTACGCATATATTTTCAGGTGATGGTTACGCCGCTGGTTACTATTCTTATATGTGGGCGGAAGTCCTTGATGCTGATGCTTTTCAGGCTTTTGAAGAAACGGGAGATGTTTTTAATTCAGAGCTTGCTGATAAGTTGAAACGTTTTATTTACTCTGCTGGGGGAAGTCGTGATCCAGAGGAGCTTTATAAAGCTTTTCGGGGACGGATGCCTTTACCAGAGGCAATGATTAACAAACGTGGACTATAAGATATAACGGTATGGTTAATACCATGCCGTTTTCATATTATTCGAAAAATGCAGTTGTGATTTATACGAATTCTCTCTTCATTATAGCTCTGTAAACAGAGTTTTTTATCTTGTTCACCTTTTGTTTATGAAGGAAATTAGATTTTGTCTTTTAAAGAGACATTATGGGAAAGAAAAATTATCAGCTCGATCTTTTTGATGCCCATTTGGTGCAAACCATGATTTTTTTATAAAACTTGACTTTCTTTTGCCTAAAAGGTGAGTGTTTTGTTGTGCCATATCATCGAGGCTCATTGGAGGCTGACGCATAATATTGCTCCGCTCTTTATTCTCTGATTCTTGTATAAGTTTTTGAATAGCTTGATCGGTTGAGTAAGGATTTTTATGAGAAAAGGCATAAAAATTTAAAATATTTTTCAATGGTTTTTCTAAATAAGAGGCAAGTTTTTTCTTTCCTTCAGAGGTGAAATGCATGCCATTATTGGTGCGTAATTTGGTTATTTTTCCATTAATATCATAGCCTGAAAAAGAAAAATTTCCTGTCTCATCACTAAAGCCGCTCCAGATATCGAGGAAATATCCTCCTGCTGTTTCTGTTTCTTGTTTATAGAGCACATTAAAAATTTTCATTTTTTGTGTCAAAAGGTCATTTCTAAAGGCAGGTTGACTTATCCATATCCATGATTTTCTAGAGGCATGAAGACTTTCAACAATTTCGATAATTCTTTGTTTGTAGATGTGCATCCATTCTGATTGATCTGTGTTAATTGTTCTATAAGAGTCTGTGATTGGTTGATTATCATTTGCACCGATCATCATGATAATAACATCGGGGTTATTTTGATCAATGAGTTTAGGAATATTGCTTTGCCAAGAATAATAATTCGTCCGAACTAAGCCGGAAGCTGGCATTGTATTGTTCATGATAACGATATCGCTATTATTTATAAAAAACTTCTTAAGTGCATCGGCAACAGCAGAAGCTGTAAAATCCCCTATGACAAGAATGCGCTTTGCATTCTCATCTTTTAGCTTTTGTATGTTTTTTTGTGTTACGATCTTTTTTTGCGGCTTGTCTATTTTTTGTTCTATAATTTGCGGTGGTTGTTGCGTCTGTTTGTTATGTTGTGATAACCATTTGAAGAAGTTCGTTGCTTTACTTGGGGATGGCTGTATGATCCCCACAATGGAAAGTGAAAATAGCAATAATGCCAAGTATATCAGGCGAACAGAAGACAAAACCTTAGTCTCCATTATTGTTTGCGAAGGAGAAAAAGCACTTGAGATGATGGATATCCATTTGCTTTTAGACCGTGACGTAGTTGAAAGGCTTTAATTGCTTTGCGAGAAGCTGTTCCGATTTTTCCATCAACATTCCCTTTGTAATAGCCCAGTGCACTTAAGCGAGATTGCAGTTCTTTGCATTCTTGGAAAGTAAGAGGTTGAAAAGGTCTTTGCCAATCATGCACCAATCCAGGATGTCCAGCGATGCGGTCAGCAAGAAGAGCAACAGCAAACGCATAACGATCTGCATTATTATAATGTTTCAGAACAAAGAAATTTTTTGTGACTAAAAATATAGGTCCTTTTGCTCCATCTGGATATTTTAATATTGCTTGTTCAGCTAATGTAGGAAGAGGATGCCCATTTGCGTGTTTTACACCTAATTTTTTCCATTGTTCAAAGGAATACCAGCCTTCAGGGAGGTTTTCCCCCTGCGGTACTTTTACCTCTACTCCCCAAATAAGATTAGATTGCCAGCCATTTTTGTGGAGAAGGTTAGCAGCAGTAGCCAGAGCATCTGGAACAGAGTTCCAGATATCACGCCGTCCATCTTGGTCCATATCAACTGCATAGGCGAGATAACTGCTTGGAATAAATTGTGTATGCCCCAATGCACCGGCCCAAGATCCAGTGAGTTGAGAGCGTTTAATTTCGCCACTTTGTAGAATTTTCATAGCAGCAATCAGCTGTGTATATGCATATTTTGCACGTTTTTTATCAGCATAGGCTAAAGTTGCAAGAGAACGAATGGTGTCACGCATTACACTTTTATTAGCTAAAACTTTCCCATAGTTGCTTTCCATTGACCAAATAGCAAGCAGAATATTGCGGTCAACACCAAAACGTTTTTCAATTTGAAGAAGCCATTTGTTCCATTTTTGAGTTTGGCGCCGTCCTTCCTCAATTGCAATATCATGGACACGATTATCGAAATAGTTCCATGAAGGAGCAACAAATTCCGGTTGGTATGCGGCACTTTTTAGAACTTCTGGATCAATTGCATTAACACCTTTAAACGCCATATGAAACGTATAAGGGGTAATATTGTGAGCAATAGCTATTTTTTTAAATTCTTTAATCCAGTGTTTAAATCCGCTATCAGCATATGAAAGGGATACAAAAAACATTAAAAAAGCAGAAAAAATAACGGCAGAGCCAGTGAGAAGAGTTCTCCAATTTATGGACTTCTCTAAAAAAGAGAAAGTCTTCAATTCTGTTTTTTGCATTTTGAAATCCCCATTAATATTCAATTTATTAGATGTGCAATAACTTTATTTTGTATTTAGTTTAATCGATAATATGATCAAGAAGGGGAGAAAACTGAAATAAATAATTCGTTTTAATCCTTTCAATAAATTCTCATACTCTTTTTTACATTTTTGATTGCCCATTATAATGATAATCAAAACAATAAGATATCTTTTTTACCATTTCGTAAAAACATATGTTAAATAAAACAAAAAATATATGAATTCATTGAGGAGGGTGAGTGTGCGTAAAATCCGGAAAGCTGTATTTCCAGTAGCAGGTCTTGGTACGCGTTTTCTTCCTGCGACAAAAACAATTCCTAAAGAAATGCTAACAGTTGTTGATAAACCTGTTATTCAATATGTTGTGGATGAGGCGAGGGAGGCTGGTATTGAGCATTTTATTTTTGTGACTGGACGTAACAAAGCAGTCATTGAGGATTATTTTGATGCGCAAGTTGAATTATACACGACACTGGCTGAATGTGGAAAGAAAGAAGATCTTGCACATTTATACCGTTTACAGCCATTACCAGGGTCAACTTCTTTCACTCGGCAACAGCAACCTTTGGGATTAGGGCATGCTCTTTGGTGTGCGCGTGAATTAGTTGCAGGGGAACCTTTTGCTTTGTTATTACCCGATATGCTGATTCAAGCCAAAAAGGGATGTCTTTCTGAGATGATTAGTCTTTATGAAAAGGTGGGCGGGGGAAATATTATTGCCGTTCAGGAATGCGATCTTGAAGAAGCACATAAATACGGTATAGTTGGCAAAGGTAAACAGATTGCAAATGGTTTTAAAATCACAAAAATGGTAGAGAAACCAGTGTTAGGAACGGCACCATCAAATTTGTACATCAATGGACGTTATATTTTGCAGCCAGAAATTTTTAATATTCTTTCCACTCAAGAACGAGGAACAGGAAATGAAATTCAATTAACAGATGCTATGATACGGCTTTCAAATGAGCAGGATTTTTGGGGTTTGCAAGTAGAAGGGCGCACTTTTGATTGCGGTTCTAAAACTGGTTTCATTGAAGCCAACGTTGCATTTTCTTTGGCACGCGCTGATATGCACAGCCATGTTTCTGCCTCATTGAAAAATTTACTGGAAACCATTAATGTTGAAAAATGATATAGATCTCTCATTTAATTTTATTGATCGAATTTGATTATGATAACACCGTCTCCTCATATGGCTTTGCAAGGTGCAGTTGCATCAGCGCTTAAAACACTTGCCAGTGAAAAGCAGGGGCTTGAAGCCCTTGAAAAATCTCTTCTGGGAACTCTTTCTTCTTCTGTTGAAGCGGCTGTTCAAACTATTAGAAAAGCTCGTGGACATGTGGTCATTACTGGTCTTGGGAAAAGTGGTCATATAGGGACAAAAATTGCAGCAACCCTAGCTTCAACTGGAACGCCTGCCTTTTTTGTTCACGCTGCAGAAGCCAATCATGGTGATCTTGGTATGATTGGATCTGATAATGTTATTCTTGCTTTATCATGGTCTGGTGAAACTCAAGAGTTAAGTGGTATCATAAGTTATGCGGCGCGTTTTCGTATCCCCCTTATTGCGATGACATCAAGTGAGTACTCTGTATTAGGACGACAAGCTGATATTGTTTTATTATTACCAAAGATAGAAGAGGCTTGCCCCCATGGTTTAGCCCCTACAACTTCAACAATTATGCAATTGGCAATGGGAGATGCATTAGCGGTTTCTCTTTTAGAAATGCGTGGTTTTACCGCAACGGATTTCAAAATATATCATCCTGGTGGTTCTCTTGGTGCAAGCCTTAAATACGTGTGTGATATTATGCATGAGGGTGATAATATTCCTTTGGTTATGCAGGGAACATCTATGACTGAAGCGATGAATGTTTTGGTGGAAAAGCATTTTGGTTGTGTTGGTGTTGTGAATCAAGAAGGCGAACTAATTGGAATTGTAACCGATGGCGATCTTGCACGTAACATGCATTTTAATTTATCAAAATTTAATGTTGACGAGGTGATGACCAAAGCTCCTAAAGTTGTAAAACCAAATACACTTGTTGGTGCAGCAACAGCTTTTATTAATGATCATCATATTGGTGCATTTTTCGTGGTTGAAGATAAAAAACCGATAGGAATTGTTCATTTTCATGATCTTTTGCGCATTGGCGCTGCTTAGATTAAAGTTCCCTATCAAATAAAATGTTATTTTAGGTTAAAATAGATTGAATGATACAAAGTAACAATTTTATTGTGAGGTGGCTTTACTGATATTTGGTGGAAGAAAATGATTATTTTATGCATTTCATAATGTTTAGAAAATTTTCAAGGTAAAAATTATATCCGTATCTTTGCGTATTTTAGAGAGGATTTTCTATCAGGAGGAGAAAGGATCACCTCCTGTTTAATGTATGTGATCCCTCTGTTCTTAAGAGAGGCTTCCTTTGTACCTTGTCTAAGATTTCCGCTTAAGGAAAAACTGTGCTCCTGTATGCGAGGTGCAGAGAAGTTGTGTGGCATCATATGACACTGTACAATTGACTCTAGAAATTGTTCCACGGAGAATAGAGCGTATTTCAATTTCTATATTTTGGGCATTGAGATAATTATATACCCCTTCTGATAGTTTTTCTTCTGTATCTGCTGCACGCGTTTCAAAAACACCATTGTGGAAAGAAGAAATAATACCATTCTCATCAACCCATTTTCCATCAATTCCAGTTGGCATATTTGAGTTATAATATTGCGAAAAGCTACAGGCACCTAACAGCAAGGTGGTAATTGTAAGACATAAAATATGATAGGTATGTTTCATTTATTGCACTCTATTTAGATTATTTTGCTCTCTAGTTTTTATAACATTATCAAATACTCCATGAGTCAATATGAAAAATTTGATGAAAATCAATGAAAAAGCAAAAAAATGGAAAAAAATGCCTTAATGTTGTATTTAATTAACAGCTTGATGAAGTTCGTAAGTGAAACACAAGAGGTGAAATATTTCTTATGGTTTACAACAATTTTTATATTAAGCTGCTGAGTAGTCTCAAAGGAGATTATTGACATTATGGTTGGTCCTATTCTTGTTGCGAGTGAAGATTATGGAAGACGGATAGAACTTTCTGCTATGCTGCGAGGTTTTGGCTATCGTGTCATTGAAGCAGAAAATGGTCTCCGTACGATTGATCTTTTACACAGGCGTAAAAACATTGTGCTTGCACTCCTTGATGTCGTTATGAGTGATTTGAGTGTGAGCGATTTAATTAAAATGATTAGAGTTGCTGGTGTTTCTGTTCCTATTGTCGTTATAGCACAACAAGAGAATCAGAATTTACTCCAGAAAGCTTTAACAGCTGGAGCTATTGATTATTGGATCCACCCAGTAACATTATTACGCGTAAGGGTTACTTTGGATATTCTTGCTCTTATTTCTGCCTTGGAGCATGAAGTTAGAGATATTCGGCGAAAAAAAGAGAATCATTTACGGTTTTCTGATCTTTGCATAAAAAGTAGAGCTATGCAGGTAGTGTTAGAACAATCGAGACAAGCAGCAACTTCTTTACAGAATCTTTTGATAGAGGGGGAAGTTGGAACAGGACGTGAGACATTAGCCCGGATTATTCATCATGAGGGATTATTCTCGGAAGGTGTTTTTATTCGCTTTCAATGTTCAGCCATCGTTGATCCAGAAGAAGAAAATCAGCAGTGGTTTAAAGAATTCCTACCATTGGTTTCTTCTCTTGAGAAAGGGACACTTTGCCTTTGTGATATTGATCGACTTGAGCCCATACAGCAAAAACGGTTCGCTCATTACCTTAAAGAAAGGGAAAGGAATACAAAAGGAGATTTTTTCCCTTTTCGGATCATTGCTATTTCAACATCGCGTTTAAAGGACTTGGTTAAAGAGAACTTTTTTTTGCATAGTTTGTTTGAACAATTTTCTCACTTGTCTATTAGCGTCCCTGCTTTGCGAGAATTAAGGGATGATTTTCCAGAGATCACACAACGTTTGATTGATCGCATTATCACCGAAACAGGGCGATCACATGTCCATGGTTTAGCAGGATCTGCTCTTTCCTTGCTTATGCAGTATGATTGGCCTGGCAATAGAAATGAGCTTGAAAACTTTTTATTTCGTGCGATTTTACTAAGTGAAGGACCGTTATTAACTGTTCGAGATTTTCCGCAATTAATGGGAAATCCATTAATGAATGTTCCCAATATCATTGAGGGTGATATGCAAGAAGATAATGAACAAGAATCGATAAAATTTTTGAATACAGATGGGCATGTGCGTACTTTTGCAGAGATGGAACATGATATTATCGAGAAAGCGGTCAAACATTATAAAGGACATATGAGTGAGATTGCGCGCCGCCTTCATATTGGTCGCTCTACACTTTATAGAAAAATGGAAGAATTACGAGCAATAAGAAATCAAGAACGAAAGTAAAATTCATAACAAATCTCTCTTCATGACAAGCATGAGTTTCAAAAAAATAGAGTGGATTTTGATAAAGTCCGTGGGGGGGCTTAAGAAAACAATCATTTATTGCAAAATTTATCTATAGAGGATGATTTTGTAGATTTAAAACAAATATAAATTTTATGTGACTATTTTAATCGTCTGTTTCAGTTTATACAATTTTAGTTAAGTTTATATTTATTAAAGCAGAGAGGCATTTTTAAAAACTTTTAAATACTACCGCTAAAATTTTTGTATCATCAATATTAAATTTATACTCTCTTAAGCAAGAAGTGGCATTTTATCTGCTACACGGTTAAGATAAAGTGATTAGGATTATCGTTTGCATTACTGATGATGCGATAGCTTAAAATAGAAAGTTTGTCCTCTTTGACTCTTTTACATATTGTTATTGGTTTTGTTCTCTTTTTTTTTATTGCATCTATGTTGGCAATCTACACTTATGGGCGTTTTGTGAAAAATGCTAGGGGGCAATGTTCTTATGCGTTACCTATTCAGAAAGATGAAACTAAGCTTGATCGTATCGTCAGTCAATTAGCTGAGGAAGAAAATGGATTGGGGATTGATAAAGATGCTCTTTCCCTCATTATCAGCAATTTGGACGCGTTTTGCGTTCGTGCAATAGGAGCTGCAGAGGCTGGGCGTAGCCTTGATCTGATGTATTATATTTGGGATGATGATTTAACAGGGCGTCTATTATTAAGTGAAATAGTTAAGGCAGCGGATCGGGGTGTTCGGGTACGGCTTCTTTTGGATGATATTAACGCTCAAGCACGTGATCCAGCTTATATTGCGCTAGATAAACACCCTCATATTGAGGTGAGAATGTTTAATCCAGGACGATCGCGTAAAGGTGGATTACGCCGTGGTTTAGAGATTATATTACGGGCGATTACTGTTACACGTAGAATGCATAATAAAGCTTTTATTGTTGATGGTAGGATCGCTTTTGTAGGAGGACGTAATCTTGCAGATTCTTATTTTGATGCTGGTGAAGAATCCCATTTTCGAGATTTAGATTTGATGTTAATCGGACCCTCTGTTAAAAAGGTGGAAAGTATTTTTGATGATTTTTGGAATAGTGCTGTTGTTTTGCCAATTCATACTTTGGTTGTTCCTAAAAGCGCAAGTGATCTTAGCTATTGGAAGGATAAATTACAAAAATTTCGGGATTCCAAGGTTGCAAAAGTTTATTTAGATTATGTCAAACAGCACATTAATTTTGATTGTTTTATTCAAACAGGAAGGCGGTTATTTTTAGCAGACAAAGTTGTTGTTCTTTCTGACCCTCCAGAAAAAGCATTGCGTAAAAAAGCAAGCAATTGGCTTATGAAGGCACTTTCAAAGGTTATTGGAAATGCCCAAAAAACGGTTCAGATTACGTCACCTTATTTTGTTCCTGGTAAGGTTGGAACGCAGAATTTTAGTAATTTGGTTTCAAAGGGTGTTGATGTAAAAATTCTGACGAATTCTTTAGCAGCTACTGATGTAGCACTGGTGCATGGGGGTTATGTATCGTATCGTAAGGCGTTGTTGAAAAGTGGTGTTAAGCTTTATGAATTAAAATCGGAGGGCAACACCCATGGATTACGGTTGTTTCGATCGAGTAAGGCAAGTTTACATGCCAAAGCTTTTTTAATTGATCGTAAAACAGCTTTTATTGGATCTTTAAATTTTGATCCCAGATCAGCATCATTAAATACAGAAATGGGCATTCTTTTTGAATGTGCTCCCATTACAGCAAGATTAGATTTGTTGTTTTCTGAAGAAACAACAGGAGAAATGAGTTATCATCTGCGTCTTGGTGATAATAATCGTATTTATTGGGATTTTATTGAAAATGAAAAAAAATATAGCATTGACCATGAGCCAGAAAGCAATTTTTGGCGTCGCACATTTACAAAAATAATAAGTTGGTTACCTATTGAATCACAATTGTAAATTTTTATAAACCACACTTAAAAAAAATATTTATTTTTCTTTTCATTTTGTTTGTAGCATGGCATAATTTTTTGCCAATCTACCATGTATGAGAACCGCAGTTGTATTTTAAAGCTCCTTGCGGTGTTTTATTATAAAAGGAATTTTGCTATGGCAAAGATTGTTGAAACGGGGACAGGTGCATTGGCACTGACTTTTGATGATGTACTTTTACAGCCCGGTCATTCTCTTGTTATGCCTAGTCAAGTGGATCTCAGTACGCGCATTGCAGCGGATATTAAGCTCAATTTGCCATTGCTTTCTGCTGCAATGGATACGGTAACAGAATCGCGTTTGGCAATTGCTATGGCTCAAGCTGGAGGTCTTGGAGTTATTCATCGTAATATGTCTCCTGCAGAACAGGCAGAAGAAGTCCGCCAAGTAAAAAAGTTTGAATCTGGTATGGTTGTTAATCCGGTGACAATTGGACCAGATGCAACACTTGAGGAAGCGAAATCTTTGATGCGATCTCATGGCATTTCAGGTATTCCGGTTGTTGAAAATAGTGTTAAAGGTGAGACAGCAGGACGACTTGTTGGTATTTTGACCAATAGAGATGTTCGTTTCGCATCGGATCCAAAACAAAAAATTTATGAATTAATGACGCATGAAAATTTGATCACGGTGCGTGAAAATGTCAAACTTAATGAAGCAAAATATCTTTTACATCATCATCGTATTGAAAAATTATTAGTTGTGGATGAACAAAATCGTTGTGTCGGACTGATAACAGTTAAGGATATTGAAAAAGCAAAATTAAATCCAAATGCTGCTAAAGATTCTCAAGGGCGTTTGCGTGCTGCAGCAGCCAGTAGTGTTGGGAATGGAGGGATTGAACGTGCTGAACGCCTCATCGACGCGGGTGTTGATGTGTTGGTTATTGATACAGCGCATGGGCATTCTCAACATGTGCTAGAAACTGTTGAACGAATTAAAAAGATGGCTTCCTCTCTAGCTGTTATTGCTGGGAACGTAGCAACTGCTCAAGCAACGCAGGCATTGATTGACAGTGGTGCAGATGCGGTAAAAGTTGGTATTGGTCCTGGCTCTATTTGCACAACGCGTATTGTTGCTGGTGTCGGTGTTCCTCAACTTGCAGCCATAATGAATGCTGCAGAAGTTGCTGAAAAAGCGGGCATTCCCATCATTGCAGATGGTGGAATCAAAGCATCAGGTGATTTTGCTAAAGCTTTAGCTGGTGGGGCTTGTGCAGCGATGATTGGATCTCTTTTAGCAGGTACAGAAGAAAGTCCTGGTGAAGTTTATCTCTATCAAGGCCGATCTTTTAAAGCCTATCGTGGTATGGGATCTGTTGGTGCTATGGCACGAGGATCGGCAGATCGCTATTTTCAAGATGATGTTCGTGATGAACTTAAGTTGGTTCCTGAAGGTGTGGAGGGGCAGGTGGCTTATAAAGGTCCTATAGCATCAGTTCTACATCAGCTTGCTGGTGGACTTCGTGCTTCAATGGGATATGTTGGAGCAAAAGATCTCGTAGAGTTTCGTGAAAAAGCAACATTTGTACGTATTACGAATGCGGGACTCCATGAAAGTCATACGCATGATGTTTCTATTACACGGGAGAGTCCCAACTATCGTGGGCCAGTTTAAAGATATTTAAAGATATAAGAGCATAATGTCATATCGCATAAATTTAAATCTTCCGAGAACGAGAAAGGAAGACTGCGCTTTTTCTGTTTGTGATTTGGTGTAATAATCCCAAAAAGGAAAGAATTAGAGGTCAAAACTCTAACTCTTTCTGTTAAGACTATATGAAATAATTTATATAAAATTAGAATTAACTTTTTGTAGTCTTCCGTCCTGTCTTTGACGCACGTTGGCGAGTGTTTGTCTGATCACTTTGGACGGATTTCTTTCCGTTGTTTGAGGGCATTGTGTTATGACGGCTTTTAGATGAAGTTGTTTTTTCATTATTATAAGTCATTATTTTCTCCTTTTAAATTGTCTGGCAGTTGCCAGTAGAGTAAAAACGGTCATGCCAAATAGTGGTTCCAAGCATTTTCTAAAAAGTTAATTTTTTGGTGAACGTAAGATAAACTTTTTTAATTTTATGAGAAGATTTTTTCTATTTTTTCAGAAGGATAGCCATAAAAGATGGGAGATATTTGATTTTTTCTGCTATTCAGATAATCCTCATAAATTTTATTTAAAGAGTTTATTTTTTTCGTAATGCATGGCGGAAATAAGGTCTTTATGGATAACTGCGTATCTTTTAGTATAAGAGGTAGAGGGATAAAAAAGTGAATGGGCAGAAGATGAAAGGAAAAATCTAGATACTCTAATATTGGATCTTATAAAAAGCATGATCAAATCATTTTAATGTTGAATGTAAATTTTTAATGGCTTTGAGAAGGTTTTATTGGCAAGAAGAAGATAATATTATTTTTTTAGATGATTTAAAATTTTATTATTTTAATGGGAGAAATGAATGCGATTAGGTGGGCGTTTGCAAGCAGCAATAGATGTTCTCAAAGAGATAGAAATGAAGCATCGCCCAGTAGGAGAAGCTTTAAAGGATTGGGGCCTTTCTCATCGCTTTGCTGGAGCAGGTGATCGCGCAGCTATTGGTACAATCGTTTATGATGTGTTAAGACGACGCTATTCTTTACAATGGCGTATGGAGAGTGATGATATCCGAGATATCGCTTTTGGTGCCTTATTAGATTCTGGAAAAATGACGCTGGAGCAAATTGACGGTGAGTTGGCAGAAGATCGGTTTGCACCGCAGTTATTAGGAGCTAAACAGCGTAAATCCTGGCAAGGTCAGCAATTAGTGGATGCTCCAGACTATATTCGTGGTGATATTCCGCAATGGTGTCAAGCGCATCTTCGTCCTTTATTTGGTGATAATTGGATCACTGAAGCGGCTGCGTTAGCAACGCGTCCTTCTTTAGACCTACGGGTAAATAATCTAAAAGCAACACCAGAAAAGGTGTTGAAAGAATTAGCAAAAACCAAACTTAAATCTTTGCCATGGTTTGGGCAAGCTTTAAGAATTGCACCGATTGAAA
Source organism: Bartonella sp. SD1336NMGDW (assembly GCF_042193565.1). NCBI lineage: Bacteria > Pseudomonadati > Pseudomonadota > Alphaproteobacteria > Hyphomicrobiales > Bartonellaceae > Bartonella > Bartonella sp. SD1336NMGDW. The sequence continues at coordinate 36,282 of NZ_JBHILW010000003.1, forward strand.
AGTTTAACCGTCATCCTCATATTCAAGTGGAACCAGCTTTTCAAAAAGGACACTTTGAAATACAGGATTTAGGATCTCAAATTGTTGCTCACCTTGTGGAAGCGCAAGAAAGCATGCAGGTATTAGATTATTGTGCAGGTGCTGGGGGTAAGACATTAGCTTTAGCTTCTGATATGAACAATCGTGGGCAGATTTATGCTTATGATTCAGACAAAGCTCGTTTGGCTCCTATTTTTGATCGTCTTCGACGCGCTGGTGTTCGTAATGTACAAATACGAGTGCAAAGAGAAGAATTAAAACCATTAATAGGTCAGATGGATAGAGTTCTACTAGATGCGCCATGTAGTGGGACAGGAACATGGCGTCGTCGTCCAGATGCGAAATGGCGTTTAACATTAGAACAGGTGAAACAACGCCAAACAGAACAGAGGGCTATTTTGAATGAAGCGATAGCTTATCTTAAGCCAAATGGGCGCCTAGTCTATATTACCTGTTCTCTTTTTACAGATGAAAATGAGGAACAAATTTCCCATTTCCTTCAACAACATTCTCATTTTTCTCCAATAGATATGCCAGCGCTTTGGCAGAAACATTTTAGTTTTTCTCCTGTGCAACCAGTTTTTTCAAATTATGGACTTACTTTGTCTCCGGCTACAACACAAACAGATGGGTTCTTTTTGTCTGTATTACAAAAAAAACATTGATCCATATTTTTGCATTTTTTATCATAAATTTTACGAGAATAATCTTTTTCGTAAGAAAACAGGCTTGTGAAAAGAGAAAGATTGAATCATAACTCTCATGAGTTTTCTTTTATAATTGTTGATTGGTTTTCTATGAGCATATCACATCCAGACACTGTTCTTATTATTGACTTTGGTTCACAAGTTACACAACTTATTGCACGACGGGTACGAGCAATGGGGGTATATTGTGAAATTGTTCCTTTTCAATTGGCTTTAGAAGCTGTGCGCCGCATAAATCCTAAAGCTATTATTTTATCAGGGAGTCCTTATTCCGTTATTGATGAGGGCTCTCCGCGTGCTCCAATAGAAATTTTTGAGGCGGGTGTTCCGATTCTGGGTATTTGCTATGGTGAACAAGTCATGTGTGTTCAGCTTGGAGGAAAGGTTGAAGCTGGACATGAGCGTGAATTTGGGCGTGCTTTTTTGGAAGTGCAAGAAGAGAGTGCCCTTTTTGATGGAGTGTGGAAAAAAGGTTCTCGTTATCAAGTATGGATGAGCCATGGTGACCGTGTGGCAGCTTTACCAGAAGGTTTTCGTGTCATAGGAACCTCAAACGGAGCTCCCTATGCGGCTATTGCTGATGAAAAAAGGCATTTTTATGCAGTACAGTTTCATCCTGAAGTTATCCATACACAGAATGGTACAAAACTTTTGCAAAATTTTGTTCATAAGATCTCTGCTATTAAAGGCAATTGGTCAATGGCTTCTTATCGTGAGCAGGCAATTGCTACGATACGACAAAAAGTTGGGAAAAGTCGTGTGATTTGTGGTCTTTCAGGGGGAGTGGATTCATCTGTTGTAGCGGTACTCCTTCATGAAGCTATAGGAGATCAACTGACATGTATTTTGGTAGACCATGGGCTGATGCGCAAGAATGAAGCTGAAGAAGTTCTCACGCTCTTTCGTGATCATTATAATATAGAGCTTATTCATGTTAATGCTGCCGATATATTTCTTAATGCTTTAGAAGGTGAGACAGATCCAGAAAAAAAGCGCAAAACGATTGGTCGCCTTTTTATTGAAGTTTTTGAAGAAGAAACTAAAAAAATAGGAGGTGCAGAGTTTTTAGCACAAGGAACACTTTATCCAGATGTTATTGAGAGTGTGTCTGCTATTGGTAAAACGGTAACCATTAAAAGCCATCATAATGTGGGTGGGCTACCAGAACAGATGAATATGAAACTTGTAGAACCGTTGCGTGAGCTCTTTAAGGATGAAGTTCGCTCGCTAGGGCGAGAGTTAGGGCTACCGGAGCAGTTTATTGGTCGCCATCCTTTTCCAGGTCCCGGCCTTGCAATTCGCTGTCCAGGTACTGTGACCCGTGAAAAATTAGAAATTTTACGTGAAGCAGATGCTATCTATCTTGAGGAAATCCGTAAAGCCGGTCTTTATGACGAAATTTGGCAAGCTTTTGCTGTTCTTCTTCCTGTTCAAACTGTTGGCGTGATGGGCGATGGTCGCACTTATGAATTTGTTTGTGCTCTTCGCGCCGTCACATCTGTAGATGGAATGACTGCTGATTTTTATCCCTATGATATGGCGTTTTTAAGTAAGACGGCAGCACGTATTATTAATGAAGTTAGAGGGATTAATCGTGTTGTATATGATGTAACCTCAAAGCCTCCTAGTACTATTGAATGGGAATAATTAAAATGAAGGATAAGTCTTTTTAAGAATAAAATATGACTGAGGGTTTGATATTCGAAAAGTGTAGAAAAAATCATTTAAAAATGATTGTGTATTTTCATATGATATAAGCCTTTATCTGGCAATCTGTACGTCAATATCGTTTAAAATTGAGAAGTGTGGAATTTTGCATGTCTGAGAAAAAAATTGTTGCACACCGTGGTGGAGCTCATCTTTATCCTGAAAATACCCTTTCGGCATTTAATAATGCTATAGCGTTAGGTGTTGATGAAGTTGAATGTGATGTTCATTTGCTGAAAAGCGGTGAAGTGGTTGTCTTTCACGATTTCCGTCTAGACCAATTGGTTGGAAAAAAGGGGTATATTCACGACATTGATAATGAAACACGCAAACAACTCTGCGTAAAAGGAAGCCAAGAAGCCCCCCCCTTATTAGAAGAGGTGCTTGATCTTTTAACACCAACGAATATCGCATTGCATCTTGAAATCAAGACATGTGGTGAAGTGGAGCGTGAAACAATATTATCCCAAAAAGCGCTTGCGCTAATAAAAAGCCGAAATTTATCAGAACGGGTTTCTGCAATTAGTTTTGATCCTTTGATCCTTCGTCCTTTTATTGAAGCAGGAATATCATCTGGTCCATGTGTTGATAATTTTGAAGGTGATATGTACCGTCATTTTTCTGAATGGAAGCAATTAGGTTATTCTGATCTAAGTTTAGATGGCTCTATTGTTTCACAGGACTTTATTGAATCAGCTCTTGAGGCTGGTTTTACTGTAGGGGTATGGACAATTAATGGAAAAGCTCGGTTATCACATTGGCTTGACATGCCTGTACATTATATTACGACAGATCAACCTGATCTCGCATTGCAATTGCGTGCACAAAGGTAAAAAATACATCAATACAAAGAGAACTATATATCCTCATAAAGCTAGCGTAATGAAAGAAGAAAAAATATCGAATATATAACAATAATACATTGATTTATAATGATGATTAATAGTTTATTCATGTGAATAAGAGACTTTAATACGTAGGATTCTCTTATTTCGAATCTTTTTACAATGAATCAATCAAAATCATTCGTTTGCACATTACAAGCAGGGTTGGTGTGTGGATAAAAGATTATTGAAAAAAGAATAAAAATATTCATTTAACGTATTTAAAATGCAAGACTTGTTAAAGCATTAGGATCTCATATAATGATGTCGTTTTGCACTTTTATGAAGTGAAAATGATAGCATGCAAAAAGTCTTATATACTTTAGTGGAGAGGTTTTATAGCTTATTTTATAGGCGCTATCATGAAATGTAGATGTATTGAAAGATTTTTTAACAGCATGGAAATTGGTCATAAAATGTCATTTTGTTTTGCGTGAGGGGCATGATTTCACTACAAGGAAGGAGACTATTAAGCGCTTCAAAATGATTTTCTTAATTTTAAGAAAATTTCTATTTATCTCTTTGTTAAATTCAGGAGAAATATCGTGTTAAAGTTATAAGCCGAAACTTATAAGATAAATAACAAAAGAATAAACAATTCTTTAAAAAAAAGTAAATCCAAATATTAAAATAGTCATTGAGTGACATTTACGATCTACATCTTTTTACCAAGTGACTTTGCTTATTTAAGCCATCTCACTTTTTTCAGATAGTTATAAACGCGTATCTCGTTAATATATAAGAAAGCTTATAAAAGAAAACGAAAAAATTTAAACAAATTCATTTGACCTTTTGGTGGTTCCTGTTTAAATGAAAGAATATATTTCTGAAATAAGACTGTCATAGCATGTTCATGTGTAATACTATAAATTTAGGGGTAGTTTGTATTCCATCACTTCAGAAAGGGTGAACCATGAGTCGTTTTTATCTTTCCATAGCGGCCACGGTTGCTATCATAATGTCCACAGCGGGAATAACAGCAGGTTTTGCGCAGACAAAAATCAGCTTTTGGCATTCTATGAGTGGTGAATTAGGAAAGCAAACTGAAAGTCTCATTAACGATTTTAATGCAAGTCAATCTGAGTATAAAGTTGTTCCTTCATTTCGCGGCGAATATGAAGAGGGGTTGATTTCACTCATTGCGGCATTTCGTGGAAAGAAACAGCCAGTTCTTGCCCAAATTTATGACGTTGGTACTGGAACTATGATGGCTGCAAAAGGTGCAATTTATCCATTTTATCAACTTATGGCTGATACAAAACAAGAATTTGATCTTACAGATTATTTCCCTGCTATTAGTGGTTATTACTCCGATGAACAGGGGCACATCGTCTCTATGCCATTCAATATTTCAACTCCCATTCTTTATTATAACAAAGATATCTTTAAAAAAGCAGGGCTTGATCCAGAACAGCCTCCTAGAACATGGCAAGATATAGAAGACTTTTCCAAAAAAATTCTTGAGACTAAAGCGGCAACTTGCGGTTTTACGATGGCTTATGCTGCTCAATGGATTGGTATAGAAAATTTTTCAGCGTTGCATAATGTTCCTTTTGGAACGAAGGAAAATGGCTTTAAAGGACTTGATTCAGAACTTACATTTAATGGACCTTTACAAGTGCGTATGTGGACTGACCTGAAAAAGTGGTCTGATCAAGGTATTTTCCGTTATGGTGGTCCAGCAGGTGCATTAGATTCAACACCAATGTTTATGGCACAAAATTGTGCAATTTTTATGCAATCTTCAGGATCACATGCTGGAATTGTTTCTGAAGCTCAGTTTAATGTGGGGGTTGGTATGCTACCTTACTATAAGGATACAGAAGGAGCACCACAAAATTCAGTTATTGGGGGCGCTTCTATTTGGGCGTTTAAGGGCCATACCCCAAAGGAATATGCAGGGGCAGCTGCTTTTCTTAAATTTCTTTCAAAAACAGAAAATCAAGCAAAATGGCATCAGGAAACAGGTTATCTTCCAACCACAAAAACGACTTATGAATTGAGCAAAAAACAACATTTCTATGAAAAAACGCCAGGTGCGGATATAGCTATCAAACAGATTAATCTTAATCCACCAACAGTTAACTCGAAAGGGATAAGATTTGGTAATTTACCACAAATCCGTGCCATTCTTGATCAAGAGTTGGAAGCTGTTCTTAGTGGTTCAAAAACACCGAAAGATGGTTTAGATGAGACCGTTGAACGTGGAAATAAACTCTTGCGTGAATTTGAAAAATCTAATCATTAATTTTGTTTTATTGTTAGACATTAAAGACTCAACAAAAACAGTTGAGTTCTTTTTGTTTATCTTTTTAAAGTCTCTACATTTAAAGAGCCCTACGAATGCAAGAAAAACATGCATATTTTAAAAATAGTCTACTTTCTTACGGACTGCTTTTCCCTCAGCTTCTTGTGACTTTTTTGTTTTTCTTCTGGCCTGCTGCTCAAGCAATAAAATCATCTTTTGAGCGTGAAGACCCTTTTGGCTTTACAACAACATTTATTGGTTTTGAAAATTATCTAACGGTTCTTTCTGATCCTACTTATCGGCAATCACTTCTTACAACCGCAGTATTTTCCATCTCAGTTACTGTCGCTTCAATGACAATATCACTTCTCTTAGCGGTCTGTGTTGACCGTGTCATCCGTGCAAAAAAGGCTTATACAATGCTTTTGCTCTGGCCCTATGCTGTTGCTCCAGTATTGGCAGGTATATTATGGCTGTTTATCTTTCATCCCACCATCGGAATTATTCCTTTTCTTCTCGAGAAAATAGGGGTGCTATGGAATTATCGTATTAATGGCACTCAAGCAATGATTCTTATTGTCATAGCGGCTAGTTGGAAGCAAATTTCTTACAATTTTCTCTTTTTTCTTACAGGTCTTCAGTCTGTTCCGCGTTCTCAAATAGAAGCAGCCGCCATTGATGGTGCTGGTCCCTTTAAACGATTTTGGACTGTGGTCTTCCCGCAAATTTCACCAACGACGTTTTTCCTTCTTATTGTCAATGTCAATTATGTTATGTTTGATACCTTTGGTATTATTGATAATACAACTTCTGGAGGTCCTGCGCGTGCAACGAGCATCCTCGTCTATAAAGTATATGACGATGGCTTTAGAAATCAAATAATCGGTGCATCAGCAGCACAATCAACAATATTGATGTTGATGGTTATTGTCTTAACCTTTATTCAGTTTCGCTGGATTGAGCGCCGTGTACAATATTAGGAAGTAAATTATGGTTGAAAATCGCCCTGTTTTGAAATTTCTAACCCATATTACTCTCATTATTGGCATTATCATTATTTTCTTTCCAGTTTATGTTGCTATCATTGCATCAACCCATAGTTCAGCAGCATTCAACTCAGGAACACTTCCTCTTTTACCTGGGAAGTATGCTTTGGAAAATTATAAAACAATCTTTGGTGATGGCCTCGCACAACTCGGTCTTCCCAACCTCTGGCCACTCTTAATGAATTCACTCATTATGGCTCTTGGGATTAGTATTGGGAAAATTATTATTTCACTTTTGTCTGCTTATGCAATTGTTTATATGCGTTTTCCTTTCCGAAAAACTGCTTTTGTTCTTATTTTTGTTACATTGATGCTCCCTGTCGAAGTTCGTATTCTTCCAACCTATGAGGTTGTTGCAAAATTGGGGATGATCGACACCTATAGTGGAATGATTATTCCACTTATTGCATCTGCAACCGCTACATTTTTATTTCGCCAGTTTTTTCTGACTATTCCAGATGAACTCTTAGAGGCGGCACGTGTTGATGGTGCAGGTCCAGTTAAATTTTTTAAGGATATTCTTCTTCCTCTCAGCAAAAGCAATATCGCTGCTTTATTTATCATTATGTTTATTTATGGATGGATACAATATCTCTGGCCTCTTATCATCACAACGGATCAAAAGCATCAAACGATCCTTATTATTTTAAAACAGCTTATTGTCGAATCACTTCAACATGATCCTCAATGGAATATACTCATGGCAGTATCGGTTGTTGCCATGGTTCCCCCTGTTCTTGTTGTTATCTTCATGCAACGGCTTTTTATCAAAGGCCTTATTGAAACGGAGAAGTAATTATGGCCATAATCCAGTTATCAAATATAAAAAAACGGTATGACAACGGCATTCTGGTCATTGATGATTTAAACTTAACTGTTGCTGATAAAGAACTTCTTGTTCTTGTCGGTCCTTCAGGGTGTGGGAAATCAACCTTATTGCGTATTATAGCAGGACTTGAACAAGTTACTTCAGGTGAATTATGTATTGATAACGAACGCATCAATGATCGTGAACCAGCTGATCGTGATATTGCTATGGTTTTTCAAAATTATGCTCTTTATCCCCATATGACAGTTCGTGGAAATTTAGAATATGGTCTTAAAAATCGTAAAACCCCTAAAGAAGAAATTAAAAAACGCATCGCACATGCTGCAAAACTTTTGGAGATAGAACCATTTCTTGATCGTAAACCACGACAATTATCAGGAGGACAACGTCAGCGTGTTGCAATGGGGCGTGTGATTGTACGTCAACCCCGTGTTTTTCTCTTTGATGAACCTCTTTCAAATCTTGATGCAAAATTACGGGCGCAAATGTGTATTGAAATAAAAACACTACAGCGTTCATTAGGAACAACCAGCCTCTATGTTACCCATGATCAACTAGAAGCTATGACATTAGCTGATAGAATAGTCGTTTTGAATAAAGGAGCTATCGAGCAAATTGGAACACCAATGGAAATTTACGACACTCCAGCAACAACATTTGTTGCTGATTTTATTGGTTCTCCTCCTATGAATTTTCTTGATCGCCATGTCTTAGAACAACATTTAGGGCATTCATTGTCTTATGGCGAAGAAACTGATCTTTTAGCATTCAGACCTGAAATAATCTTATTAGGCGAACATCCAGATAAAGGACCTGTCTTTCACACAAAAATTGAGCTTATCAAGCCTATTGGAACAGGTTGCCATGTTTTAACGCGCTGGAATGATATCATCTTTACGATTGAAATAAAAGAACGCTTGACACACGACTATGGTCAAAAACTAAGTTTTACTGTCGCTCATCAGAATTTTCATACTTTTAATAAAAACACTGGAAAGCGCACAAATAATAAGTAAGCATTAATTGATGTGACACGACTTTCTTTTATGTTGCGTCATGATAATGTTGTGTTTTGACTTTCTCGATTACATTTACAAAATCAGGTTGTACCCGATGTGATTAAAAACAAAATTTTAAAAGTTTTGGTAATGATCTATTGTTCCATGGCGCTGAGAGTGTCAAAATATTTATATGAAGAAAATTTGCATTTTCACGGTCTGTAAGAAGAATATTATTTTCAAACCTCAAACATAATAAAATCATTTTCATTATAAAAAATATCAATATAAAATAACCATTCATTAACCATATGTTTCTTGATGTAATAATTTATGTATCTTATAAAAAGTAAATGAGGGAAATAGAGGGAACCAATAATTCACAGATGAGAGGGGATGCGCCCCATATCTTAGCTCTGATCCCTAACATAAGAAGTCTATTTGATCCAAAAAATACGACGCTGTTCTAAATAGCCTGTACGAGAATAGGCATATTTTATTTTACCGCTGACCATATGATCTTAAATGGTTTCAGAGCTTCTATAAGAAGCTTTTATTTTTTCTCATGTAAATCACTATGCAATTTTCAGCTAGGGTATCTGGTCAGTTGCAAAAGAAATCACTGAGAGATAGAAGGCGCGCTTGTTTTAAAATTTTCATTACTTTTAATGATAAAAGCAGATGAAACACATCTGTAACATCCCATCAAATTTTCTATATTCTTGAGTTAAAAAATTGCCTATAGATCATCCTTAGACAGATCTTTATGAATATGACATAAGGGATTGGTGCGAATACCTATAAGAATTAGCAGGGACAAAGACAGTTATCTTGTTGTTTTGCAAAGCATTTTATAAAAGCTGATATATTTTTTTTAATATATTGCCAGTATATTAATGGTTTTATGATATTGCATTCTTATAAAGTGCGTACTTTTTTGTTGCTTATAAACCAACCTAAACTTTATACAACAGTATGTTTGAGACAAATATGAAGACGGTTCAGTGCTGTATTCAGTTTTTTATCTCTTTTGTAGAAGATCTTAATGTTTTGTGATGGCATCAATGATGGTATTCACATTATGTTCCATCATATCGAGATAAGTTGCTGCGGGGCCATTTTTATTTGACAATGCATCAGAATAAAGTGTCCCACCAATTTTCAAACCTGTTTCTTTTGCAATTTGTTTTATGAGACGGGGATTAGAGATATTTTCAACGAATAGTGCAGCTGCTTTATTTGCCTTAATTTGTTTGATAAGTTTAGCAACATCGGCTGCGGTTGCTTCAGCTTCTGTTGAAGCACTTTGAGGGGCGAGGATAGTAAAACCGTATTCTTTTGCAAAATAGCCAAAGGCGTCATGAGATGTGATAATGATACGTTTATCTTTAGGGATGGTAGTAATTTTTGTTTTCAGGGTATCTTGTGCTATTTTAAGTTTTTGGATGTAGGTTTCGGCATTTTTTTTGTAGCTTGTGCAGGATTGTGGATCGATTTTACAAAAAGCAGCAGCGATATTCTTCACATAGATTTTGACATTGGGAATTGTTTGCCAAGCATGTGGATCAATAACGCTGTGGTGATGATGGGCGTTATGTTCTTGATTTTTCATTTTGAGGGAGGGAATGTTAGCGCTAACTTTGACAAGAAGTGCTTTTGTACCGCTTGCTGTAATGAGGCGATCAATGAATCCTTCTAAATGAAGTCCGTTGATGAAAATAATTTGAGCATTTCTAAGAGCTTGAACATCATGGGGGGTAGGTTCATAAGTGTGGGTATTTGCATTGGGACCTACAAAAGTGGTCATAGAGATATGGTTGTCTCCTACATTTTTTACGAGATCTGCGAGAATAGAAAAGCTCGCAACAACTTTGATTTTATTGTTTGCAGAAGCAGAAAATGGAGAAAAAGAAAGCAATAAAGCTCCAAGAAGAACAAATTTTTGAGCAAACTTAGGCACATTTTTTTCCTTAAAGTGAGGAGGTATAAAAGAGGTGGGGAAACCATGTTACAATAAGTCCACGTGGACTTATCAAGCAGGAAAAAAGATAAATAAATCCTGCGGCAATGATGATCGCAGGGCCGGAGGGAAGTGAAAGATGAAAAGAAAGCAGGAGACCACATACGCTAGAAATGATTCCAAAAAGAGTGGAAAGTGCGCAAATAGGGCCTAGCCGTGAAAACCAAAAACGGGCTGTAATAGCTGGAATCATCATAATGCCAACGGAAAGTAATGTTCCTAGTGATTGAAATCCTCCAACCAGATTCAACACCACAAGTCCAAGCAATGAAATATGAATATATTTACTCAATGGAGAGAGTGATTTAAAAAAGAGGGGGTCAAAGCTTTCTAAAACGAGTGCACGCCAAAAAATACAAAGGCTGCATAGTGTAATCAGCATTATAGTAGTGATTAACCAGAGGGCTTGTGCATCAAGTGCAAGAACCGATCCGAATAAGAGATGAAGCAGCTCAATTGTTGAGTCTTTTAGTGAGATAATAATGACACCTGCCGCGAGTGCAATAAGATAAAAGACAGTCATGGATGCATCTTCTTTCTGAAAGCTATTTCGTGAAATTAAAATGGTTGCTAAAGCGACAATAATACCAGCGAAGATGCCACCAAGTGTCATAGATATGAGGGAAAAGCCACAAATCAGAAAAGCAGTTGCAACACCAGGAAGAATGGCATGAGAGATAGCATCTCCTGTCAAGCTCATTCCACGGAGCATCAAAAATACACCAACAGGACAAGCGCTAATAGACAGGAAAATAGAACCGATAAGGGCGTTTTGCATAAATTGGAAATCAACAAAGGGAGCAAGAAAAAATGCATACACGTCTTATAACCTAAGAAAGAGAGGATCATTGATGGGAAGATTTTGTTTTTGTGCGCTAATAGGAAAAGAATTGGATGTGAGAGGTGGCATAACGTGATGAATAGTGTTGTTTAAAAACTGTGTTGTTTCTCCATAAAAGGCGTTTTGTTGATTAATTTGAATCATTTGGGGGAAAAATTCTTGCACGATGAGAGGGTTATGGAGTGCTGTGAGAACTGTGCGTCCTTGCTGTTGCCAGTATGTGATCAGTGCAAGAAGATCTTTTTGGGTCTTATGATCTACACCATTAAAAGGTTCATCAAGCAAAATAATATTGGCATCTTGCACAATGATACGTGCGAAAAGAGCGCGTTGTAATTGCCCGCCTGATAATGTTTCAAGCGAACGGGGTGCGAGTTCTGTAAGCCCAACCATTTCAAGCGCATTTTGAATCTGAGAATCATAAGGGCGCTGGCTTTTCCATAATCCACAAAAAGACCACAGCCCTGTTTTTACAAGCGTTTTCACATCAATTGGAAATGTTTGATCTACATCACATTGCTGAGAAAGATAAGCAATGCGGCTTTTTTTTGGTTTTGTAATTTTTCCCTTAAGAGGTTTAATCAATCCGGCGATGGCTTTTAGCAGTGTCGATTTTCCAGCGCCATTATCACCTGTTATTGCGACCAATGAACCAGCTTTTAACTTCGCTGAAAAGTTCTTTATTGCTATTCTATTTCCATAGCCTAATGTTGTCTTATTGAAGTGCAGATCCATATTTTTTACCATCGTTGCTTATTATTTTGGAAACTATGTAATAATATAACGTTTGTCAATAAAATGTTATATTATTACATAATTTTGAGGACTGAAAATTTTAGTGTGAAGATCGTGGAAAATTAAAAATAATAATTGAATTCACCTTGACGAAAGAGAGAGAGTATATACTATATATAGTATCAAAATGATTGGTGATTCTAAATAAGCACAAGAGAGGGTGTTAGTGTGTTTCGTTTGGTATCTAAGTTATTTCCATTATTGTAAAGAGTTTATTGACCAAGGGCATAGCAGTATTTTTGCTGAAGGATCTCTTTTGGAAGGATTCCTTTCGTTTTTGTAATTGATTTTTGCCGAAAAAGAGTAAAACAGAGCTCTTGAAAAACGGTAGTTTAGAACGTTAGTTTTTTAGACAGCAGGAGGGAATTGTAATGCAAGCAAAAGATTGTTTATAACTGGGGGGCTTTGCCATTTAAGTTATAGAATAATCGCTTATTCTCATCATAGTCTTTGAAGTTATTTGATGAGGAATTCTGTTATGTTCAGGAAGCTGTGTACTATTTGAAAATAACCACATGTTTTGCGTACAATTTCTGTTTTTTTGTTATTCTTGAGTACTTATAAAATTATTAGATTGACCCTTTAGGGTTGATTATTTGGAATTGTGAAAGTTGAAGAAAATGTCGATCACTATTTATAGCAAACCATCTTGTGTCCAATGTGATGCTACACGCCGTGCTTTTGATGCAAAAGGCATTCATTATCGCGTTGTTGATATTTCTTGTGATGAACAAGCATACAGTTTTGTTCAATCTCTGGGGTATCGTCAGGTTCCTGTCGTTGTTTGTGGTGAAAATCATTGGTCTGGTTTTAGACCAGATATGATTAGTGGTCTTTGTGCTTAATGGGGCTTATTGTTTATTATTCGAGTGCAACGGGTAATACAGAACATTTTGTCTCGCAACTTGGTCAACGACTCTTCAAAATTGATAAAAGAAAGCCTTCTGCATTGGTTGGTGAACCTTATGTACTGGTTGTTCCTACATATGCAGATGGTGAAGGAAGAGGAGCAGTGCCGAAAGCCGTTATCCATTTTCTTAATGAAGCTGAGAACCGAAAATTAATTCGTGGTGTCATTGGTGGTGGGAATCGTAATTTTGGTTGTTATTATAATTTAGCAAGTAAAATCATTGCTGAAAAATGTTGTGTACCTTGCCTTTATCGTTTTGAGCTGCGTGGAACTGATGAAGACGTTCTTTATGTAAAAAAGGGATTGGAAAGATTTTGGAAACAATTGGTATAGGACAATCGCAGAAATCGGATCAGATTACTGATTATCATGCGCTGAATGCAATGCTTAATCTTTATGATGAAAATGGTCATATTCAATTTGATATGGATCGACTTGCCGCACGGCAGTATTTCCTTCAGCATGTTAATCAAAATACAGTTTTTTTTCATAACCTGAAGGAAAAAATAGATTACTTAATAGAAGAAGGTTATTATGAAAAAGCTTTATTTGATCTTTATGATTTTTCTTTTATTAAAAAGCTTTTTAAACGTGCTTATGCATTTAAGTTTCGTTTTCCTACTTTTTTAGGCGCATTTAAGTACTATACCAGCTATACATTAAAGACTTTTGATGGGAAACGTTATCTTGAACGTTATGAAGATCGCGTCTGTCTTGTAGCTTTATATTTGGCACAAGGAAATAAATCTCTTGCTGAAAATTTTGTGGATGAAATTGTTACAGGCCGGTTTCAACCGGCTACACCGACATTTTTAAATGCTGGGAAAAAACAACGTGGTGAATTGGTTTCGTGTTTTTTGCTACGTGTTGAAGATAATATGGAATCGATAGGTCGTTCGGTTAATTCGGCTTTGCAGCTTTCAAAACGTGGTGGAGGTGTGGCGCTTTGTTTAACCAATTTGCGGGAAGCTGGAGCACCAATTAAGCAAATAGAAAATCAGTCCTCAGGTGTCTTACCGGTGATGAAACTCTTAGAAGATTCTTTTTCTTACGCCAATCAGCTTGGGGCACGACAGGGGGCTGGAGCTGTTTATTTGCATGCCCATCATTTAGATATTATGAAGTTTTTGGATACAAAGCGTGAAAATGCTGATGAAAAAGTTAGAATCAAAACGCTTTCGCTTGGTGTCGTTATTCCTGATATTACTTTTGAGCTTGCACGGAATAATGAGGATATGTATCTCTTCTCATCTTATGATATCGAGCGTGTGACAGGTAAGCCCTTTAGCGATATTTCTTTAACGGAGCATTATCGTTCTTTTGTTGATAATGCAAAGATTCGTAAAAACAAAATAAGTGCACGCGTTTTTTTCCAGACATTAGCAGAAATTCAATTTGAATCAGGTTATCCCTATATTTTATTTGAGGATACTGCTAATCGATCGAATCCGATAGCTGGGCGCATAAGTATGAGCAATTTATGTTCAGAAATTTTGCAGGTGAGTGAGGCGAGTGAACTGGAGACAGATTTAACTTATCGCACGATTGGAAGTGATATATCCTGTAATCTTGGATCTATGAATATTGCCAAAGCAATGGAAAGTCCTGATTTCGGACAGACCGTGGAATCTGCTGTTCGTGCCCTTACTGCGGTTTCGGATATGAGTAATATTGCCTGTGTGCCTTCCATTGCGAAAGGCAATGCTGAAAGTCATGCGATTGGTTTGGGACAAATGAATTTGCATGGGTTTCTAGCGCGTGAACAGATCTATTATGGGTCTCCAGAAGCGATAGATTTTACCAATATCTATTTTTATATTGTGACATATCACGCCATACGGGCTTCCAATTTGATTGCACGTGAACGTCAAGAAATGTTTGCAGGGTTTGAAAAATCAGCTTATGCAGATGGACGTTTTTTCGAAAAATATATTGAAAAAGAATGGAAACCGCAATTTGCGCTTGTGCAAGAGCTTTTTGCGCGGAACAATATTGTTATCCCAGATCAAAAGGATTGGCAGGAACTGAAAAAATTAGTCATTGAGTATGGGCTTTATAACCGCAATTTGCAGGCAGTTCCACCTACGGGATCTATTTCCTATATTAATCATGCCACTTCTTCTATTCATCCAATTGCTTCAAAAATTGAAATTCGCAAAGAGGGAAAAATTGGGCGCGTTTATTATCCCGCTCCTTATATGGATAATACGAATTTAAATTTTTACCAAGATGCTTATGAGATTGGTCCTGAAAAAATTATAGATACCTATGCTGCTGCAACACAGCATGTTGATCAAGGTCTTTCATTAACATTATTTTTTCCTGATACCGCTACCACACGTGATATTAACCGCGCACAAATTTATGCCTGGAAAAAGGGTATAAAGAGTATTTACTATGTACGATTACGGCAAGTAGCGTTGAGTGGAACAGAAGTTGATGGCTGTGTTTCGTGCAGTTTATAGGAGATCATCATATGACAAAGATTACAACCAAAAATCCTGTTGTGTGCGCTGTTAATTGGAATAGATTACATGATGAGAAAGATCTTGAAGTATGGAACCGCTTAACTGGGAACTTTTGGTTACCTGAGAAGGTTCCACTTTCCAATGATATTCCCTCATGGTCAAGCTTAACAGATGAAGAACGTAAATTAACAATTCGTGTTTTTACAGGACTAACGCTTTTAGATACAATTCAAAACACCGTAGGAGCCATTTCGCTTCTGGCTGATGCAATAACAGAGCATGAGGAGGCAGTGTTGACGAATATTGCTTTCATGGAAGCGGTTCATGCACGTTCTTATTCCTCTATTTTTTCAACCCTTTGTTCGACGGTAGAGGTTGATGATGCGTTTAGATGGTCAGAAGAAAATATTCATTTGCAGAAAAAGGCTAGATTAGTACTTGAGCGTTATGAAGCAAATGATCCACTTAAGAAAAAAATTGCTTCGACTTTGCTGGAAAGCTTTTTATTTTATTCTGGCTTTTATTTGCCCATGTATTGGGCCAGTCGCGCTAAGTTGACCAATACAGCAGATCTCATTCGATTAATCATTCGTGATGAAGCAGTCCATGGTTATTATATAGGTTATAAATTCCAATTGGGCTTTGCAAAGCTTGATGAAGCCAAAAGACAAGAAATTAAAGATTTTGCTTTTAACCTGCTCTTTGACCTTTATAATATCGAGTGCAAATATACTGAAGATCTTTATGATGCACTTGGATTGACAGAAGATGTTAAAATTTTTCTTCATTATAATGCTAACAAGGCTTTAATGAATTTAGGTTTTGAAGCTCTTTTTCCCCCTGAGGTTTGTCGTGTTAATCCCGCTATTTTGGCAGCTTTATCACCAAACTCTGACGAAAATCATGACTTTTTTTCAGGGGCAGGTTCTTCTTATGTCATTGGCAAGGCGGTTGCTACCACGGATGATGATTGGGAATTTTAATGTTTGCATGCAAATAGAAGTGCGCGGGGTATTCCACTTAGATCTTTACGCACTTCTAAACATTGAAAACCATTTTTTTTAAATAAATTGCAGACTTCATTTTCTTGAGAGTAACCAATTTCAACAGCGACATAGCCGTTTTCTTTTAAGTAGTTGGCTGCTTCATGGGCGAGTTTTCGATAAAAATAAAGTCCATCTTCCCCTCCTATCAGGGCGCGCAATGGGTCATGTAAGCGCACTTCTTTTGCAAGTTTTTTGATATCTTGTGCGGGAATATAAGGTGGATTGGAAACAATGAAATCAAAGCGATCTGCGACAGCATCAAACCAGTCGCTAAGAAGAGGTGTGAAGCGGTGTGCTACTTCAGCATTCTTTGCATTTTTTTTCGCTGTTTTAAGGGCATCTTCAGAAATATCGACTGCCACCGCATAGGATTGGGGAATTTGTTTAAGGAGTGTAATGGCAATGGCGCCACTTCCTGTTCCCATATCAAGGAATGTTGTTCTTCCCGAATTTTCGACCTGTTTTTGGAGAAAAGGGAGAACAAGATCTATCAGCGTTTCTGTATCAGGACGAGGTTCTAACGTCTCTTGAGACAATGTAAAAGATATACCATAAAATTCTCGTGCTCCTATAATACGATAGACGGGTTCGCCTGCAATACGCCGTTGTAAAGCCTGTTCTATTTGTATAATATGCTCAGAAGACAGATGCATATCTGGTTTAGAAATTCTTTCAGCAGCATTTATTCCTGTTATCCATTCAACGAGTATTTTCGCATCGAGATCGGCTTCAGCAATTCCTTTCGTGCGCAATTTTTCTTGCATTTGTTGGATGACATTCTTGAAAGAATATTTTCTCAATTATTATCCATTTCCATCAGCAGTGTTGTTTGATGATCTGAGATGAGTGCATGAAGAAGCTCATCAAGATCTCCCTCTAGAATGCGATCAAGCTTATACAAGGTTAGATTAATACGGTGATCCGTGACACGTCCTTGTGGAAAATTATAGGTACGAATACGTTCTGAACGATCACCAGAACCAACTTGGCTTTTACGAGAAGCTGAACGTTCACTTTCCGCTTTTTGTCGTTCGATATCGAATAAGCGTGCCCGTAAAATTTGAAGGGCTCGTGCTCGGTTTTGATGTTGTGATTTTTCTGCTTGTACGACCATAATTCCTGTTGGAATATGCGTGATACGAACAGCTGAATCCGTTGTATTAACATGCTGTCCTCCTGCTCCAGATGCACGCATTGTGTCAATACGAATATCTTCAGGGCGAATATCAATATCAATTTCTTCAGCCTCCGGAAGGACTGCAACGGTAGCAGCAGATGTATGGATACGTCCACCGGTTTCTGTTTCGGGGATGCGTTGCACACGATGAACCCCTGATTCATATTTCAATTTAGAAAAGACACCTTTTCCTGAGATAGTAGCAATAATCTCTTTATATCCGCCAACTTCTCCCTCACTGAGTGAAATAACTTCTACTTTCCAATGGTGAGCATGGGCATAACGTTCATACATACGGAAAAGATCACCGGAAAAAAGTGCTGCTTCTGATCCACCTGTTCCTGCTCGAATTTCAACAATAGCGTTTTTTTCATCAGCAACATCTTTAGGCAAAAGCAGAATCTGGAGTTCTTTTTCAAATTGCTCTACTTTTTTATATAACAATGGTAGCTCTTCTTGGGCAAGATTACGCATCTCTATATCTGTTTGTTTATCATTGATAATCGTTTCTAATTCTGTAATCTCTCCGTAAAGAGCATTTAATGCGCGTATAGAGGCAATAACGGGTTGTAGTTCTGCATATTCAGAAGCTAATTTGACATATGTTTCAGCATTTGGATTAGTCGTCATTTGGCTTTCAATTATTTCAAAGCGCTTTTCAAGCTGTCTCATACGATCTTGTGGCAAAGAAACCATGATAATATTGGCCTAATTTTTCATAATACAATTTTTATAATATTTTGTTGCAATGATTTTTCGTTATAATGCTGACAATGAATTACCGTATAGCATCATACAAAAAGGGGTAATAGAGCAAAAAAATTTTTTTGCCAATGGAAACTGTTATATCTTAAAGGTAAATTTTTATAAAACTTGATTTACCTCAGGTATTTTATCTAATGATATATAATCACTTTTTTAAGAGTTTTTTTTTCCGTAAAGTTCAAGGCGGTGATGAATAATATCATAGCCAAGGGACTTTGCAATTTCCTCTTGCAGCTTTTCAATAACATCAGAATGAAACTCGATAACTTGTCCTGTTTCTATATCAATGAGATGATCATGATGTTGCCCATCTGCTTGCTCAAAACGAGATGGACCACCACTAAAGCTATGGCGATGAATTGTTCCATTTCCTTCTAATGTTTTCATGGTTCGATAAACAGTTGAGAGTGAAATACTCGAATCTATTTTGTTTGCACGCTGAAAAATCTCAAATGCATTGGGATGGTCATTTGTATCAGCCAAAATATCAAGAATAACTCGTCGTTGACGTGTTACTCTTAAACCAGCTGTGCGCAATTCTTGCTCATAATTTCGCTTTTTATTCATTTTCATAGTTTGCTTTTCAAACAAAGGCTCCATGACAGTGTTTGTATTTTTTCTCTGAACCGCAAGGACAACGCTCATTACGTCCAACTTTTCCCCATGTGGTTACATCGTTAGGGTCACGATCTTGTGGATTAACAAATCTATTTTCTTGTGATCGTGCCCATAAGGTGGGAGCATTTTCTTGACTTTGATCATTAAAAACAGAAGAAGCAGCATCAGTTTGCTCAGGCATGGTCGGTTCTGTAGGTTGTTGAATGATTTCAAAGCGCATAAGCTTAGAAGTGACAATTCTGCGCAAATTTCTCAACATACTTTGAAAGAGTTCAAAAGATTCTGTCTTATATTCATTGAGCGGATCCCGCTGCGCATAACCACGAAAACCAACAACAGAACGCAAATGGTCTAAACTCACCAGATGTTCACGCCATAACGTGTCAATAGTTTCGAGCAATACTGCCTTGTGAAAATAAGCCATAACTTCTGGAGAATAGCGTTCAGTACGTTCATTTTCAAGTTTTGTAACAGCATCTGATACACGCTCTAAAATCTGCTCCTCGGCAATTCCATCTTCTTTTGCCCATTCTCTTACTGGAAGCTCAAGATTAAAGAGTTGTTGAAGTTCTTCTTCGAGAGTTTTTACATCCCATTTTTCAGAATATGTCCCTGATGGAATATAAGCCTCTACGAGATCCTCTACGACTTCATTGCGCATTTCAAGGATCATTTCTGATAAATCATCTGCGTTCATGATCTCCATACGCTGTTCAAAAATAACCTTGCGTTGATCATTCATGACATCATCATATTTTAGCAGATTTTTACGAATTTCAAAGTTTCGTGCTTCGACCTTTTTTTGTGCTTTTTCAAGGGCTTTATTAATCCATGGATGGATAATAGCTTCATTTTCTTTCAATCCAAGTTTTTGCAGCATACCATCCATACGATTGGAGCCAAAGATACGCATAAGATCATCTTGAAGAGAGAGAAAGAATTTTGAGCGACCTGGATCGCCTTGGCGACCAGAACGTCCACGAAGCTGGTTATCAATACGACGGCTTTCATGACGTTCCGTCGCAATGACGTAAAGACCACCAGCAGCTAAAGCTTTGTCTTTAAGCTTCTGAACATCTTTTTTTATTTCTTCAATTTTAGCTGTCCGCTCTGGACCTTCGGGGATATCCTGTAACTCTTGTCGGATGCGCATTTCAACATTACCACCAAGCTGTATATCCGTACCGCGTCCTGCCATGTTGGTTGCGATGGTGAGAGCTCTAGGAACTCCTGCTTGCGCAATGATGTACGCTTCTTGTTCGTGATAGCGAGCATTTAAGACTCTAAAATCGGTAATGCCTTCTTTTCGCAAACGCTCTGCCAATTGTTCTGACTTTTCAATAGAGGTTGTTCCAACAAGAATAGGCTGTTCTTTTTCGTGTGCTTGACGGATATCACGCACAATTGCCCGATATTTCTCTTCTGCTGTTCGATAAATTTCATCATCTTCATCAATACGTTGTATTGGCAAATTTGTAGGGACTTCAACAACGTCAAGACCATAAATATTTCTGAATTCTTCGGCTTCTGTTGTTGCAGTTCCAGTCATTCCAGATAATTTCCTATACATACGGAAGTAATTTTGGAAAGTGATGGAAGCAAGTGTCTGGTTTTCTGGTTGAATAGCAACATGCTCCTTAGCTTCTAACGCTTGATGAAGTCCTTCAGAATAACGCCGCCCAGGCATCATTCGCCCTGTAAATTCGTCAATAATAACGATTTCATCATTGCGAACAATGTAATCTTTATCGCGAGCAAACAGTTTATGAGCTTTTAGAGCATTATTGACATGATGAACGATAGCGACATTTTCTATGTCATAAAGACTTTCACCTTTAAGATGTCCAGCTTGTTCGAGCATTTTTTCAATTTTTTCAGTACCAACTTCGGTAAAAGTCGTTGTTTTTTGTTTTTCGTCTATTTCATAGTCTTCTGGAGTTAAGGCAGGAATAAATGTATCAATAAGGTTATAGAAGTCAGTACGATCTTCTAGAGGACCAGAAATAATAAGGGGTGTACGGGCTTCATCGATAAGAATCGAATCAACTTCATCAACAATCGCGTAATGATGTCCACGTTGGACCATTTGACTACGATCGAAGGCCATATTATCACGCAAATAATCAAAACCTAGTTCATTATTTGTAGCATAGGTGATGTCGCATGCATAGGCCTCTCGGCGGGCATCACTATCAAGATCATGAAGAATCACGCCTGTTGTAAGCCCTAGAAAACTAAAAATTTTCCCCATTGTTTCAGCATCACGACTGGCGAGATAATCATTTACTGTCACAACATGAACGCCTTTACCTTCCAATGCATTGAGATAAATTGGTAAAGTTGCCATTAATGTTTTACCTTCACCAGTACGCATTTCAGCTATGCCACAGTCGTGAAGGACCATTCCACCAATAAGTTGCACGTCAAAAGGACGCATGTCATAAACACGTTTTGCGGCTTCACGAACAGTTGCGAAAGCTTCTGGTAAGAGCAAATCAACACTTTCACCTTCACTAAGACGTTTACGAAAGGCATCTGTTTTTTGGCAAAGCTGCTCATCACTTAATTTTACAAATTGTTCTTCCAAAGCATTAATTTGTGCAACTTTTTGGCGGAGTGCTTTGAGACGTCGCTCATGAGCTGAACCAAAAAACTTACGGGCAAAAACACCTAAACTGACCATCTCTGGCCCTTTCTTTTAATTGTTGTCACTCTTGTTGGGTAATTCATACGCTTTCCCCATACTCTACATTTTCTTCAAGTTATCTGATATTATTAGAGACATCATGAAATGCAGATGGTACCATTATACTTGTTGGTGTGCAATTTTTCACTTTAATTGTAAAGTAGAGATAAGAGGCTAAGCGCTCTATGTCAACTTTAGGTACGCTATTTAACTGATACAATACAAAGTAATTTAAGATACAATATGTCATTTTTCTCTATTATCATGTTTTTCATCTGCATTAGATAGGATTGGAGCAACTGAGATAAAAGGACAATTTTATACTTTTTTAAAATAAAATTACTAATTTATTTCTCTATGTTTAAAGGTTAAAGTGTTATGGTAAAGAAAATTGGAATCTTGAACCTGCCTTCATTTTTAAGGAGTATATTTATGAAATTTAACTTTATCACGCTTTTTTTAGCATCAGCTTTATTGGCAAGTACAAGTTTAGGGGTGAGAGCCCAAGAAGGTTTGAATTCATCGTCGAATGATTTAAAGACTTTGGAGAAAGCTTCTGAAAAAGCCGTTTCTCCTTCTCATGTTATGGCGGTTATCGATGGGAAAAATATTACAGCAGGCCAATTGGATGATTTAGCGCTTGAAATAAATCCTAATTTAGCACGTTTTCCTGATGAACAACGCCGTATGATGGTTCTAAAAGCTTATTTAGATATGCAGGCACTTGCAAAAGCAGCAAGAAGCAAAGGTCTTGATAAGACAGAAGCTTACGATAAACGTATGTCAGTCATGCGTGACAATGTTCTTCAACAGCTTTATTTTAAACAGGCGATTGTTGACAAAATCTCGGATACTGATTTGGAAGCTCTTTATAAGCAAGAAGTCGCTGCTTTACCTAAAGAAGATGAGGTTAAAGCGCGTCATATTTTGGTCAAAACAAGAAAAGAAGCAGAATCTATCATTAAGCATTTAAATAAAGGCGAAAGTTTTGAAGAGATTGCAAAGAAAAGTTCAACAGATGGTTCTGCTGCTGTTGGAGGTGATCTTGGTTATTTTAGCCATGGTCAAATGGTCAAGCCTTTTGAAGATGCTGCATTTGGTTTAAAAATTGGCGAATACACTAAACAACCCGTTGAAAGTCCTTTTGGTTGGCATATTATTAAATTAGAAGATCGTCGTTTGAAACAACCTCCTGCATTTGATGATGTTAAAGAGATGTTGCGGACACAGCTGATAAAAAAGCGCTATCAAGAACTGATTGTTGATTTGCGTAGCAAGATAGATGTGAAATACCCTGATCCTAATGTTACAAAAATCATGGAATCGCTTCATCAAAATGGAACGCTACTTCCCGATGAGACATCAGATGAAGAAGATACGGAATAGCTAGGAAAAATAAGTGGATAGCCTCTTTAATAGATAATTTGCTAGGTTAGTTTTGTTCAAAAAGCCTAGCAGTTTTCTATGAGGGGTTATTGATCTGCAATTATTTCATTTATTTTTACAGAAAGCATATTGTGGTTTTGAAAATTTCTCCTTTGTCGCCTCAAAAGATCCAGGAGCTTTCTCCCTTATCTGGGGTACGGATAGCAACAGCTGAAGCTGGGATCAAATATAAAGATCGTACAGATCTTCTTTTCATCATATTCGATAAGCCAGTGAGTGTGGCCGGTGTTTTTACCCGTTCAAAATGTCCATCTGCCCCTGTAGAGCATTGTCGTGCATCGCTTCCTCATGGGGTTGCGAGGGGTGTTGTTGTGAATTCTGGAAATGCAAATGCTTTTACAGGAAGCAAAGGAAAGCGCACAACCGATGAAATCATCTGTGCAGCAGCGAACGCTTTAAAGGTTAGAGGAGATGAAATTTTTATAGCTTCTACGGGTGTTATTGGTGAGCCAATGGATGCATCGGGTATTGTCAATCTTTTACCAAGTATGGCAGAGACAGCAGAAGAGGGGAATTGGTTGGAAGCTGCAAAAGCCATAATGACAACGGACACATTTCCAAAACTTGCGACGCGCACTTTTGACTGTGGGGGAGAGAGTGTTACCATTAATGGAATTGCAAAAGGTGCTGGTATGATTGCACCTGATATGGCGACAATGCTGTCATTTGTGGTTAGTGATGCGACTATTTCTTCGGATGCACTCCAATCCATGTTATCAGAGGCAGTTGAGGGTTCTTTCAATTCAATTACTGTTGATAGCGATACCTCAACTTCAGATACGCTTATGTTGTTTGCGACAGGAAAAGAACATTTTCCATGTCTTACAAGTAAATCTGATCCGCGTTATGGAGTTTTTGTGAAACAATTGAGTGCACTTCTGCATGAACTTGCACTACAAGTTGTTTGTGATGGCGAAGGTGCTCGTCATTTAATTGAGGTTAATGTGATGGGCGCTACAACAAACAATGCAGCTAAAACTATTGCTTTATCAATTGCAAATTCACCGCTCGTAAAAACGGCTATTGCCGGTGAAGATGCGAATTGGGGGCGGGTCGTTATGGCAGTTGGGAAGGCCGGTGTTGAAGTCGATCGTGATCTATTGACGATTTGGTTTGGTGAGCATCGTGTGGCCGTGAATGGCGTACGAGATCCTGAGTATTGTGAAGAGACAATAGGTGCTTATATGCAAGGTAAACACATCACAATTCGTGTTGATATCGGTTTGGGTAAGAGCACAGCGACGGTTTGGTCTTGCGATTTAACAAAAGAGTACGTTATGATCAATAGCGATTACAGAAGTTAATGGATGCACTCTCTATATTTAACTGCCTATTATTATTTTTTAAAAGAGAATGAGATATGTGCGTTCTTTTTGAGGTAAGGGAATATACTAGAAAGAGACAGTTATCTTTATATTCTCATTGGAGAGTGATATGTATATAAAAAGTCCCCTTCTTCTTGTTGTTGCATGTGCACTGTTAGATCAAGATAATCGTGTTTTGCTTACCAAGCGTCCTGAAGGAAAATCGCTGGCTGGTTTATGGGAGTTTCCTGGTGGAAAGGTTGAGCAAGGTGAAACTCCAGAAATTTCATTGATTCGTGAACTAGAAGAAGAGCTCGGTGTGTATGTTCAGGCAAATAATTTACACCCTTTAACGTTTGCGAGCCATAGCTATACAACATTTCACCTCTTGATGCCGTTGTATCTTTGTTATCATTATGAGGGAGTTGCGCAAGGACGAGAGGGGCAAAATTTAGAATGGGTTTTTGTTAATGATCTTGATAAATACCCTATGCCTGATGCTGATAAACCATTGGTTCAGGTATTGAAAAATCATCTTCTTTAATGTGTTATAAGAAGGAAATATTGTTTAAATATAATTCAATATATTGATTTAAATTGATAATTTATAATTTTTATGTTGAATGGGAAAGTCCAGAGTCGTAATTTTTTTCATTTCAAATCTGTTTTATGTTAAATTAATCAAAATCATTCTTTTGCACGTTCCAAGTGAGGAGGGTCATGTGGATAAAATTATTTAAGAAAGAAATAAAATACGTGCTGAAAGAACTCTCCAATAGCCAAGGGTTATCGCAACATTGAGAATTGGCAAAGTATATAATGATGCTTTTTCACGCGGATCATTGTGAGATGGGTTTGGGTGCACTGAGAGGTATAAGGGGTACTTATTTCATGAGATATCGATAATAGGAAAAATTTCAAAAAATGTTGCTTTTGATTAAGAGGGGGGCATTCTTTAGGTAATGTAGAACGGCATTGTGTTGTATATTCACGAGCTTGTTTAAAAGAGGCATCTCGCAATGCTCCAAAGCCCATTTCGTGTCGCACTAGTGAATGGTATAACGTTAAAGCCCCCATGGAAATAATGTAAAATCTATTGAGCACCACTATCCTTACGCTTATGAAAGAGTAAGCTGGTCCCAATGTTATTATGATAGCTTTTGGCATTTGAGAGCATTCAGAAGGGATATTCTTACTTATACATCAATGTCGCTTGTGATGAACAAGCAAGCGATTTTGATTGATTCAACATAAAAACCGATTTGAAATGAGAGAATTTTACGATATTTGGAATTCTTGACACAGAATGAATGATGGATAATTATCCTTATAAATCAATTTATTATATAACAAAAACATCCAATTAATTATTTTTATAGGAGGCATGTATTAAGTTTCTTGCATTGGACGACGTTTTGCGATGGGATATTGATTTTTTTTAGCGATACGCGTAATTGCCTCTTCCAGTGGCTCGATCATAACGTCCATGGAAAAACCATTTGCATGAATAATATTTTCATGATCAACCATAATAGCAACATGATCTTTCCAAAAAATTAAATCGCCTCGTTGAAGTTTATCAGTATCTGTAAGAGGACTGCCTATAGTTTCTTGCTGCATATCGGTGTCACGTAAAACTATTTGATCGGTCATCATCATAGAGAGTTGAATGAGTCCCGAACAATCAATTCCAAAACCGCTGACACCACCCCAAAGATAAGGTGTACGGATAAAGGTTTCTGCAACTGTGACATAATCTTCGTATACACGTCCAATGGGGCTGAGATGGCTTGTAATGATTGCTGTTCCATTTTCAAGAATAGAATACATTGTGTCACGGACTTCAATTTCATCAACAACACTGACTTTGCTTCCCATAGATAATGGGGACACTATTGGTCCACGTAAGTCAGCGTGTAAATATTTAAATGTACGTGGTACTGAAACTATATGCGTTTGTTTTATAGTTGATGTACAAAGGGCTGTTGTATCAATATAACCAACATAACCATCTTTGAGGGATTGTCCCCACGACATCGTTTCCCCTTGTTCAAAAATGAGAAGTTCTTCTCCCAATAAGCATTCTGTTTGTCTTTCACTTTTTTTACTATTTTCTTTAAAAAGTCCAGCGACCACTGTATTAACACGTCTTTTTTCACCTTGAACAAAGCGCTGGGCTGTAATTTCTGTTTCAAGACGTTGATCTGCTAGATCATTTCTGAATGCATAAAGTCTTGGGTCTTTAGAGATCATCTTTTTGCTTCCATTTTGTTACTTCTTACTTTTAAACAAACTCATGAAAACTCTATTGGTAAGGTTTTTATCCTCAAACAAAACTAAGAACACAGTTTAAGACGATTGCAATTATTCTTTAAGATGCAAAATTGTCTATCTTTGTGGATATTGTGTGTCAAACTTCATTTTTAAATATATTATAAAGGGCACGAATAGTTTGTGCTGATCCACCAATAGGGTATCCTGGTTTTTCTTTTGGAACCCATCCATAAAGGTCAAAATGCGCAAAATGTTCAGCTTTTTCAACAAAAGAATTAAGAAATAAAGCAGCCGTTATAGAGCCAGCAAAGCTATTTCCAGTTACATTGTTAAGATCAGCAATTGGTGATGATAACATCTCTTGATAAGGTTTCCAAAGGGGCATTTGCCAAAGAGGATCAAAAACAGCGTGAGCAGATTCAGAAATTTGTTGTGCCCATATTGAATCATTACAATAAAATGCGGGAAGATCTGGTCCTAATGCTATACGCGCTGCCCCTGTTAAAGTAGCCATACAAAGCATGAATTGTGGACTTTCTTCATCACCATAGGCGAGCGTATCGGCAAGGACAAGTCGTCCTTCAGCATCTGTATTACCTACTTCAACACTTAAGCCTTTACGACTTTTTAGAATATCACCTGGTCGGTAAGCATTCGCAGAAATTGCATTTTCTACAGCTGGAATCAAAACACGTAGACGGAAAGGCAATTTGGCATCCATGATAAGTTTAGCCAATCCCAAAACGTTTGCTCCACCCCCCATGTCTTTTTTCATAAGCAACATGTTATTGGCTGATTTAATATCGAGCCCTCCCGTATCAAAAGTTACCCCTTTTCCTACCAACGTTATTTTAGGATGATGTTCTTGCCCCCAGTGTAACTCAATCAGTCGCGGTGCAGTACTGCCTGCTCGTCCTACGGCATGAATCATCGGAAAGTTATGGGTTAAGAGATCATCTCCACAAATACTTTGGATATGAGCACCGTAGATTTTTCCTAGTTTTCGTACTTCTTTTTCGAGAGCATCAGGGGTCATATCATTGGCTGGAATATTGATGAGATCACGGACGAAAAAGACAGCTTCATAAATTCGTTGGAGTTCATTAAGATCAACGGCCTCATTGACATGGATAGACAATGATTTGAAAGAGGAATTTTGATGATAGCGATTAAATTGATAGCTACCGAATGCTAATCCAAGATAGGCATTTATTTCATCAGAGGTTGTACCTTCTAAATGCCATTGACCAGCAGGAAGTTTTTGAGCAAGCAGTCCTGTGATAAAGGGATCGTTCCCATTGCCAATTCCAAATAAAACTTTTTTTAAATGCCCCGTTTCATGAGGAACAAAGAGTATTTGTCCTGCTTTACCAGTAAAGTCATTAACTTTTATCCATGCTGTTGTTGACGCATCAAGTGATAAGTTGGCAAGAGTTCTTTGGTTTACCAAGATGATAGGGCAACTGTTATCAATACGCGTTGAGGTAAAATGAATGTGATAGTGCTGCATAGTTATGAGATCCTTATAGTCGTCTAAGTGCGACATACTCGACCAAATGATTTTTTCCTTTTCGTAGAATGAGATTGGATCGTGGTCGTGTTGGCAATATATTTTCTTGTAAATTTTTTAAATTAATTGTTTGCCAAAGATCCTCAGCGATTTTTGAGGCTTCTTTTTCACTGAGCTGGGCATAACGATGAAAATAGGATTCAGGATTTTGAAAAGCTGTTTTACGCAAACGTTTAAAGCGTTCCAAATACCAGTGACGAATGACTTCTGTTTCGGCATCGACATAGATTGAAAAATCAAAAAAATCTGATACGAAAGGAATAGCTTTCCCATCTTTAGGAAGATCACTGACCTGTAATACATTAATACCTTCAACAATTAAAATATCAGGACGATCAATGGTAATTGTCTGATTTTCTAGAACATCATAGGTCATATGTGAGTAAAGCGGGGCACGAACATTTCCGATACCTGCTTTTATAGCCGAAAGAAAGCACAGCAATTTCTTAATGTCATAGGAATCAGGAAATCCTTTACGATTCATACGATTTTTTTGCTGTAAGATTGCATTAGGATAGAGAAAACCATCCGTTGTGATCAGATCAACTTTAATGCTAGATGCCCATCGTTTCAACAGTTCTTGAATAATGCGAGCCGTGGTTGATTTTCCTACTGCTACAGAACCAGCAATTCCAATAATAAAGGGCGTTTTTCTACTCTCTTCTTGATGGAGAAACTGCTGACGTTTGTGAAAAAGTTCCTGTACTGCTTCAACATGGCATGCTAACAGACGCGATAAAGAAAGATAAATGCGTTGGACTTCTTTAAGATCGATAGGATCATCAATAGAGCGCAAACGCTTAATTTCATCAAAAGTCAAAGTAAGAGGTGTGTCTGCGCGAAACTCTGACCATTCTTGTGCAGTAAAAACACGATAGGGTGAATATCGGTCAGAAACGCATTTGACCAGATTATCTTCCTGATTAATTTTTTGTATAGTCGTATCAATCATTTGTATTGGACGAGAATTTTTTGCCGCAGCAATCGATTAAAAGTGGACAAGATGAGCGGCTTGATTTTCAAATAAATTTTGTTTTGCATGCTCTCTTCTTTAAGATAATAGATCATTTTTCATTAACTTATAGTCCAGTCATTCCAGTTTGCACGGATTTGTGCTAATGAGTGCCCTTGCGATAAAAACGCCCATAAAAGTAGACGCGCCTTTACGGCTGATAAATAACCAGACATGAGAGCACCAGAAGCAATCATATCGATTTCTGAGCCTTTATAGCCATAAGTTATACGAGTTGTTGAGCCATTACAACAACGACTAGCAATAATGATTGGTATTTTTTGTGCATATTGTTGCACAAGGTCGGCTTCTTGAAAACTACAGTGTCCTGCACCAAAACCAGCAATAACAACTCCAGCATAATACCCACTTTCAAGGCATAGTTTCATTAATTGTGCATCAGATGATAAAGAGGAATAGAGGAGTGCAATTTGATGATCGTGGTTTTGGGGGAGATCAAACGTTGTCGGAAAAAGTTTTTGATCATTGAAATAAATAAGTTTTCCCTCTAAAATAGTTCCTAAAATACCTACAAGACCTGATTGAAATGTTTCGACTTTGACGGTATGGCTTTTATAAAGCCAATAAGGTGAATGAATTGTATCATTTATGACAACAAGAACGCCCCTGTTACGACTTTGTGGAGCTGCTGCGACACGAGTGGCTGCTAAAATATTGGCCGGGCCGTCCGCACCTGCTTCATGAGGCATGCGCATAGCGCCGGTTATGATGAGTGGTTCAGCTTCCTTCCAATAAAGAGAAAGAAAAAAAGCTGTTTCTTCCAGAGTATCAGTCCCTTGTGTTAAAACAATACCTTCTGCACCAGCGTTTATTTGTTGTTTTGCCCACTCGATTATTTCAAAAAGAATTTGAAACGATAAAGATCCACTTGGTATTTGCATTAATGTTTGTGCATGAATATCAGCAACGTTATTTAAATCAGGAACACTTTTTATGAGGTTATCTGAAGTTAAAGTCGGTTGCATGTGACCAAAACGATCAGCAGTCATTGCAATTGTTCCACCTAAGGTCCCTATGGCTATTTTTTTCATAATTTTCCTCTAAAAGGCACAAACTGTTTATATAAAGCTATTTAGCAGTAATTTACATTGACAACAATGATATCATTTTTCCATTTTCAACAAATTGAGTTATGCTGAATCATTGTGTTTTGCTGTATATGTTCTTAAATAGGACAATAGTAGTTGAGTTTTACATTGTATGAAAAGAAATCAATATTAAAAAGTAAAGTTAATATTAAGGAGTCTCCTTATGACAGAACATAAGCCAGACATAATGTATGGTACAACAATTATTACGGTACGAAAAGGTGGAAAAGTCGTGATGGCCGGTGATGGTCAGGTCTCTCTTGGGCAGACAATTATGAAAGGTAATGCACGTAAAGTGCGTCGTCTTGGAAAGAACGGAGTGGTTATTGCTGGTTTTGCTGGTGCTACGGCAGATGCTTTCACATTACTGGAAAGATTGGAAACAAAGCTTGAACAATATCCTGATCAGCTTATGCGTGCCTGTGTAGAACTTGCAAAAGATTGGCGAACAGATCGCTATTTGCGTCGTCTCGAAGCAATGATGCTCGTGGCTGATAAGAAAGTAACTTTGGCTCTAACAGGGCTTGGTGATGTATTAGAACCAGAGGATGGGGTTATGGCAATTGGCTCTGGAGGAAATTTTGCTCTTTCAGCAGCGCGTGCACTCATGGATTTGGATTTGGATGCAGAAACTATTGCTCGTAAAGCTATGGCTATTGCCGCTAAAATTTGTGTTTACACCAATGATCATTTTACGATTGAAACATTGGATGCAGAATTATCTTCTTTAGAGAAAGCTATTTAAATGTGTGTTGTATTTTCCCCTCGTGAGACTGTTTCTGAACTTGATCGTTTTATTATTGGCCAAAATGATGCCAAACGCTCTGTAGCTATTGCACTGCGCAATCGGTGGCGTAGGCAACAGCTTGAGGAGCCGATGCGTGAAGAAGTTATGCCAAAAAATATTTTAATGATAGGGCCAACAGGTGTTGGTAAAACTGGTATTGCACGTCGATTAGCAAAACTTTCTGGAGCACCCTTCGTTAAAGTAGAAGCGACTAAATTTACTGAAGTTGGTTATGTGGGACGTGATGTTGAGCAAATTATTCGCGATCTTGTTGAAATTGCCATTTCTCTTGTGCGTGAAAAGAAACGGGATGAAATAAAAGAAAAGGCTCACGTGAATGCTGAAGAGCGCGTTTTAGACGCCCTTGTTGGTAAAACAGCCAGTCCCGCTACCCGTGATAGTTTTCGCAAAAAATTGCGTGAAGGTGAATTGGATGAGAAAGAGATTGAAATTGAAGTCGCTGATAATAATAGCAATAGTGCTTCAACCTTTGATATTCCTGGTATGCCTGGGGCACAAATGGGTATTATGAATTTATCAGATATTTTGGGAAAAATGGGCAGTCGTACAAAAGTCCGTAAGACGACAGTAAGGGATGCTTTTAAGCCGCTTATTGATGATGAATCTGAAAAACTCCTTGATCAGGATCAAATTATTCAAGAAGCGCTTCGTGTTGCTGAAAATGACGGGATTGTTTTTATTGACGAGATTGATAAAATTGCAACTAGGGATGGTGGAGCTAGTGCTGCCGTTTCACGTGAGGGCGTTCAACGTGATCTTTTGCCTTTGGTTGAAGGAACAACGGTTAGTACAAAATATGGGCAAATCAAAACAGATCATATTCTTTTTATTGCCTCAGGTGCATTTCATGTTTCTAAGCCATCTGATTTATTACCGGAACTTCAAGGACGTTTGCCCATCCGTGTGGAGCTCAACCCTTTAACAAGAGAAGATTTACGGCGCATTCTAACGGAACCAGAAGCTAGTTTGATTAAACAATATATTGCTCTTATGGCAACAGAAGAGGTTCATTTGGAAATTACCGATGATGCAATTGATGCTTTAGCAGATATTGCTGTAGATTTAAATGCAAGGATTGAAAATATAGGGGCACGTCGTTTGCAAACAGTGATGGAGCGCGTTTTGGATGAAATTTCTTTCACGGCACCTGATAAAGCTGGAACATCGTTTACAATTGATGCCGCTTATGTGAGAAAATCTATTGGTGAGCTTGCTGCTGATATCGATCTTTCACGTTTTATTCTTTGAAAGTTATAGCTTGTTCTGTTTATCTGCGTGCTTCGATAATTTTGAAACCATGGGCTTGTTCATGTATCAACACTGTGCGGAAAATATTTTTTAATAATGTTTCATAAGGCAGGTGGCGGTTTGCAACAAAAAGCAGACTGCCGCCTGGTTTTAGGCACTTTGCAGAATTTATAATAAAATTTTTTCCTAATGAAATATCTGTCGTTTGTTGCGTGTGAAAGGGTGGGTTTGAAATGATGGTATCATACAGATTTGTGATAGGTTCATGCACAAGGTCGTGCCAATAAAAATGAATTGAAAAAGGAGCTGTTATGGATTTAAGGTGCTGTTGTGCTGCTCTCAAAGCGTTGTAGTCTGCTTCATAAAGGTCGAGAGCGGTGAGTTTTTCACTTCTTTCAAGCGCAACGTGAGAAAGATAGCCCCATCCAGCACCAAAATCAGCCGTTTTTCCAGAAATAACTTTGGGCATATAAGAAGCAAGTGCAGCAGATCCCGGATCAGTACGTCCGTGTGAGAACATACCAGAAGTGGTTTGAAATTTATCAAAAGTGAGCGGTGGTAAGCGCAATTGTGCAATGTTATGTCTCTTAATTTGTTGAGGAACTTGCAACCAAAATACAAGACCATGATTTTTAGACAATTTGTTGGTGATGGGAACAATTGTTTTAACCCACTTCATCATTGAAGCAGCACCAGCAGTTTTATTCCCACTGATTACAATCCATCCATTGGGTTTAACGCATTCTAATAAATCAAGAAAACAATTTTGGTTAAAACCACGATATTTGCTCAAATGTAAAAATGCACCATCATAGCTGCAGGTTTTATCTATTTGAGGAGAGCAGTGAAATGGAGTATCGACAAATTTTAAAAAATCTGGTCGCCAAGGCGTAATAACTTTTAAATTCTGTGCCCATTCTGGAGTTGGGATTTCTGTTAAACCGAAACCTAACCAACATTGGTTTGGATCAGGATACGGGAGTTCATGATTTCCAAAAGGCAAAAATAATAACACACATGACTCTTTCAAAGAAAAATGCCACTCCAATGTTGGGATGGCATTTCATGATAAGATAAGAGGAAAAACTTACTCTTCTTTTTTCTTACGGCGGCGCTTATTTTCAGGTTGTTTTTTTTCATCCACAGACTTTTCTTCATTCATCTCTTTATCAGCGGTGATTCCCTTTCCGGTTTTTTGATCAACAACCTTCATTGATAACCGAACTTTTCCACGCTCATCAAAGCCCATTAATTTAACCCAAACTTTGTCACCTTCCTTCACAATATCGGTTGTTTTGGTAACGCGTTCTGATGCAAGCTGAGAGATATGAACGAGTCCATCACGAGAACCAAAGAAGTTTATAAATGCACCAAATTCTGCAGTTTTTACAACTGTTCCTTGGTAGATAGCACCAACTTCAGGCTCATCAACAATAGAATGGATCCAGCGTTTTGCTGCTTCAATGGTTTTAGCATCAGCAGAAGCAATTTTAATGGTACCATCATCTTCGATATTAATTTTTGCTCCAGTTTGTTCCACGATTTCTCTAATAACTTTACCACCAGAGCCGATAACATCACGGATTTTATCGACAGAAATATTCATAACTTCGATTCGTGGAGAAAATTCACTCAGCTCAGCACGTGCACTGGTTAAAGCTTTCGCCATCTCATTGAGGATATGGATTCGTCCACCTTGGGCTTGTTCAAGCGCGATTTTCATAATCTCTTCGGTAATACCATCAATTTTGATATCCATTTGCAAGGCAGTAATACCATTTTCTGTTCCTGCGACTTTAAAATCCATATCTCCAAGATGATCTTCATCCCCTAAAATATCAGACAGAACAGCAAAGCGTTCTCCTTCTTTAATCAAGCCCATAGCAATACCAGCAACAGGGCGTGCTAGAGGAACGCCGGCATCCATGAGAGCAAGTGAGGTCCCACAAACCGTTGCCATTGAAGAGGAGCCATTGGATTCTGTAATTTCTGAGACAGCACGAATGGTATAAGGAAAAGATTCTTTCGTTGGCAACATGGGGTGAATTGCCCGCCATGCCAATTTGCCATGTCCAATTTCACGACGACCAGGAGAACCAAGGCGTCCCGTTTCACCCACTGAAAATGGTGGAAAATTGTAATGGAGAAGGAATGTTTCCTTATACATTCCCGTTAACGAATCAACATATTGTTCATCTTCACCAGTTCCTAGTGTTGCAACGACAATAGCTTGTGTTTCTCCGCGGGTAAAGAGTGCAGATCCATGTGTGCGGGGTAAAATACTTACTTCTGATTGGATAGGGCGCACGGTAGAAAGATTGCGTCCATCAATCCGCTTTTGGGTATCAAGAATATTCCCGCGAACAATTTTTGCTTGCAACTGTTTAAATACGGTTGCAATTTGATCTGCACTAAACTTACAGTCTTCTTCTGTTTCGGGCATAAATTTATTGAGGATTTCTGTCTTTAGTGCATCAATTGCAGCATAACGTTCTTGCTTATCAGTAATTGTGTAAGCCTTTCGTATATCCTGTTCTGCCATTTTCTGCATTGCTTTTTCAAGTTCAGAAAGATCTTCAGGAACAAAATCACGAGGATCTTTTGCAGCAACTTCAGCAAGCTTTATAATGGCATCAAGGACAGGTTGAAGGCCTTTGTGACCAAACATCACGGCACCCAACATGATATCTTCCGGTAATTCTTGTGCTTCTGATTCAACCATCAAAACAGCACTTTCTGTTCCAGCAACAACAAGATCAAGTTTTGATTCAGGCATTTCATCAATATGAGGATTGAGAACATATTGTCCATTACAATAGCCAACGCGGGCACCAGCTATAGGACCCATGAAAGGAACACCTGACAGGGTCAATGCAGCAGAAGATGCAATCATCGCAAGGATATCGGGATTATTTTCGAGATCATGCTGTATAACGGAAACAATCACTTGCGTATCATTTTTATATCCCTCAACGAAAAGGGGACGAATTGGGCGATCAATCAAACGTGAAACCAAAGTTTCATTTTCACTTGGTCGACTTTCACGTTTTAAATAGCCCCCAGGTATTCTACCAACAGCATAGGATTTTTCTTGATAATTAACAGTGAGTGGAAAAAAATCCTGGTCTGGTTTTGGACTTTTGGCTGATACAACGGTTGCTAAGACAATAGTTTCTCCATAGGTAGCAATCACTGCACCATCAGCTTGACGTGCTATTTTCCCTGTTTCAAGGGTGAGAGGACGCCCAGCCCATTCAATTTCTATCTTGTGCGTTTTGAACATTTTTTATCCTTAATGACCAGTGTTTAAATCTTTGATTGCTCACATTCTGGTTTTGCGTAGCATATTTCCAAGCTCTGGGGTGGACAACATACTTTTTATCTTTGTTACGAGAAGAGAGAAGTAAACTGCCTTAAATGCGAAATGATGAGCAGTCCTATCTCATAATAACTTGTCAGTTTTTAAATTTTTTAATTAAAAGCAACACGTTGAAAAAATGGGTGGTTTTTTTTAAAACACCACCACCATTTTTCTTTTAGCGACGCAAACCTAACTTCTTGATAAGTGTCTGATAACGATTTTGGTCAACTCCTTTAAGATAATCAAGAAGGCGCCGGCGTTGAGACACCATCTTCAAAAGACCACGACGAGAATGATTATCCTTTTTGTGAGATTTAAAGTGGTTTGTTAAATTAGAAATACGTTCAGAAAGTACAGCAATCTGTACTTCTGGTGATCCTGTATCACCAACTTTATTTGCGTATTCTGCGACAAGAGCTTGTTTACGTTCAGCTGTAATCGACATCGTATTATCCTTTCCAAAAACGAAGAAACATAAAGTCACCCATAGCCGAGATGTCGTTCAGCAAGGGTCTGTGAGGAAACAAGAAGAGTCAAAGACTCTTACCTATTTTCGTCCTTATATAGGAAAGAAGGTTAAAATACTAGTCCTTTACAGCATTTTGAAGTCTTTCTTTAAATAAAAGCTTTTGTTTTGAAATATTGATTTAAATAGAGTTTTATGAGAAGTCTTTTAAAGAATTATGCATCCTTTTGATACAAAGATTATGAGCGTGTGTGTTAACAAAGATGATAAATACCGATTTGGAGGAAAAAGATGCAGAGCATTTCAACATTAAAACTTTTTCGTAATTCGGTATTTCGAAATCTATGGTCATCTACTCTTATTTCTAATTTAGGGGGGCTGATACAGGCTGTTGGAGCAGGGTGGTTAATGGCGTTGATTAGTTCTTCGCATTCCATGGTTGGGCTTGTTCAAAGTGCCACAACATTACCACTTGTTATGTTTTCTTTGATGGCAGGGGCATTAGCGGATAATTTTAATCGGCGTCAAATTATGTTGTGTGCGCAGATTATGATGATGGTCATATCCATGAGTTTATCTGTTTTAGCCTATATGGGATTTCTAACACCTTGGCTTTTGTTATGTTTTACGTTTTTGATTGGATGTGGCACAGCTTTTTATAATCCTTCTTGGCAAGCAACGATAGGAGATATTGTGAGCAGGGAAAATATTCCTGCTGCTGTTAGTTTGAATAGTGTAGGCTTTAATTTGATGCGGAGTGTTGGTCCTGCTATTGGCGGTGCCATCATTGCAACTTTGGGGGCATCTGCTGCTTTTTTGTTTAATGCTATAAGCTATATTCCTCTTATCGGTGCGTTATTTTTCTGGAAGTCGAATTATAAAAAAAACTCATTGCCACGAGAAAGGCTGTTAGGAGCTGTCTCAGATGGTTTGCGTTATGTTGCGATGTCACCTAATCTCCTGAGTATTATGGTTCGAGCGTTCCTTTTTGGTATAGGAGCTATTTCTATTTTAGCACTTTTGCCAATTGTTGCGCATAAAGTTCTTGGAGGAAGTGCCCTTCTTTATGGTACATTGCTCGGTTGTTTTGGGTTAGGAGCCATGACAGCAGGTATTATTAATGCAGTTGTACGGCATCATTTTCGTTCAGAAACAATTATTGCAAGTGCATTTATTGGTTTCGCCTTTTCTTGCTTTTTATTGGGAATCAGCCGTTCACTAATTATAAGCCATATTGCTTTATTTCCTGCAGGTTTATGTTGGGTTTTGGCATTATCATTGTTTAATACATCTGTACAACTCTCTACACCACGCTGGGTTGTTGCACGTTCTTTAGCACTTTATCAAACGGCGTCTTATGGGGGGATGGCTATTGGAAGTGCAATCTGGGGAGGCTTAGCTGATGGTTATTCTCCAACAATTGCTTTGAGTATTTGTTCTCTATTCTTGATTTTTGGTGCTCTTGCGGGGGTAAAATTTAGAATTCAAGAAATTCCTCAGATAGATTTAAATCCTCTTGATCATTTTAGAGAGCCGGAACTATTACTCGACCTCAAAGCAAGAAGTGGCCCGATCATGATAATGATTGATTATCAAATTCATGAAAATGATCTCGAAGAGTTTCTCAAAGTGATGACGCGTCGACGCCATATCCGGTTACGTGATGGTGCGCGTCAGTGGGTTCTTTTACGAGATCTTGAAAGACCTGAATATTGGACAGAGGCTTATCATATGCCGACATGGGTAGATTATTTACGCCATAATCATCGTCGTACAAAAGCGGATGCAGAAGTCAATAAGCGTTTGCGTCATTTAAATTGTGCTCCTAACGGCATAAGAGTGCACCGTATGATTGAACGCCAAACAATACCCCAAGCCAATGAGATGCTTTTAAAAGCCTCCTCTGATCATCTCCCTTAGGGTTAAAACAGTTTTTGTAAAATATTAAATACGTTAATATTATTTCGATCGATTTGTTAGCATAATCATAACAAAAAATTGCTGTTTAAGTGGTTAATAAATTGATTTATAACGATTATTTGTCGTTTTTCATGTTGAGTGATAGTCTTAAAAATCTCAAGCTTTTCTCGTTTCAAATCTATTTAGAGTAAATCAGTCTAAATCTTCGCTTGCACATTACAAATGAGGGTTAAAGTGTGAGTAAAAAACGATTGAATAAGAAATAAAAAGCCTCTTATGAATCCTTTCAAACGCAAGGATTGTTCCGACATTAAGAGGAAAAAGTGTGTGGTGGTGTTAGCTTATAGCACTGACTTAAATTTTGATATGAATACGGTAAATATAGACAATGAAAAGCACCATATTTTTCTTAATTGATAAAGAAAAATATCTTTCCGCAAAAGGTGGTTGTGGAAAAGAATCGATTAAATTGTGAAAATCCGCTTCGGTTTAAATAAACTTTTGTCGAGGGTGCCAATGGCAAGAAGTTGTTCCTTATAGAGGACAAAAATCTCATCTTCGTCAAGAGGTACTTTGTGATGACTTAAGAGGATAGAATGACCCTTTATAATTCTCTGTGCTTGAGTTTCATTAAGGATATAGTGAGGGAGGCAATCCAATGCAGCGCTTGTTTCAATTAAGAGCTCATCGAGTTTTGTGAAGTTTTTTTCAAAAGAACGATTATTTTCATCTGTAGTGTTTTTATTTGGCCGAACGGCCGCTTTTAGTTCGTCCCATGTAATGAGATCTTCTTCATCAAAAGGTGCGACAGAAATACGCCTTAAATCAGCAATATGCCCATAGCAACCTAGATCACGTCCCATATCGCGCGCTAAAGAGCGCACATAAGTTCCTTTTCCGCAGGTTATTTCAAAGACAGAGTGCTCTTTGGTAGGCATTTCTAATAATTTGAAAGTTTCTATTTCCACTTCACGGGGCGGAATTTCAACAACTTCCCCTTCACGCGCTAAATCATAGGCACGATTTCCGGCAATTTTTATTGCTGAAAATTGCGGAGGCGTTTGCAAAATAACACCTGTATATTGAGGAAGAAGAGCAAGTATTTCTTCTTGTGTTGGACGTTTGAGAGAAGTTTTCGTTATTTCGCCCTCTAGATCATCTGTTGAACGCTCTTCTCCCCAAGCGATATGAAAACGGTAAGTTTTTTTGCCTTGCATCACGTAAGGGACGGTTTTGGTTGCTTCGCCCAATGCAATGGGAAGGAGACCAGAAGCAAGAGGATCAAGTGTTCCTGCATGTCCTGCCTTTTGTGCATGAAAGAGCCATTTGATTTGTGAGACAGCTTCTGTTGATTTCATTCCTTTTGGTTTATCAAATATGACCCAGCCAGAAACAGGACGCCCTTTTTTTTTGTGTTGCCGTGCCATATCTTTAATCCTCATCTTTATCACTATGGTGAAGATCGCGAGCAACTTCAGGCGAGCGAAGGAGGGCATCAATTTTTGAAAAATTATCAAAACTATTATCAAGTCGGAAACGCAGTTCAGGCATATATTTCATTTGTCGCAACGCGTGACTGATTTCTCCACGGAGAAAACGACTATGTTTATTGAGGGTATCAACAACATCGGTATGAGAAGCATTTTTAAGAGTGCTGAGAGGTGATACAAAGCAAGTAGCAATTTTTAAATCTGGTGACATGCGTACTTCAGAGACAGAAATAACAATATCTTTCAAGATATCATCAAGCAAAATATCACGCTGTAATATATGCGCTATTGCATGACGTACTTGCTCTGCTACTCTAAGTTGCCGTTGTGAGGGCTTTGCATTTTTCATCAAAGTTTTATCCTTGCTACAAGATCTCTTTTTTTAACCATTTAGATAAGGAAAAAGAGATATTGTGTATAAAACCTAATAACTTTCTTCATTTTACAACAGAGTAAAGTTATTGGATTATTTTATAATGTGCGATTAATATGTTCGATACGGAAGATCTCAATGATGTCTCCTGCGCGCATGTCTTCATAATTTTCAAAGGCTATTCCACATTCTTGACCACTTTGCACTTCATTGACTTCATCCTTAAAGCGTTTGAGTGTTTTCAGCTTTCCTTCGTGAATAACGATATTATCGCGGATAAGGCGAACACCGGCTCCTCGTTCTATTTTACCTTCTGTAACACGACATCCTGCAACTTTTCCAGTTTTTGTAATGTTAAAGACTTCTAGAATTTCAGCATTACCAAGGAAAGTTTCACGCTGTTCTGGTGAGAGTAATCCAGACATGGCAGCCTTAATATCGTCAACAAGATCATAAATGATGTTGTAATAACGAATTTCAATTCCTTGTGTTTTAGCAAAATCACGTGCTTGCTTATTGGCTCGAACATTAAAACCAATTACAGCAGAATTAGAAGCTTCCGCAAGAGAAATATCACTTTCGGTAATTCCTCCCGCACCAGAATGTACAATACGCGCACGAACCTCATCATTTCCGAGTTTTTCCAATGCTGAAGCGATTGCTTCAATTGATCCCTGCACATCCCCTTTTATAATAAGAGAAAATTCCTTAACACCTATCGTTTGCAATTTTGTCATCATCTGTTCAAGAGAACCACGCGAACCAGTTTGCCGCGCAACAGCTTTATCACGTGCTAATCGTTGACGGTATTCAGAAATTTCACGTGCCTTTGCTTCATGCGTAACAACAGCAAAACGGTCACCAGCTTGAGGTGTTCCCTGCATGCCCAAAATTTCAATCGGTGTAGAGGGGAGCGCTTCTTTAATATGGCGACCATGGTCATCAATCAAAGCACGCACACGACCCCATTCATTTCCGGCAACTATAATATCAGAAGGGTGTAATGTACCTTTTTGAACAAGAACTGTTGCAACAGATCCACGTCCGCGATCCAATTTGGCTTCAATGATAACGCCCTCTGCAGTTCGTTGAGAATCTGCTTTCAGATCAAGCATTTCAGCTTGAAGAAGGATAGCTTCGAGAAGTTTATCAAGATTTTGACCAGTTTTAGCAGAAACTTCAACGTCCAAAGTTTCTCCGCCCATAGTTTCAACAAATACTTCATGTTGTAAAAGTTCTGTACGCACTTTTTGTGCATTCGCAG
Organism: Bartonella sp. SD1336NMGDW; assembly: GCF_042193565.1. Lineage (NCBI taxonomy): Bacteria > Pseudomonadati > Pseudomonadota > Alphaproteobacteria > Hyphomicrobiales > Bartonellaceae > Bartonella > Bartonella sp. SD1336NMGDW. The sequence continues at coordinate 77,711 of NZ_JBHILW010000003.1, forward strand.
CTGGTTTATCAATTTTGTTGATAGCAACAATGATAGGTACACCAGCGGCTTTCGCATGATTGATTGATTCAATCGTTTGGGGCATAACACTATCATCAGCGGCTACAACGAGAACAGCAATATCGGTAACACGAGCTCCACGTGCACGCATAGCCGTAAATGCAGCATGTCCTGGTGTATCAATAAAGGTAATTTTTTGACCGTTTTGTTCTACTTGATAGGCACCAATATGCTGCGTAATACCTCCTGCTTCGCCAGAAACAACATTTGCTTTACGAATAGCATCCAAAAGAGAAGTTTTTCCGTGGTCAACATGGCCCATAATGGTTACAACAGGAGGGCGCTGCTGCATGTTTTGAGGATTATCTGTTATATTAAAGATACCTTCCTCTACGTCAGATTCTAAAACACGTTTAACAGTATGGCCAAATTCAACAGCGATGAGTTCGGCAACATCTGCATCAATAACATCGCCAGGTTTCATCATTTGTCCTTGTTTCATCAAGAATTTAATCACATCAACAGAACGCTCAGTCATACGTTGTGCGAGCTCTTGAATGGTAATCGTTTCAGGAAGAACAACTTCGCGAGAAATTTTTTCTCTTGGTTCTTGATTTTGTGCACGCTTAAACTTTTCCTGTCTACGCCGCATTGCAGCCATTGAGCGTCCACGTGCGCTTCCTTCTTCATCCAGTGCACTATTCAGAGTTAGCTTTCCGCGTCGCCGCTCATCAGCTCCTTTGACAACTTTTGGTACACGTATTTCTGATTTAGCAGGATTAGCACGTCGACTATGCCGTTCTTCCTCTTTATTTTCATCTATTTTGCGTTTTTCAACCACAGTTGTGTTTTTAGGCGCAATAGAAATATCTGTCTGTTCAATGAGAGGGGGAACAGGTGGAGCCTGTACTGGCGATATTTCTTCTTCTTGTTGGAGATGTATTTCTTTTTCTTTAATTTCTTGCTGTAAAATTTCTTCACGCTCTTTAGCGCGTCTTGCTTCTTCTTCGGCTTGTTCTCGTGTTATTCTTTCTTGGATATGTGCTTCTTCTAATGCGCGAAGTCTCGCTTCCATTTCAGTCGATGAAAGATTGCTTTTGGTCACAGATTCTTGAGGCTTTTTTCCCTCAAAACGCGGTTTAGAGCGCTGAGGGGCCACATGCGGCTTTGTAATGGGCTGTGGGGTTTCAGCTTTTTCATCAGGTCGCGTAATTTTACGCCGTTTGGTTTCGACAACGACAGCCTTCGTACGGCCATGGCTAAAATTTTGTTTGACCGTGCTCGTTTCCAAGACAGACCGCTTGAGAGTTAGTGTCTTCTTGACTGTTGTTTTGTCGTTGTTATTTTCACTCATTGTATTTCCTTCACGGCTTGTGCCGTCATCTCACTAGGCTTACTATGCTTGTCGTCACGATAGCTGATCAATTTATATGTCGTTTTGAGAAATCCCTCAGCAGCTTTTGTGTCCAATAAGGCCGCGTGCATTACAGGATTAGAGCCAAAAGCCACTTGCATTTCATCACTTGTAAATAAAGATATGGTTTTTATAGTCCGATTTGTTTGTTGTTGTATTGAATGGATGGCCTGTGCAATTTTTCGTTTCCCATCATCTGTTGTTTCTTTAGCATGAAGTACAAGAATAACTTTACCAGATCGGATAGCAGCATCAACCTTTGTTGCTCCCATAACAATTGCTCCCGCTTTTCGTGCCATGGAAAGGCTTGAAAGAGCGGCTTTTAGTAAAAGCGTATCAACAACATGCACAAGATTTGGCGCAACCTCAACATCTGTTTTAAAATTTCTATGAAAAGCTTTCTGTTTGATTGCTTTCTCAATAATAGCGTGATGGGCAGAAATCCAAACGCCACGCCCTGGTAAATTCGCTTTAAGATCAGGAACAATTTGGTTATTGGGACCAATAACAAAACGGATCAGCGTTTGTGCTGAAGCATTTTTTCTGGTCACAATGCAAGTCCGTTCATTCATTTAAAGTGTATCCACATCCAAATCATCTGTTTTTTCATTTTCTGCAGAATTTTCATCTTCTACAGGATTTTCTGTAACAAGATCAGCTTGGTCTATCCAGCCTGCTTGTACACGTGCGGCTAAAACCATAGCTTCTGCATCCGCGCGTGTAATGTCAAAAGGGGTTAAAATACCAGAAAAATTCTGTGTTTGACCTTCTTTGCGTTCTCTCCAACCAGCTAAATCATCAACGGCATAGCCAGCAAAGTCTTCTATTGTTTTTACACCATCCTCACCTACAGCAACCAACATAGCACTTGTCATTCCAGGAAGTGTTCGCAATTCGTCAGAAACTCCGAGCTTTTTGCGTTTTTCATCGAGTTCTTTTTCTTGATGATCAAGATATTCTCGGGCACGACTTTGGATTTCAGCGGCGGTATCATGGTCAAAACCATCAATAGAAGCGATCTCTTCAAGATCAATATAGGCGATTTCTTCAATAGAAGAAAAACCCTCTGATGCCATAACTTGTCCGATCATTTCGTCAACCTCTAAGGCTTCCATAAACAATTTACTCCGTTCAGTAAATTCTTTTTGACGATTTTCAGATTCTTCCTTTTCCGTTAAAATATCAATGTTCCATCCTGTTAGTTGCGAAGCCAAGCGAACATTTTGTCCACGTCGTCCAATAGCAAGGCTAAGTTGATCATCTGGCACAATAACTTCAATCCGTTCAGCATCTTCATCAAGGATGATTTTAGAAACTTCAGCAGGTTGCAGTGCATTAACGACAAATGTTGCCGCATCAGGCGACCAAGGAATAATATCAATTTTTTCGCCTTGTAATTCAGCAACAACAGCTTGTACACGACTTCCTCGCATTCCAACGCATGCTCCAACAGGATCAATGGAACCATCGCGTGAAACAACTGCGATTTTAGCCCGTGAACCTGGATCACGAGCAACAGATTTGATTTCTATAATACCATCATAAATTTCTGGCACTTCCATAGTGAAAAGTTTTACCATAAATTGGGGATGTGTGCGTGAAAGGAAAATTTGCGGACCACGCGTTTCACGGTGTACATCATTGACAAAAGCACGAATACGATCTCCATAGCGGAATGATTCACGAGGAATTAATTCATCACGGCGCACAATAGCTTCACCACGTCCGAGATCAACGATAACATTACCATATTCCACACGCTTAACTGTACCAGAAATAATTTCACCAACTTTATTTTTGAATTCTTCATATTGCTGATCACGCTCTGCGTCGCGTACTTTTTGTACAATAACCTGTTTAGCAGATTGTGCTGCGATACGTCCAAAATCCATAGGAGGTAAAAGATCAGCAAAAAAATCACCAATTTTTGCTTCTGCTTGATGTTTAAGAGCATCAGACAAAGTAATTTCCGTTGTATAGTCTTCAACGACATCAACGATTTTAAGCAGGCGCTGTAATTTAATTTCACCTGTTTTAGAATTGATTTCAGCACGGATATTTGTTTCTTGACCATAACGAGAACGTGCTGCTTTTTGAATAGCATCAGCCATCGCAGAAATGACAATTTCACGGTCGATTGACTTTTCACGTGCAACAGCATCTGCAATTTGCAGAATCTCAAGCCTGTTAGCGCTTGTAGCCATCAATTTTCTCCTTCTTTGTGCCACACGATGGGTATTTCCCAGTGATATTATTTTTTGAAATTGAGCGTCTGTATAGAGTCGTTAGCTTTCTCTTCAGCAATGAATTGTTGACCTAACTCTTTATTTTTTTTCAATGCATCGCGAATAAGCTCATCGGTAAGCACTAAATGCGCATTTATGATATCACAAAAGGAAATAGGGGTATACATGGCTTCTCCATAAGCAGCTTTATCAGTGTTTAAAATAAATCCATCTTGCGTGATATTTGTAAGTGTCCCGCGAAATTTTCGGCGCCCATCAATTGTTATTTTGGTTTCAATTTTTGCAAGATGCCCTTGCCAATGAAAAAAGTCAGATTTTCTTACCAATGGACGATCAATTCCAGGTGATGAGATTTCTAAATGATATTTGCGTTCAATAACATTTTGTACATCAAGGAGGGGGGAAACAGTTCGACTAACAGTTTCACAATCTTCTACGGTCATAGAACCATCGGCACGTTCAACCATAATTTGAAGTGTTAAACCATTTTGACCAAGAAGTTTCACACGAACCAAACGAAAACCTAAAGGTTTAAGTAGTGGTATGACAAGAGCAGCAACCTGTGCTTCGATACCATCTTCTTCAAACAGGCGTGGTTCGTCAAGATTGCTTATTTTTTCAGCTTCGTTCATACATTTTATCCAAGTTGGTTTCATCAGTTTTATGATATTAAAAAAGAGCGGGTCCAACGGCCCACCCTTCATCATAAGACCAAGAATTTAACTATTGATACTCTTAAATTCAAAATTTTTCAAGTTGTTTATGAGAAAAGCGCTTGATCATTTATTTCTTGATAAAGGTAAGATAGGCAGGTGTTCGTCCTTCGCGTAAAGCTTTTGCTTCATAGCGGGTTCCTTTCCATAGTGGATAAGGGAGTTTCCAGTCTTGAGGGCTTTCTGCTTTCCATTCAAAGTGATCATGTTGTGCACAATGGTACAAAGTCCAGTTTACATAACTGTCTATATCGCTAGCAAAGCGGAATTTTTTGCCTGTTTTAAGAACGCGCGCAAAACGATTAAGATTTTTTATGTTGATGAAGCGTCGTTTCCAATGCTTTTTTTTAGGCCATGGATCAGGGTAGAAAAGGTCTATTCCATCGAGTGATGCATTTGGGAGCCAATCAAGGAGGCGTGTAGCATCATCATCATAGAGTCGGAGATGATTTTGATGCTGTGCATGCTGTTCAAGAGACATTAACATTTTTGCCATGCCATTAATGAAGGGCTCGATGCCAATAAAACCGGTTTGTGGAAAATATTCCATTTCATGAAGTAAATGTTCACCTCCACCAAAGCCGATTTCAAGTCGAATTTCTCTTACTTTGCTTGAAAATAAGGATGTAAGGTTTGAGGGAGGAGGGACATTTAAATCAATGTTAAGAGTTGGGAGAAGCGTTTTTATACGGATAAGCTGACAGTTTCGTAATCGTTTTCCTTGTCGGCGTCCAAAAAATGCTTCACTCTTGCGTGTATTATATTTAATCATGGAATTTGGATCATTGTTTGAAGCGTTTTCACGAGATCAGTTTTTTCCCATGAAAACGAACCATCGTGTTTTGGTTTTCGCCCAAAATGACCATAGGCAGCTGTTTTCGCATAAATAGGTTTATTGAGGTCAAGATGTTTTCGAATGCCGGTAGGTGAAAGGTCCATTATTTTGCGAATGGCTGCTTCAATAACTTTTTCATCGACTTTTCCTGTTCCATGAAGATTAAGATAAATAGATAAAGGTTGTGCAATACCAATTGCATAAGAGAGTTGAATGGTGCATCGCTCTGCTAAATGAGCCGCAACAATATTTTTAGCCAGATAGCGTGCCGCATAGGCTGCAGAACGATCAACTTTTGTTGTATCTTTTCCTGAAAAAGCACCGCCTCCATGGGGTGCTGCGCCTCCATAAGTATCCACAATAATTTTGCGTCCTGTTAATCCGGCATCGCTTTGAGGACCACCAATGACAAATTTTCCTGTTGGGTTAATATACCAACTGCATTGAGCTGCAATGGGAATGTCATGTAAAGCTTGACGAATGTAAGGTTCAACCACTGTACGTACCTTGTTGGAATCCCAGCTTTCATCGAGGTGCTGAGTTGAAAGAACAATGGATGTGACCTCTATCGGTTTTCCATTTTTATAGCGTATGGTTATTTGGCTTTTAGCATCTGGTCCTAATTTTCCAGCTTCTCCCTCTCCTTTATGACGGGCTGCGGCAAGAAGTTTGAGAATTTTATGCGCATAATAAATTGGCGCAGGCATGAAATCAGGTGTTTCACGGCAAGCATATCCAAACATGATGCCTTGATCACCTGCTCCTTCTTCACCATGCCGATCCGTAGCATTATCAACCCCTCTTGCTATGTCAGCTGATTGAGGGCGCAAAAGAACATCAATTTTAACAGTTTTCCAATGGAATCCTGCTTGTTCATAGCCAATGGTCCGAATAGCACGGCGCGCTGCTGTACGAAAACGCGTAGGATTAATGAGTGGAAAGCCAGTTTCATCATAGATAAATTCTTTATTTTTATCTTTTTTTAATAGCGTATCGGGGACACGCACTTCACCAGCGATAACAACACGGTTGACACTGACGAGAGTTTCACAGGCAACGCGTATTAACCATGGATCAGTACCAGTCTTTTCAGCTTCTTTATAGATCATATCAACGATTTCATCGGAAATACGATCACAAATTTTATCAGGATGTCCTTCCGATACCGATTCGCTCGTAAAAAGATAATCTTGATGCGGCATAGGAACTCCTTCAAAAAAGAAAATCAACGATTTAATTAATTGCTTACTAAAGTTGTCACGATTTGCTAATTCTACAGCAAATCGTCAATGAAAATTTATATGAATAAAAGAGAAAAGATATAATTTAAATTTATAGCTTATTTGTCAAATCTTCCTCAGAAAGTGCTTTTGCCAAATCAATAATTTTTCGACGCACTTTAGCATCAGATATATTTGTAAAAGCGCGCATGAGCTGAATCCCTTCGCTGCTAGAACAAAAGTCTATAAAATTGTGATCATTTTCAGCAAAACCCTCTACTTGTTGGGAGGTAATACCTTTATCAAAAAAGTAAGAAACAGGAACATCCATAATTTCCGCTATCGCTTGAAGACGACTGGCACCAATACGGTTTGTTCCTTTTTCATATTTTTGGATTTGCTGAAAAGTAATTCCTAATTTTTCACCTAGTTTCTCTTGAGTGAGTCCTAAAATATTACGACGTAAGCGGATACGAGTTCCAACATAGATATCTATAGGGTCAGGTTTTTTTCTAGTTTCGGTCATAATGCAACTCTTTATTTCCAGCACTTTTATTCTAAACCAACATCATATTTATGCGCAGCTGATTTATCATATAATTAAAATAATATGTAATATTTTTTCCCAATATTACTGGTAAACGCAACATAATACCGTACAAAGGGCACTTGAATCATTTAAGCTGTTTTGTAGAACCAAAACCAACACGACACAATAGCATAAGGATGAATAAGATAAAAGTAGAGAAAGTTCTGTATTCATTGCTTCCTATAGGGGTAATGGATGATGGAACTTGTGAATCAATAATGCCCACAGCATTTTGTTGAAGAGCTACAACGATTCGTCCATAAGAATCAATAACAGCTGATATTCCGTTATTGGCTGCTCGTATGAGGGGGATTCCGAGTTCAACGGCACGAAGTTGTGCTTGTTGAAGATGTTGATAGGGTCCTGGTGTTACACCAAACCATGCATCATTTGTAATATTAATAATTGCTTGAGGCGGGGAGCCTTTAAAAGTCATTTCATGAGGAAATATTGCTTCATAACAAATCAAGGGTAGATAAGAAAATCCGTTTGGCATTGTAACAATTTTGCGCACACTTGCAGCACTATATCCACCAATATTATCGGCAAGGGTACGCAATCCAATTTTTTTCAATAAATTCTGATAAGGAAGATATTCACCAAAAGGAACCAAATGAAGTTTATCGGAAGTATTTAAAATATTACCTTGAGCATTAATGACTGCAATTGTATTAAAATATTGTGTTTGGGAATGAGGTAGATCATTGCTGGCTCGTATTGCTCCGATAATAGCCCATTGTTTAGGTTTTAAAAGAGAGGCAATGCGCATTGTGATAGATGAGTTATCATAGAGAAGGTAAGGAACGGAAGCTTCGGGCCATACGATAAAATCGGGTTCTGAATTTTGATCGGTTGTTGGCATTGCACTTAGATTCATATGCGCTTCCAACATAGCTTCTCGTGTATTATCACGCAATTTTATATTTTGTTGGATGGAAGGTTGAACAATGCGCACCCAATAAGAACTTTTTTGATTTTTAGCTGTGTTTTCTATAGTATGAAGACGATAAAACCCAAAACCACTGTGAATGAATATAAGTGATAAGCAAAGAGAGAGTGCCACTTTCTTTTTTTCATTTGTTAATAAAACAGTTGGCAAACTGTAGGCTAAGACAGCAAGAATATTCATTCCGTAAAGTCCCACGATTGCATCAGATTGCATGAACATTGGGGTTGGCATGGCTGTATAGCCAAGAGCATTCCATGGAAATCCTGTGAATAAAAACGCACGCAACCACTCGGACAATCCTAATGCAAAGGCTAAAACAAAAAAGCGTGCTATTCCTTTTGTCCATAATAAACCGACAATGAAACCAGAAAAAAACCAATAAAGAGAAAGGTAGAGTGGAGGAACTAAAATGGCTAATGGGACTGCCCAACCAAAAGAATCTGGATCTGTTAACAAAGCATTGCATAGCCACCAAAGTCCGCAAATAAAATAACTAAAACCAAAGGTTCCACAGCTTAAAGCGTAAGTAAAAAAATGTTTTTTATTGTTTTTTGCGTCCCGTATTGAGTCCAGCAAAACAATAAAGAGAGGGAAAGTTAAAAAGCAAAGAGGTGTCAAATAAAAGGGTGGAAGTGCAAAAGAAGTAAGAGCACCACAGAGAAATATCCATGCTTGGCGCTTCCAACCGGTAACAGAGGACAAAAAAACGATAAAATTGTTTAAAAACGCTGGACTATTCTTTAGGGATGACATTGTTCTCAAGATTCTCATTTTTTGGAATGCGAAAAATACGCAATCGCTTAATCCGGCGTTTATCAGCTTCTAAAATACGAAATCTATAACCAGGTACAGCTTCGACAATTTCACCTTTGGCAGGAATGCGATCAAGAATGGAGACGATCAAACCACCAATCGTATCAACATCATCACCATATTCCCCTACGATAAAATCAGGACCAAGAGCTTTCTCCACATCTTCTAGTTCAGTTCTTGCATCAACGAGCCATTTATTGTTTGGTTCACGTACGATAGCATTGTCGACATTATCATGTTCATCTTCGATATCACCAACAACCAATTCAACAATATCCTCCATTGAAACGAGACCATCTGTTCCCCCATGTTCATCAATAACTAAAGCCATTTGAGTTCGTGTAGTTTGCATTCGTGTTAATAATTTGCTTGCAAGCATGGAACTTGGAACAAAGAGAACAGTTCGGATCAGATCCAATTCACCGATTGGGGTATGTAAGTCTGTATGGTTTAATTGAAGCAAATCGGATTTCTGTTCGGTTTTTGTTGGGCTGACAATAAAGCGAGTCATATAGTTAAGAATATCGCGGATATGAATCATGCCACGCGGATCATCTAAAGTTTCAGCATAAACAGGTAAGCGAGAATGACCAATTTTTGCGAAGCATTTAAGGGTTTCTCCAAGTGAAGTGTTTATTTCCAGTGCTTCGATTTCAGAACGTGGTATCATAACATCATCCACGCGTGCTTCACGTAAGCGTAAAATATTATGCAACATAGTACGTTCTTCAGGTGAGAAGAGGGCAGTGTCTTTTTTATTGTCAGTCGTGAGTGCAACGGTAAGATCATCGCGCAGTGATGTAGACACACAATTACGACCCCGTAAAAATGAAAACAAATGATTCATCAGAGAATATTTTTCTGTATGATTCGTCTGTTGAGAGGTTTTTTTTTCATTATTAGAAGATGTTTGACTATTATTTTGTGCATTTGTTTTGTTTGTCATGGTTTTGAAATCTTCTAAACTTTCTTTTTATAATTAGGTGAATGAGAGGCTTTGAATGGTATGCTCGTAATATTGATTTTAAAAGTTAAATTTTATCATTTATAGACAATTCAGCGTAAGGATCTTTTATGGAAAGCTTTTGCAGAATTTCTCTTTCGAGCTTTTCCATTTGATATGCTTCATTATCAGTTTCATGGTCATAGCCAAGCAGATGCAAGATACCATGAACAATCATATGCGTTAAATGGTCTTGAAATGTTTTTCCTTGTTTTTCTGCTTCGAGAACAACAGTCTCTCGCGCAATAATAATATCACCGAGCATGGGACCAGGAGGATTTCCAGCTTTAAGTGGAAAAGCAGGAAAGGATAATACATTAGTAGATTTGTTTTTGTTGCGCCATTGTGCATTGATTTGTGCCATATGTTTATCATCCGTAAAAAGCAGGCTAATCTCGCTTACAACATTTTCCAATGAAACATGATGCATAGTCGTCATTAATGCTTTTTCAGTGATATTATAAAGCATTTTCTCATCATTCCACCCTGCGCTTTTGACCATTATATCAATAATAATCATGATGAATCAAATTCATTTTTTAATGCATCGCATGCGAATGATTTTTTTTTATTTTGTATTTCGGAATCACGATCATAAGCACGAACGATAGCAGCAACAAGTGGATGGCGTATAACATCTTCTTCATCAAAATGTACAATTGCAATATTTTCTACATTTGAAAGAATGCGAATTGCTTCAATGAGACCTGATTTTTGCCCTGTAGGCAAATCAATTTGGCTTACGTCACCGGTAACAATCATACGTGTTCCTTCACCAAGACGTGTGAGGAACATCTTCATTTGCATGGGCGTAGTATTTTGTGCCTCATCAAGAATAACAGCAGCATGGGCAAGTGTTCGTCCGCGCATAAAGGCAAGAGGAGCAATTTCTATGACACCAGAAGCTAAAATGCGTTCTATTTTTTCAGCGGGCATCATATCATAAAGAGCATCATAAAGTGGTCGTAAATATGGGTCGACTTTTTCTTTGAGATCACCGGGAAGAAAACCAAGATGTTCTCCAGCTTCAACAGCCGGACGTGAGAGAATAATTCGCTCAATGATACCACGTTCTAGAAGCATTGCAGCATGAGCAACAGCAAGATACGTTTTGCCTGTTCCTGCTGGTCCTACACCAAATACAAGCTCAGTATGCTCCATAGCGCGTATGTAAGCATCTTGTGTTGGAGTTCTTGCATGAATTATTTTTTTATGGGTACTCAACCGTGCTGGTATACGTTTCGTTGCAGATTTGTATGTTATTGTGTCTTCTTTCTGCTTCTTTGGTATATTTGCCATAGCAAGTGCTCCTTTTATATCTGATAAAGTGAGCTCTTGATGTGTTTGGGCACGTTCATAAAGTTGCTGCAATACATATTGCGCACGTTTTATAACAGAAATACTTCCACGGATTAAGACTTCATTACCACGCGGATGAATACTAAGTTCAAGTTTTTTTTCGATATAAGCGAGATTTTCGTCAAATTTACCAAAAACTGCTTTTGCATATTTATTATTTTCGAAAATCAAAACAACTTGGCTCGGATCTGAAGCGCTTGTTTGTTTCAAGTTATCAGCCTTTTCAAGGGACATATTTACTTTTTCTTTAATACGCTTTATTTTTTCGGTTGAAGCTTTCAGCCTATTCTCCATATCTACATAAATATTGCACGTTTTGTTAAGTAAATTTTATAAAAGACAATTTTTTAGAAAAGTGCACGTTTTAGATGTAATCATTTTCTTTTAAAATAAAAGAGTTTTCCAAAATATTTATTGTGAACAAGGTTTTAGAGGTATGTTTATCTATTTGTCATTTCACCAACAAAACTGTTTGAGCTTGCATTTTTAATATGAATTTCTATTACGCTACCTGTAGAGGCTTCTGTATCTACGACAACAGGTAAAAGCCAAGGGGAACGTCCTACCATTTGCCCTGAGTGACGTCCAGGTTTTTCGATGAGAACGTTAGTTTTTTGACCAATTTTAGAACGCAAAAACGCATTTTGTTGTTCAAGGAGAAGGACTTGTAACTGTTGAAGGCGGGCATCTTTTACAGATTCATCAACATAATTTTTCATTGTGGCTCCCACTGTTCCAGGACGGGGAGAATATTTAAAAGAATAAGCTGAACTGTACTGTACTTGTTGAATAAGTTTAATGGTTTCTTCAAAGTCTTCATCTGTTTCTCCTGGAAATCCTACAATGAAATCGCCTGAAAAGGCAATGTCTGGCCGTGCGGTTCGAATTTTTTCGATAAGATGAAGATAATGAGAGCTTTTGTGTTGGCGGTTCATAGCTTTTAAGATGCGATCTGAACCTGATTGAACAGGAAGATGGAGGTAAGGCATTAACATATCAAGATCTCGATGCGCGGCAATAAGGCTATCATCCATATCACGTGGGTGGCTGGTTGTGTAACGCAAACGCTTTAAACCATCGAGTTTTGCAAGATGATAAAGAAGATCGCCAAGACGCCAAGTTTTGCCATCAGCACTTTGTCCATGCCAACCATTGACATTTTGTCCAAGCAGTGTAATTTCTTTGACACCCGCTTCGATGAGTTGAAGGGCTTCTTCAGTAATTTGCTCAACGGATCGTGATATTTCGGCACCGCGTGTATAGGGCACAACACAAAAAGTGCAAAATTTATCGCAACCTTCCTGTACTGTTAAAAATGCGCTAACACCTCGTTTTCTTACTGCATGTTTATTATGGGGTGGCAAATGAGCAAATTTATCTTCAACAGCATAGTCTGTTTCGATAATTTTTTTTCCTTGTTTGGCCTTCTCTAACAATTCTGGCAAGCGATGATACATTTGCGGACCAATAACAAGATCCACTGTTGGAGCACGGCGCAAGATCTCACTTCCCTCAGCTTGTGCAACGCAACCCGTTACACCAACCATCAGGGGTTTATCAGGTGTGCGCTCTTGACGCATAACGCGCAAACGACCGAGATCAGAATAAAGTTTTTCTGCTGCTTTTTCACGAATATGACAGGTATTAACAAGAATAAGATCGGCATCATTGGGAAATTGTGTTGTTACATAGCCTTGCGAACTGAGGCTATCAGTCATCCGTTGGCTATCATAAACATTCATTTGACATCCATAGGTTTTGATAAAAACCTTTTTCGGAGCAACAGGAGGTGTATTTTTAGGATTTACTTTATTCATGGTGCATGTGTAAATGTTTTTTACACAAATCTCAATCTATTTACTTAAAAGTTTTTTGCATGATAATTGCATCACCACGACCATTTTTTGACGGGTAGTAGGCAAGACGTTCAGAAATTTTTTGAAATTCAAAGCGTTGATAAAGGTTCAAAGCAGAAAGGTTTGTGGCTTCTACTTCCAAGAATAATTTTATAGCGCCTTTGTCGTGAAGATGGTGAACTGTTCTTTCGATCAGAAAGGTACCAATTCCTTGTTGACGATAATGAGGGTGAACAGCAATCGTGATAATTTCTGCTTCATCAAGGATGAGACGGCATAGGCAAAAGCCTAAAATTTGATCAGAGCGATCGATGAGAAAAACTTTGTATCCGAAGATAGAGTGATCTGTTAAGAAATTATCAAAAGCTTCTTTTCCCCAAGACGGGGTAAAACAATGTTGATGAATTTGATGAAGAGGAGCACTATCATTAACTTGTAGCGGAGCAATTCCAAAAATCTTTTTTGTCAATGAAAATTTGGGCATTATTTTTTTTGTGGTAAAGCAAAATTGGTTTGTTGTTTTGCATCAGCGCTGCGTAGATAGAGTGGGCGAGGCGAATTTTTTGATTGTTTGTTTGCAGCAAGATAAGCATAGTTTACAATATCAGCCGCTTCGCAGGGGATTTTTTCTAGGACAATTTTTTCGTTTATTTTATGGCTTTTAATATGCTCCACAACGGCATCAGCAGCTGGGCCAGTCAGTCGGGTTTTTTTTGGCAAATCTTCGAGGATATTTTCAATTGTTTTTAATCCCGGCGCTCCTAAAGGTGTGAGATCATTATGAAAATTTTGATGGTAGAACATCTCTCTCCCTGCTTCAATGACAACAGTAATTGCTGATGCTGTACTTTTACTGTTTATTACTTGTGCTGCTAACGCTTCAAGAGCACTCACTCCAACAGCAGGTATTTCAAGTGCTAATGCCAAAGCGCGCGCTGTTGCAACACCGACACGTACACCAGTAAATGATCCAGGTCCAATATTGACAGCAATACGCTCAACTTGATCAAGCGTCATATTGGCTTGTGTCATTATTTGTGTAATCTGCCCAATAAGTTTTTCAGCATGTCCTTTGTTCATGCGCTCATTGATACGCGCAATAACAGATTTATGATGAATGAGCGCAACAGCACAATAAATTGAAGCAGTATCTATAGCAAGGATAAGCATAAAAATATTTTAGTCGAATAAAATGATAAACAAAAGTCCTGCTGTATTTTTAATCTTTTTATTATCGTATATTTCATTTATAAGAGAGTTACTAGTGCCAATAAGCAACAATATCTTTTTATGGGATAGAACGAGATGTTGATTTAATCCCTATTTGTTATCACTTTTTGAATGAGTACCTTGAATATTGTAAGATTCTCTTATCTCAAATATACTTATGGCAAAACAATTAAAGTTATTAGCTTGTAAATTACAAGCGAAATTAGGGTGTGAATAAAAACTCCTTTTACGAATCGTTTAAATGTAAGGATTGTCACAACATTTTAAGCTATCAAATAGTACGACGATGCCACTTATATTACATAGTAAGTAAAAGTAATTTAAAAGGGGGAAAGCCATGACCCCATATTTTTTCCAAACAAGAGCATATTTTATCAGTCTTTGTATAAAAACTTCAGCGTAATGAGAAGATGAAAGAAATGGCATTGTTTTACATGAGTTACGTATTTGATACTACGTCATTGCAAATCATTATGGACTGAAAAGCTAATTGAAAAAGTAATTCTGATAGTCTTCACTTAACATAACAGCTCTTTCAATTTTTTGTATAGAATAATGAGCAGTTTTTTAGAACTTTTGCTGGTTTTATAAAAAACTGCTTTTAATACTTAGTGAGCCTTTGAATTGATTGCATGCTCTGTTGAAAAAAATAATAAATGCATATTTCAAAATGTTATATGGTTCAGATCAATTAATCCTATCATGATAAGGCTACAAGCGCCAAGAAGGAGTATGGAGGAAGTTGAAGCTAAAATAACGCGCCATCCTGCTTTTTTTAATGAGCGGATATCAACACCTAATCCTAAAGCTGCCATTGAAATGACCGTGAACAGTTGAGCAATAAGTTTGATTGGATTGATAGCCTTTTCAGGGATAAGACCACTTGAGCGAACAAGCATCATGATAATAAAGCCAATGATAAACCATGGGACGAGAGTGTGTAGACGAAAATGTGTTTGTGCTGATCGACGATAGATGATGGATAGGATAAAAATAACAGGGCCCAACATTAAAACCCGCACCAATTTGACAATTGTTGCAATTTGAACGCTTACGAAAGATATTGGCGCTGTTGCTGCTAAGACTTGTGGTACAGCATAAACAACCATTCCTGCAAGCACACCATATTGGTTAAATGATAAATTCAAAAGTGGGTGTAAAAAAGGGAGAAATAAAATAATAAGAACCCCTAAAAGAGCGGTAAAAGCAATTGCTGCCGCTACATCTTCATGTTTAGCATGGATGACAGGGGCAGTTGCAACGATAGCTGAATTGCCACAAATGGCATTACCACAAGCGACTAGCATTGCTAAATTGGCAGAAAGTCCAAAAAGTCTGCCTATAACAAAACTAATGAGGATGGTTATAAATATAACGAATACGATGCTTGCAAGCAAATTCCAACCGGCTGAAAGAACAGCATGGATGCTAATGCTTGCCCCTAAAAGAACAATAGCAATTTCAAGAAGCGTTTTTGCACAAAAGGTTATACCTTTTTGGAAATATTTTGGCAGATTAAAACAGCTACGAGTAATGGATCCTAAGAGAATTGCCAAAACAAGGCTTTCAAGCCATGCTTCTGCGGAAAACAGTTTTTCTATCACTTCTAAACCATAAGCTAAGGCAGATATGAGCAGGCATAATAGAATACCTGGACCAAAATTATTCACAAGGGAAAGTTTTTTCTTTGACATTTTAATATTCCCTCATAAAAAGAAAAAAATAACAAGTAAGAAGAGACAATGGGCATTAGAAGCGAGTTTTAAAGATTTGTTCGTGCTTGTACAGCTGCTGCTAAAGTTCCATCATCAAGATAATCAAGTTCGCCTCCTACAGGAACACCATGAGCAAGTCGCGTAATTTTAACTGAAAAATTGGAAAGCTGATCGGTGATATAGTGAGCAGTTGTTTGACCTTCGACAGTCGCATTGACAGCAAGAATAATCTCCCTAATAGGGTTTTGTACAACACGTTGTATTAAGGTGGCAATGTTGAGTTCGTCAGGACCTATTCCATCTAAGGGGGAGAGTCGTCCACCCAATACATGGTAACGTGCGGCTAAAGTTTTTGCGCGCTCAAGAGCCCACAGATCAGCAATATCTTCAACAACGATAATTGTTGTATCATCGCGGCGAGGATCTGTACAAATTGAACAAGGATCAATGGTATCGACATTTCCACAAACAGAACAAATGCCAACTTTTTCTATAGCTGCTTGTATAGCTGCTCCTAAAGGCTCCAGCAATGTCTCTTTTTTTTTGATAAGATGAAGCGCAGCACGACGCGCTGAACGTGGACCAAGACCTGGTATACGTGATAAAATCTGAATGAGACGTTCAATCTCAGGTCCTGCAATGTATTTAGACATATTTTTGTCCCAAGAAAAAGATCCGTTTCATTAAAATGGAAGCTTGAAAGCTGAAGGGAGCGGTAACCCTGCCGTTATACTTTTGGTTTTTTCTTCTATTGCAATTTCGATTTTTGTTCTTGCTTCATTATAAGCTGCCATAATGAGATCTTCGAGAATTTCAGCTTCCTCAGGGTTGAGTAATGAAGGATCAATTTGAATTGCTGTTATAATATTTTTGCCATTTAAAGTGATATTGACGAGCCCCCCCCCTGCAGTGCCGGTAGCTTGCAGATTAGCTATTTCTTCCTGAATCTTCTGCATTTTTTCTTGCATTTCTTTGGCTTTTTTCATCATGCTCATCATTTCACGCATAGGAATAGGTATCCTTATTCATCATTGATATCATTTTTATTTTTTAAAATATCAGCATTTTTAAAGGTATTGGGGAGTAAATCAAGATCATTTTCTTCTTTATTGAGTCGAATATCGACAATTTTTGCTTCTGGAAAATGGTTGAGGATTTTCGCGATATCTGGATCTGTTTCTGCATTGGAAAAAAGAGTCTTTTGAATCGCTATACTTTCCTCCTGTAAGGTTGGGCCACCTCCTTCATTAACAAAAGTTATTGTCCAGCGTTTTTCAGTCCATTGAGATATCTTTTTTTCTATATCATGAGCAAGAAATTGAGGGGTATTTTCAGAAAGTCTTAAGGTAATATGCCCAGCTTCAAAAGAAACAGGATGAACAAATTCTTTAATAAGGAGTTTGAAAGGAGCATCATTATGCTGTTCGGCTAATTGAACAATATCGTGCAAAGAATTAATCACTAGAGTTTTAGGTTGAGTAATCTTTTCCGTTGTTTGCGTGACAGAATGCGATAAATTTGCACTCTTTTCAGAAAGATCAATAGATTGAGAAGTTTCAAGAGTTTCTGTTATTTCTTGGGCGTTGATTTTGTCAGGGTTTCGATTTCTAACTAAATTTTCCTGTTTTAAGGAATGATCTAATTGGTTTTTCAAGGATGTTTTTAAATCTGATTGATCTGGTAATGTATTTGAAACGCTCGAGGAAGCATAGGCTTCGACCATTGTTTCTTTTGTTATATTATTTGTATTTGTAGATTCTTGATGAGAAGAGTTTTTAACCAATGTGAGAGATGTTTTTTCTTGCGTAAGCTTTTTTAAAGCTTCATCAAGAGTTGGTAACTCAGCCGTGTGAGCAAGACGAATTAAAAGCATTTCAGCGGCTTGAAGCGGACGTGCAGTTTGATTAACTTCCTGCAAACCTTTGAGTAACATTTGCCAGTTTCGGGATAAAACAGGAACGGAAAGTTTTTTTGAAAAGTTTAAGCTTCTTAAACGTTGTTCTTCAGTCAGTGAGAAATCTTCCACTATTTCTGGTGTAAAACGTAAACGTGTAACCAGATGATTAAAATCGGCTAGTTCTGTCAATACAGTAAGAGGATCAGCACCTGCCTCATATTGACTGCGTAATTCATGTAATGCATTAACAACATCGCCCTTCATGATAAATTCAAAAAGATCAATAATACGTGCTTGATCCGCTAATCCTAACATTGTACGCACCGCAATGGCATTAACATTGCCATTGCTATGGGCAATCGCTTGATCAAAAATGGATAATGCATCACGTGCAGATCCTTCTGCAGCACGGGCAATCATAGAGAGTGCTTGATCTTCTACTTCTACCTTTTCATATTTCGCAATTTGGCGCAAATGTGCACTCAAAGCTTTTGATTCAATACGCCGCAAATCAAAACGTTGGCAACGCGAAAGGATTGTAATAGGAACTTTGCGAATTTCTGTTGTGGCAAAAATAAATTTCACATGGGACGGTGGTTCTTCAAGAGTTTTCAATAAACCATTAAAGGCTTGTGTTGAGAGCATATGTACTTCATCGATAATATAAACCTTATAACGTGCAGAAACAGGACGATAGCGTATTTGTTCAATAATTTCACGAATATCATCAATGCCCGTATGAGAAGCGGCATCCATTTCTATAACATCAATATGGCGTCCTTCGATAATTTGTGTGCAATGTTCACCAAGAGAGTCTAATACGGTTGTCGGTTGGTCAATATCTTTTGTTTTATAATTAAGCGCACGTGCCAAAATACGTGCTGTTGTGGTTTTACCTACGCCACGAATCCCTGTTAACATCCACGCTTGTGCAATACGACCTTTTTCAAAGGCGTTGGTGAGAGTACGCACCATAGCTTCCTGACCAATAAGGTCAGAGAAGTTTTGGGGTCGATATTTACGAGCAAGAACACGATAGGCTGTTTCTACCGGTACATTTTCCATGAATATTTCCAACTTCGAAGTTCTTTATGCGTACATCTTGATAACACAAAAGCATAGATCAATACTGTAGTTTCATATAAAAGGATTTTTTCTTAATCAAATTATTTATGGGACAATTTGTTAAAAAATAACCAAACCCCTTTATTTGCTGCATACAAATGCCGCTCTGAAGATTAAAAATACCTCGCTAAAAGACAGCATAAAAAATAATTTCTTCAGAAAAATAGGAGGTTGGCACGATGACCCGTACCAGAACTCGTTGGGGCTGCTTCTTTCCAGACCTGACCCAGTTGGCGAGCAGTTCGTCCACCACCAACCTCCCAAGTTCATATTGTCGATTTGGAATGAAAAATCAAGCTCAGAAACGAAAAATATCCTAAGAACGACGAAGAATTTTCCTTTGCGTTTAATTTATTGACATATAAACAACAAAGAGATTATGGATTTATCAGTTTTCATAGCAGTAGCTCTTCATATTTATTTGGTATGAAAATATTTTTCGCTTAAGATAATCTGAATGTATAATTATTCTCATTCGCTGAAATATGTAAGAGTTTTAGGATAGATATGTCTGTTCTAAAACTACGAAATTGAATCATCAAAAATTTACAACAGTCAAAGAAGCAAATAAAGTAGATAGATCATGTAATTGGCTAACATTCGAAAGTTAGGGGGAAGAGTGCTATTTAAATAATTAGCAAATATTGCTTTAATGATGTTGCTCCTCTCACACAAAACAGAACATCTCAAACAGAACAACTTAATGTTGTTCATTTACATGCTTTTTAAAGAGCTATTGCTCAGTACTCTTAACGATATTTCAAACCCCGCTCGTAAATAGTATACATATTTCCCTTGAGGTGTAAATCCATTGTGCACTATCCTCTTTATGCTTAATAAAAGTATAAATTTGAGCTCTCATACTATTAACAATTCCCAATATTGCGATCCCTTGCACTTGAGAGGCTTTATAAGAAGCTTTTTTATTCTTTTTTAATCGTTTTTACTCACACACCACCTCCATTTGTAACTTTCAAGGAAACGATTTTAATTGATTTAATATGAAGATTTAAGATGGGAGGATCTTACTTTATTCGTGGTTGTAATTCAGTATAAAAAAATCAAAGTCTTATAATGATAAGTCAATATCTTAAATAGCTTATAAGACCACCACCTGATTTCTATAGTGAATGAGAATATCAAATACGTAATATTTTTTCTTTTAACATATACGAATATAAATACTGAGTAGATGTTATCGCTCTTTGCGTGCTTGTTCTTTTAATTAAAAAACATCGATGTTTATCACAAGATGGATCAATATATGAATTTTCATCATTTGAGAAAAGGTTTCATATATTTTTTAAGTGACTGTGCTCATACAAGAGAAGATGCAACATTCAGCGCTATAGAAATAAGGGGGTACTGGTTTTATAAGCGTAAAAATGGTTCTTATTCGATATAAGCGACATTTTATAGTTTCAAATCTGTTTATCTAAGTGATTTGGGTAAGATGTGCTTCATAGCACTTAAAATGAAGCAGCTACGAAGATAGAAGTCATATTCTTATTAAAAAATAGCTCTGATAGTAGAAAATCCAGAACAATTTAAGTTTAGTCTTTTAGTTTTTGCAAAAGTCCTTTAATATCTAACGTTCTGAGCAGCTTAAGGTTTTCCATATTAGTATAAAAATACCTCTTCGGCGATTAGTTTTAATAGCTCATTATGCTGTATTTTGAAAAAATAACTGAAAAAAATAAATCTACTCAAATTTAGATGTTACAGAAATATTATTAATCATAATCTCCTGTGTCACAATTGGTTCCAACAACTTTTTTCTTCGTAATATTTTTAAAAATATAATGTCCTGACGAAGGAAAACTTATATGAAGAGATTTTATATTTTTTAGTGTAAAGACCTTTTTTTCTTTATCATGGGTTATTTTTTTTTCATCATCAACAACAATTCTCAATTTGTTTAGATCAGAAGGGGTAGAGTATGATAAAGTGAAGGATACTTTATTCGGTTTAAAGATACTACAAGAGTATTCAACTCCTTGATGGACAATATCGGATGGGGTGATCACAACACTTTCATCCAGCGCAAAATTCCATTTTTTCTCACCAAAGCCAGCAAATGCAACACTAGAGTAGGCGAGAATATTTGCGGCTAATAATCCTTGCGCGAAGATTTTTTTCATTATCCTTTCCTTTTTTCTAAAGTGAGATGAATCATAAATCAGTTTTTATAAAGATGAAAGTTCAAACTTAATGCTAAAAGCAGGTTTGAGTTGTATTTTCTAGCTTTAAACCATGTTCAGACTAATATCATTCTAATAAATTTGAATGTTCTATCATGTATAATAATTTGAATTGTTTTGAGAGTTAATTAGAAGTTCGTTATCTTTATTGGCATAAACTATCAGAAGAAATGACTTGTTTCAAGAACCTCTCTATAATATATAAAGGGAAATATATGGTACAAGTGTTTTTATTTTTGGTTACTGTGTTTTTTACATTGGTTTTTATACAAGTTGAATTGCTTTTTATCATGATATAATTTGTGAAAAAGTATTATGGAAATAATTTATATATTCTTTTATGAACCGTTTTTTCTTCTTCAGTTTTTATGAAGGGTGTTGAGTAGAAAAAAACGAGCTCTTCCAAGATGCGTCGCATCATGAAATTTTTACGATGCTCTTTGATATCAGCAAAGAATGATGGCAGTTTAATTGCTTTTATATATACGATGTTCGATCGTTTTGTGCTGGATAAGTACCGATAATACGCAGTTCTGCAGAAAAGAAAGATAATTCTTCTAAGGCAAGTTTCATCATCGGGTCTTCAGGATGTCCTTCAATATCAACAAAGAATTGTGTTGCATTGAAATTTCCACCAATTTGATAGCTTTCTAATTTTGTCATATTGATACCATTCGTTGCAAATCCTCCCATAGCTTTATAGAGAGCAGCTGGGACATTGCGCACTCGAAAAAGAAGACTGGTGATGATTTTTTCGCCATTTTTAGGTTTGGGGACATGTCGTTTGGAGCGTGAAAGGATGACAAAACGGGTAATATTATGAGGGTTATCTTCAACATCTCTTTCAAGAATATCAAGTCCATAGAGTTCTGCTGCGATTAAAGGTGCTAAGGCAGCCTGTGAGCGTTTAGCATTTTTTTTAATAAATTTTGCAGCTCCAGCAGTGTCTGTAGAAACAACAGGTTTCCAACCGTTGTTTCGTATGATTTTTCGGCATTGTGCAAGGGCATGCGTATGGCTGTGGACGGTTTTAATTTCGTCATATGTAACGCCGGGCAAAACCATTAATTGAAAATGGATAGGTAAAAAATATTCATCAATAATATAAAGAGATGATTGCGGTAAAAGATGATGAATATCTGCAACGCGTCCTGCAAGAGTATTTTCAATAGGGATCATAGCAAGATCAGCTTTCCCACTTTCCACTAAATTAAGCGCGTCTTCAAAAGTAGCAGAGGGAACAGCATCCATATTGGGGAACATATTGGAGCAAGCAATATGGGAATTAGCGCCGTATTCTCCTTGGAAAGAAATTTTATTGGTTTTTTTAAGTATTTTCATGCTAAAATCTCACAAACTCTATCGAGATCATGTTGTGTGTCTACACCTAAGGGAATTGTATCGACTATTTCCACATCGATACGCATATTGTTTTCTAATGCACGTAATTGTTCAAGTTTTTCACGTTGCTCAAGTGTAGAGGGTTTGAATGATACAAATTTCTCAAGTGCTTCGCGCCGATAAGCGTATATTCCAATATGATGATAAAGAGGACCATCTCCATAAGGTGCTGTGGTACGCGTAAAATAAAGAGCACGAAGGCGATTTTGAGAAAGAGGTGTACCAATGATTTTGACGACATTGGGATCTCTTTTTTCATTTTCTTCAATGATTCGAGCACCCAAGGTTGCAATATCAGTAAAGCTATTTTCTAAAGGGCGTAGCGCATGAATGATTTCACGAGGCATTATTGTTGGTAAGTCACCTTGTATATTTAAAATGGTATTGTAACGTTGTTTCGGATCAATACGCATTAAAGCTTCATAAATACGATCAGATCCAGACTTATGATCACCTTGTGTTATGATACATTCATGCCCATAATCTGCAACAGCTCTAGCGATATCATTATGATCTGTTGCAATGATCGTACGCCCTATTGCAGCTTTTTTGGCTTGTTCTGCGACATGAACAATCATCGGCTTTCCGCCAATTTCAGCGAGAGCTTTTCGAGGAAGACGGGTTGAGCCTATACGAGCAGGAATAAGAATAATTGGTTCAAGAGCCATTGTAAGATTCCAAATGTCATCTGTGATGCATTTATGATGTTGTGTGTTATAAAGAAAAAGCTTAAACTAAAAATGGTAATGAAACCGTGAACATTTGAGTTTTTATGAATCGCCCGAGATTTATTTATTTTATTTGTGCTTGTTTATGTGTTCTGGTTATTATTGTGGGGATTTCCACACTCAGTAATATAATTTACGATCATCCTACATCAGTCCAATACTATTATACAGTTGCCAAGAATGATACATTTCAAGAAAAACAAAAAGCACCTGATGTTTCCCTATCACTAAATAGCCGTCTTCAACAAGGCAATTTTGAAAATGGCCGTAAACTTTTTCGCCAATGTGCCATATGCCATACTTCTGGACGCAATGAAGCAGGGCGTGTTGGTCCAGTTCTTTGGGAGATTGTTAACCGCCCTTTGGCATCAGCAGCAGGTTTTGCTTATTCACGGGCATTGCGTGCTCATTCTGATCAAAAATGGGATTTTGTAACGTTAGATCGTTATCTACATTCTCCACGTGAAGCTTTTCCTGGGACCATTATGTCTTTTCGTGGAATTAAAAATGACCAAGATCGTGCCGATCTTTTGCTTTATTTACGCAGTTTATCCGATCATCCTGTTCCTTTACCAATGGATAATAATAAAGCAAAAGAGCTAAATTAACTTATACCATAAATGTTAATTTTAGAAAGATGTCTGATTTTTTTGTAATTTTAGTTTCACTGTTTTATCAAAAGAGTTCTTATTGATGTTTTGTTAGGGGGAACGCCCCTCACGCAAAACAGAATACATTTAACGTTGCATATTGACTCGCTTATTTTAAAGAGATCTTTTATAAAAATGCACTCTTTACGCTGTCATCTGTAGATTGGTTTTCAAGATTTGTGTGCTTCACTTTTTCTACATATACTTGTCTGTGAAATTATTGCTGAAGGATTATCAATTCATGAGCTGCAGCTTTCTGCTTCTGAATGCAATAATTATGTAATTAAAGCTCTCCACGAGGTTTATCTCAATCCTTCTATACACATCAATCCCTATGTACTTTTCTTGCGAACAGAGACAATTGATTATTCTTATACGTGCAATAATCCTAAGCTGCTTTTTATGATGCTTGATGAATAGACGTTTTCTCTTGAGGTTAGAGGTGTAGGGACAGATCATTGACCTTTTATAGTATCGATAACTAAAATATGATTTAGATTATTTGTTTATAGGTTATGGTATGAAGTAAGCACTTTCATGTGAAGCAAATTGGAAGCAATTTTTATGTGTGAATAGTAAAATAGTTGAATAGAGTTCTGCTGATTATATTTTTATCTACTTCGAAAATTTTTTACACAAGAATACTGATGGCAGCTAAGTTTGCACGAGTCTCTGTTCATTTATAGACGATGACATGAAATTATGCTGATAAGCTATTGCTGATAAGCTATTATAGAGAATTATTTTTTCACAAAAGGTCTTCCATATTTGTGAGAAATTTAATAGTTTCCATTGGTTACAGTGTTTCGATGACTTACGATAAAACATCAGTATTTCAATACATATTGCGACATATTGCGAGAGTGCTAAAAATTAATGCGGGAGGAGACATAATCATGATTCCCCAAGTTTCTTAATAACTATGGCATTTTTCTTATAATTTGAGCGTTTATAAGTAATAATATTAAATTGCGCTAATAATCCATTGTAGAGAAGAATTTTTCCCACTAAGGGTTCACCAATATTTGTGATCATTTTAATAACTTCCATTGCTTGTAGGGTCCCAATAACGCCAGGTAAAACACCGATGATTCCAGTTTCAGCGCATGTTGGGATAGTTCCGTGAGCCGGAGGCGTGGGAAATAAATCGCGATAGTGAGGATTATTGTCTTTATATGGCATAAGGACGGTTAATGAGCCATTAAAACGTTCTACAGAACCACTTATTAAAGGTTTTTTGCATTGGGCAGCGTGATCAGCAAGAAGATAGCGTGTCGTAAAATTATCACTTCCATCAACAATGATGTGGTAAGCATTGAGCAGTTTATCCACATTACTTTTATCTAAGCGTAGGGTGTGTTTTTCAACTACAACATGAGGATTTATTGCTTTTATAGTGGTTTCAGCACTGTCTGTTTTTCTTTTGTTTATTGCATTTGTTTTATGAATAACTTGGCGTTGTAAATTGGAAAGTGAAACGATGTCGTTATCGACAATTCCAATGGTTCCAACACCTGCGGCAGCCAAATAGGTTAAGACAGGAGCACCAAGACCACCAGCGCCCACAACAAGAACACGTGCTTTTTTTAGCTTTTGTTGCCCTGCACCACCAATCTCAGGCAAAATGATGTGGCGTGCATAGCGTTCGATTTCTTTGTTGTTTAATTTTGTATCTGTTTCTTGTGTCATAAATTTTCTCTTGTCATAGTTCTTTTATTGTTTACTAAGTTTATGGTGCATAGACCAGTCTGCTTTTAGGATAGGGAGGATTTATTTATGAAAATTGCCATTCAGATGGATCATATTTCAACAGTTCGGATTCAAGGAGATACGACATTTGCACTCGCTTTAGCAGCACAAGAACGTGGACATTCTCTCTTCCATTATACACCAGATCGTTTATCTCTGTGTGATGGTTGTGTGATTGCACGACTAGAGCCATTGATTGTGCGTGATAAAGAGGGAAGCCACTATCAATTAGAAAAGCCTGCTCGCACGGAATTAACAGATATGGATGTGGTTCTTTTACGCCAAGATCCACCTTTTGATCTCAATTATATCACGACGACTCATTTGTTAGAACGTATTCATCCTAAAACACTCGTTGTGAATGATCCAGCATGGGTACGCAATAGCCCAGAAAAAATTTTTGTTACTGAATTTTCTGATCTGATGCCAGAAACATTAATTACCAAAGATATTGAAGAAATAACAGCTTTTAGAGAGACATTTGGCGATATTATTGTTAAACCACTTTATGGAAATGGGGGCGCTGGTGTTTTTTATTTAAAACAAGATGATCGCAATTTAGCATCATTGTTGGAAATGTTTGCAGAAATTTATCATGAACCTTTTATTGTTCAGCGCTATTTAGAGGCAGTACGAAAAGGAGATAAAAGGATTATTTTGCTTGATGGTACACCCGTTGGAGCTATTAATCGAATTCCGACAAAAACAGATGTGCGCTCTAATATGCATGTTGGAGGTCGCGCGGAAAATGTTGAGTTAACAAAACGTGATTATGAGATTTGTGAACGTATTGCTCCAGCCTTAAAGGAACGTGGTCTTCTTTTTGTGGGGATTGATGTGATCGGAGATTATATAACAGAAATTAATGTGACGTCTCCTACAGGAATTCGTGAAATTAAACGCTTCTGCGGTACAGATGTTGCTCATTTGTTTTGGGATGTTATTGAGTTCAAGCGTTCAAATTAATTTATTTGACAGAGGACAAAAACATGGTTTTAAAAAAATGATCCATGTTGTTTTTTATATTTGTTATGTTGCAAATGTGAACTAGAATGACCGTATGATATAAATTAAGAGGCTGTGTCCTCAATTTTTAGGGAGTTTATAGATGAGCAGAGTATTATCAATTGGAGTGGGATTGATTTTTGCGCTACTGCTGTCAGCAAATGGAGGCAATGCGCGCGATCAAATACAGATTACTGGTTCATCTACAGTTTTACCTTATCAAAAGATTGTTGCTGAGACATTTGGAGAAATTTATCCCCATTTTAAGGTTCCTGTTATCGAATCAGGTGGAACAGGAGCTGGTATTAAGGAATTCTGCCGTGGTATTGGGGAGAACACCGTTGATATTGTCAATGCTTCGCGAGCAATGAAGCCGAGTGAATTACAGTCTTGTTTTGATGCTGGTGTAAAAGATGTTGAGGAAATACGTATTGGGTATGATGGTATTGTTTTTGCAACAGATATTAAGGGTCCTGATTGGAAGTTAAAGCCAGTAGATGTTTATAAAGCTCTTGCTGCTCGAATTATTATAGACGGAAAGTTGCAACCGAATAATGTTTTGAAATGGAGTGCAGTTAATAGTGCTCTTCCTGATTGGACGATAGCAGCGTATATTCCTGGAGAGAAGCATGGGACGCGTGAAGTTTTTGAGGAAAAATTACTTACTGAGGGGTGTAAAGAGAGTGGGGCAGTTGAGGTGATGAAGTCTTTAGGAATGGATGATAAGGAGATACACACTGCTTGTATTGCGATACGTAAGGATGGAAAAGCGGTTGATATTGATGGTGATTATTCTGAAACATTTGCGCGTCTAACTTCTAATAAAACAGGGGTTGGTATTTTTGGTTTGTCTTTTTATCAAAATAATGCTGATAGGCTAAAGGTTGCCGATATTAACGGTTTTGCGCCAACAGTTGAGACGATTTCTAGCGGACAATATCCAGTTTCTCGTCCGCTTTTTTTCTATATTAAGAAAGCACATTTAGGTATTATTTCAGGTTTGCGAGAGTATGTTGACTTTTTTCTTTCTGATCAGATGATTGGTCCAGAGGGTCCTTTGGCTGAATATGGTTTGATTGTTTCTCCTGAAAAGGAGCGTCAAGCGCAGCGTTCTGATTTTTCTGCTGGTCGAGTAATGACATTGAAATAATTTGCAGGGAAAATTTGTTGGATTTCTGGAATAGGAAACTTGGGTGCTATTTTTTATAAAAACTGAAAGATAAAATGCGCATTTCCTTTATTATTTTGCTGTTATTGATTTTTGGATTTTGTGGCTTTTGTATTTCTTATATGCGAGCACGCATTCTTGAATACAGACAACATAAGATGCATTCTCGTGCGTATTATTATGGCTGGTGGACATTTTTGATTACTGTTATTCCAGCTTTTATTTTTTTAATTGTTTGGGATGCTGGGAGTACAATTTATTTAGAATATAATGCCTCTCGAGAGCTTGGGGCGTATAGTGCGCATGTAACAGAGTCTGTAAATCATGATCTACTTTGGGAGACACTTCGAAGTCTCGTCAAAATGATTCATCGCTTTGAGGGGAATCTTTCTACCGCTTCCTATAAGGAAGTGCAGGCACAATTACTCGCGAAGGGATTGATTGTATCTCATGAAGCATCAGATGATGTGTTCAAAATAGCCCGGTCGTGGGTATTCTCTTCTGAAAAGCTTAAGTTTATAGGTTATGGTTTCCTTTTTGCTATTGCATTCTTTGGTTTTATCTGTGGAATGATGCAAATTGCGCCTCATCAGCGTGCGCGCAATAAGGTTGAATCTTTTATTATTATTGGATTAATTTGTGCATCTATTGTTGCAGTTTTGACAACAATAGCCATTGCGCTTTCTATGCTTTTTCAGACAGTGAGCTTTTTTCAGTCTGTATCCTTTTCAAATTTCTTTTTAGGAACTGTTTGGGATCCGCGTTTTTCCGCGAGTGGCTCAAGCGATGAAGTAGGACAATTTGGTTTAATACCGCTTCTTGCTGGTACGCTTTATATTGCATTTGTCGCCATGCTTTTTGCTGTACCTATAGGACTATTTTCAGCTCTTTATATGGCTGAGTATGCTTCTGCGCGATTGCGAGCAATTGTAAAACCATTGTTGGAAGTTCTTGCTGGCATCCCAACCATTGTTTATGGTTTTTTTGCTTTGAAGGTTGTAGGACCATTTTTACGTGATCTCTCTGCGTCTCTCTCAGATGGGGGTGGTTTTATTATGGCACAAAGTGTTTTGACTGCTGGAGTTGTGATGGGAATTATGTTGATACCTTTTGTTTCCTCTTTATCGGATGATGTTATTACGGCTGTTCCACGCATTTTACGTGAAGGTTCTTATGGTTTAGGCGCAACGCAATCTGAAACAATTAAAAAAGTTGTTATACCAGCAGCGCTTCCAGGGATTATGGGGGCCATTTTGTTGACGGCATCGCGTGCAATTGGAGAAACAATGATTGTGGTTTTGGCGGCAGGTGTTGCAGCAAACTTAACACTCAATCCTTTCGAAGCAATGACTACGATGACTGTAAAGATTGTTAATCAATTGACCGGTGACTTTGAGTTTAATTCTCCACAAACTCTGGTGGCTTTTGCCTTAGGAATGACGCTCTTTGTTATGACACTTTTGATGAACATTCTGGCTCTTTATATTGTGCGTAAATATCGGGAACAATATGAATGAATGAAGATTTTTTCCCTCGTCGCAATATTAGCCTCAAGCGTCGGTATTGGGCTGAACGTCGTTTTCGTGCCTATGGTTTGATTGCCATTTCTATTGGTTTGTTTTTTTTATTTACGCTTTTATGGTCTATCATTGGTCAGGGTTATACAGCTTTTTTTCAAAGTGAAATGACATTATCGATTTATTTGGATGAAAAGATCATTGATCCAAGTGGTCAACATAAAACAAAACCGCGAGTACTCATGACGGCGAATTATCCACTTCTTGTACGCAATGCTTTAGCAAAGAAACTTAATATAGATCAAAATGATCGAGCCTCTCTTCGGGAAGTTAATCGTATGTTTTCAAATAGTGTTCGCGTTCAACTGCGTGAAATGGTGACAAAGAATCCAAAACTGATTGGCACGATGCAAAAAGTTAAAGTTTTGGCATCTGCGGATATTGATTCTGCTTATAAGGGACAGATTGATCTGCGTGTAGCAGAAAAAAACCGTAAAGTTTCTAATCGACAAGTAGAATGGATAAAGCGTTTAGCGCATGATGGTACGCTTTATAAAACATTTAATATTGGTTTTTTTACATTTGGCGCTTCAAGTCGTCCTGAGACTGCGGGATTAGGTGTTGCGATCATTGGTTCTCTTTATATGATAGGCATCGTTTTATTAGTTTCACTCCCGATAGGCATAGCAACGGCTCTTTATTTGGAAGAATATGCACGCAAAAATAAATTTACAGATTTTATAGAGGTTAATATCAATAATCTTGCAGCTGTTCCTTCAATTGTGTTTGGTCTTTTAGGACTCTCTTTTTTTGTTAATTTTTTAGGATTACCACGTTCAGCTTCTTTTGTTGGTGGTCTTGTTTTAGCGCTCATGACTCTTCCTACGATCATTATTGCAACACGTTCTGCTCTGCGTGCTGTTCCTCTCTCTATTCGTGCAGCAGCTTTAGGACTGGGAGCATCAAAAACACAAATGATTTTTCATCATGTTGTTCCTTTAGCTGCGCCTGGTATTTTGACAGGCACAATTATTGGAGTCGCTCAGGCTTTGGGTGAAACAGCTCCTTTGCTTTTGATTGGAATGGTTGCTTTTGTTGTTAATATTCCTACGACCCCTATGGATCCAGCAACGGCTTTGCCTGTTCAAATTTTTATGTGGGCGGGTGAAGCAGAGCGTGCTTTTGTTGAAAAGACATCAGGTGCTATTATTGTATTAATGATTTTTCTTGCGATCATGAATATTTCTGCGGTTTTTTTACGTCGACGATTTGAACGCCGCCAGTAATTTTAATAAAACAACAGCTTTGATAAGATTTTTGTAAGGTGAACTTTTGTAATGAAGATTAAAATGCGAGGTCAGGATGTGAAGGTTTCTTATGGAGACAAAGAAGCACTCCACGGTATTACACTTGATATTCCTGAACATCAAGTAACAGCCTTGATTGGTCCATCAGGATGCGGAAAGTCGACTTTTTTGCGTTGTTTTAACCGTATGAATGATACGATTGAAGGCGCTAAAACAACCGGTCTTATTACCTTAGATGGGGAGAATATTTATGACCAGAGGATTGATGTTGTAGAATTGCGCGCTCGTGTTGGAATGGTTTTTCAAAAGCCCAGTCCTTTTCCAAAATCCATATTTGAGAATGTTGCGTATGGTCCACGCATTCATGGTTTAGTTAAAACGCGCTCTGAATTGCATGATGTAGTTGAAAAGAGTTTGAGGCAGGCAGGTTTGTTTGAAGAAGTAAAAGATCGTCTTCATGATCTTGGAACAAGTTTGTCAGGGGGACAACAACAGCGTTTGTGTATTGCACGTGCTATTGCGGTTAGTCCTGAAGTTATTTTGATGGATGAGCCCTGTTCAGCTCTTGATCCCATTGCGACGGCACGGATTGAAGAGCTTATCGATGCGTTACGGCAAAATTATACAATTGTTATTGTAACGCATTCCATGCAACAGGCCGCACGTGTTTCTCAATATACGGCTATGTTTCATTTAGGGCATTTGGTAGAAGTTGGTGCGACTGAAATGATCTTTACCTCACCAAAAGAGCAACGGACGCAAGATTATATTACGGGGCGTTTTGGATAGGTGAATTGAGGAGTGTAAGATATGTCTATGAACCATACTGTCCGTTCTTATGATGCAGAACTAAAATATTTAAAAGCAAGGATTACAGAAATGGGGAGCCATGCAGAAAGAATGATTGAACGTTCTGTAGCATCGGTTGTGTGTAGTGATCTTCAACTTGCAACGACAGTGATTGCCGATGATGTGTTTTTAGATGAAGCAGAACGTGACATTGATGAAAAAGCGGTTGCTATTATTTGCAAACGCCAACCGATGGCTGTCGATTTGCGTGAAATTATTGGAGCCATTCGTATTTCTTCTGATCTTGAGCGGATTGGGGATATGGCCAAAAACATTGCTAAAAGGACTGTTGCACTTTCAGAAATACGTCAATCTGCTTCTGTTTATCATGGGCTTGAAACAATTACAGCTTTAGCGCTCAATCAATTAAAAGAAGTCTTAAATGCTTATACGAGTCGCCTATTAGAGCGTGTTGACGCGGTGCGTGAGCGTGATGAGAAGATTGATGCTTTGTATACTTCTCTTTTTCGTGAACTTTTGACATATATGATGGAAGATATGCGTAATATTACGGTTTGTACGCACTTACTGTTTTGTTTAAAGAATATTGAACGGATTGGTGACCATGTTACTAATATTGCTGAGATGCTGCATTATATCATAACGGGTTACCATATGTCCTCTGATCGTCCTCGCGATGACCTTACTTATAAAGTTGGGGTAGGTGAGAAGAAAATAGATTAAGATTTTTCTTATATGTATAAAATCAGTTTGTAGATATATGAGTATTTTCTTACAGTGCGGCTATAGAAAGAATAAGATAACTATCTTATGGAAAAGCATAAAGAGGCAACAAAGAGTTTTTTCAGAGAAGCATAGCAGATTGCTAACTCTTGGTTTGACATATTTGTATATTGGATGATATCATCACTCGTATTGTGGCAGGAGGGGAGTTTTCTAGGGGAATTTCCTTTCAGATCATTTTGTTAAAATTTTTATATTAAAAGGGGATATCTGTATTATTTTTTTAATATCGATGCAAAGAGTTTTGGTATCCAAATTTTTTGTATGTAGGAGAAGTGGATAGTGTTACTTCATTGTAATTGGAACGTGTGGGCTATTATGGCCTATATTGGACCATGAAGGATAACAATATTGATCTGTAAATTAAGAGTTTTTTATTTTTTATTTTGCATAGATACTTTTTGATTACCTCTTGTATTAAAATTTTACTGAGTGGTAACAGTTAGCTATGTACTTTATTGAGAGATACATTTAAAGCTCATTTCAAGACTTGAATAGCTCAGAGATTATAGGAATGTGTTGCATAAGATGAAAAAAAATCGTTGGAATGTATTTGTTACCTGTTGTGTAGCGCCGTTAGTTGTTGTGGGGTGTGCTTCAAATCATTTAGAGACTGGAAAAATAAATAATAATAAGACAAAAACAGTTACGTATCCATTGACAGAGCGTCAATGTCTTATGCGAGCGATGTATTTTGAATCAAATCGCACAAGCCGTGAAGGAATGATTGCCGTTGGAACGGTTGTTATGAATCGTGTTAATTCGACCGCCTATCCTAAGACGATTTGTGGTGTTGTTGGTCAATATAGGCAGTTTGCTCCTGGTGTTTTAACGCGTCCTATGACGGAGAAAGCATCTGTTGCTCGTGTAAGAGAGGCGGCTGATGCTGTTTTACGGGGTGAGCGAGATAAGAAAGTTAGACACGCTAAGTTTTTTCATACCGCTGGTTTGTCTTTTCCGTATAAAAACATGCATTATGTTCAGGTTGCAGGGGGAAATGCTTTTTATGAAAAACGATCACGTGATGGGGAACTTCAAGTTCCTACAAATAATCGCCCTTATGATGTTGCTTATGCTTTTGCTCAAGAACGTTCTGGTCATGCGCCAAGCTTTATAGATGAAGGCTTAGAAAGTGGGGGAGTAAAGGTAGAAAAAAGAGCATCTCCTTCGATAGAAATAGCACAGTCCAAGACGGCACATCTTGCATCTTTTGCTTTGGTACAGCTTGATAAAGTTCCTATTCCTGCCTATGCACCTCAACATCTAGCTAGGAAAGAGGAAAATAAAACGATTATGACTTTGCCTTCATCAGATCAGTTAAATGCAATTGTTGCAATGTTAGAAAAACGACATAGAAACTGGTAAGTTTTTCACGACAAAAGAAGGGTTATATACCCATTGCGGTTTATGAATTAAGTGAACCTTTTAGCGATAATGACACGCATAAATATACGTAGAGAAAATGAACTCGAAGGATCTAAAAAAATTTATAAGATGACGACATAAAGAACGCATTTTATTTAAAGAAGGGTATTGCTAATGTACTTTGATATTCATGAGACAATTTCGCCTGAAATGCTTAATCGTCTTGCAGAAATTACAGTAAAAGTGGGGTTGAATTTACAAGAGGGGCAGGATCTTGTTTTGACCGCTCCAGTTTCAGCATTACCTTTTGTTCGGCGTATTGCGTATCATGCTTATAAGGTTGGTGCTGGTGTCATTATACCAATTTTTAGTGATGATATATTATCGCTTACACGTTTTGAAAATGCCCATACAGCTAGTTTTGATTGTGCCCCTTCTTGGCTTTATGAGGGAATGGCGAAGGCTTTTGAAAAGGGGGCAGCGCGGTTAGCAATTGTTGGTGATAATCCTTTGCTCCTTTCCAATCAAGATTTCGATAAGGTTGCGCGTTTGAATAAGGCGACTTCACTAGCTTACCAGCCTGCTCTCAAAAAAATATCGAATTTTTCTATAAATTGGTCAATTGTTGCTTATCCAACAGCAGGATGGGCTGAGGCAATGTTTCCTTCTTTACCACTGAATGAGGCGATTAAAAAATTAGCCGATGCAATTTTTTCTGCTTCACGTGTTACAGAAGAAGATCCGGTACATGCGTGGTTCGTCCATAACGAGAATTTAAAGAAACGGTCATCTTGGCTTAATGAGCAGCGTTTTTCTGCTTTACACTTTACAGGGCCAGGGACTGATTTAACTGTTGGTTTGGCAGATGATCATGAATGGCATGGTGGTGCATCTGTTGCTCAAAATGGTGTTATTTGCAATCCGAATATTCCGACAGAAGAAGTTTTCACGACTCCTCATGCTCATAAGGTTGAAGGTTTTGTTCGCTCAACAAAGCCACTTTCCTATCAAGGAACACTGATTGATAATATTGAAGTACGTTTTGAAGCAGGGCGTATTGTTGAATCCCGTGCATCAACGGGGCAGGAAGTTTTGCAGCAGGTTTTGCAAAGTGATGAGGGTGCAAGCCGATTGGGCGAAGTTGCTCTTGTTCCTCATTCTTCACCAATTTCTAAGAGTGACCTCCTTTTTTATAATACCTTATTTGATGAAAATGCTGCATGTCATATTGCTTTAGGACAGTGTTATTCCAAATGCTTTTTAGATGGGGCATCATTGACATCAGAAGAGATTGCAGCGCGTGGTGGTAATAAAAGTGTCATTCATATTGATTGGATGATTGGTTCTGGCGAAATTGATATCGATGGCATTACCCAAGATGGTGTAAGAGTTCCTGTATTTCGTAAAGGTGAGTGGGCTTAATCCTGCTATGTCCTCAAATATTGTCATTTGAGGTAGGGTGGGATGTAAGCCTCATTGATACGTTAAGTATTTTAGAGTGCCAGGTGAATATTCAAGGCAGGGTTTGGTCATAAAGCCTTTAGTTAGGTGACTCACATGAGTAGGAAGCTAAGTGAAATCCACTCATCAAGAATTTGAGTCGTTTATAGAGCAGATGTAGAGGAAGGTTTCGTTCTTTGAGGGGAGAAAAGAAGCCAATTTATTGGTGATACAATTGGAAAGTGTATAATTATTAAAGAAGAGAGATGCCTGAACTTCCTGAAGTAGAGACAGTTCGTCGTGGACTTGAGTCTGTTGTAACTGATGCAAAGATAGTATCTGTCAGACTTAATCGTAGAGATTTGCGCTTTCCTTTTCCTGAGGCTTTTTCTGAGCGCCTTATTGGCAGAACAATTATAGAACTTGGTCGGCGTGCAAAATATTTATTATTCCATCTTTCTCAGAATGAAACGATTTTAAGCCATTTAGGAATGTCTGGTTCATGGCGTATAGAGAATGATCTTTTAAGAACAGTTTTTTCAACGACAAATAAATTGGTTAAACATGATCATTTTGTCATGGATATTCAAACAAGGAATGGTGAAGTTTATCATCTTATTTATAATGATGTGCGTCGCTTTGGATTTATGCTTTTAGTCAATACGGACAAGCTTTATGAACATCCACTTTTAAATAAGCTAGGGCTTGAACCTATGAGTAATTCGTTTTCTGGTCGTTATTTACAAAAGGCTTTTGTTAATAAAAAAATGTCTCTCAAGAGCGTTTTACTTGATCAGTCTATTGTTGCAGGTCTTGGGAATATTTATGTTTGTGAAGCACTTTGGCGGAGTCGTTTGTCTCCACAACGTGGTGCATTTACATTGGCATCAAAAACGGCACGTGCATGTGAATTTGCAGATTCTTTAGCAAAAAATATACGCAATGTGATTTCTGAAGCCATTTTGTCTGGTGGCTCTTCTTTACGTGATTATATGCATATAGATGGTTCACTTGGTTATTTCCAACATGCTTTTTCAGTTTATGGACGAGAAGGCAAGCAATGTTTGGAATGTGGAACGCCTATAGTGCGTATTTTACAGGCTGGACGTTCAAGTTTTTACTGCTCACAATGCCAAAAATGAATAAGGTGTCTTGCAAAATCTTACAAGAGGCTTAAAGTCGTCGTATCTATAGTATAATTACACAAGGCTTGAGAGGTTTTTTTTATGCTGAATAAAGTACTAACACATCTTGATGGAAATATAGAAAAGAGCCTTGAACGCCTTTTTTCTCTTTTACGTTTTCAATCGATTTCTACAGACTCGGCTTACAAGGATGCATGTCGTAAAGCAGCTGATTGGTTAGTAGAGGATTTAAAAAGCATCGGTTTTGAGGCTTCACGCCGTGATACACCGGGTCATCCAATGGTTGTTGGGCATCATCCAGGACCTTCGGATGATTGTTTGCATGTTTTGTTTTACGGACATTATGATGTTCAACCTGTTGATCCTTTGAGTTTATGGGAGGATGATCCATTTACACCTTCTTTAAAAGAGAGAGATGGAGAGAAAGTTATTTGTGCTCGTGGAGCTTCAGATGACAAAGGTCAGTTGATGACTTTTATTGAAGCATGTCGTGCATTTAAGAAAGAAACAGGGCATCTTCCTGTTAAAGTTACTATTTTATGTGAAGGTGAGGAAGAATGTGCTTCTCCTTCCCTTATTCCTTTTTTAAAAGAAAATAAAGATGAACTTAAGGCAGATTATGCATTGGTTTGTGACACGTCAATGTGGGATGCGGATACACCATCTATTGCTCTTTCTCTTCGGGGAATTATGGCAGAAGAGATAATTATTACAGCAGCGAATCGTGATTTGCATTCTGGTTATTTTGGAGGAGTAGCAGTTAATCCCATTCGTATTCTAACGAAAATCTTAGCAGGACTTCACGATGAAAATAATAGGGTAACACTTCCTAGTTTTTATGATGGCGTAGAAGAAACACCTCCACAGATTTTGCAGTTATGGAATGAACTTAATTGTACTGCTGAAAATTTTCTTGGTCCTATAGGGCTTTCCATTCCTGCTGGTGAAAAAGGGCGGAGCATTTTAGAGCTTGTATGGGCACGTCCTACCATGGAAATTAATGGTATTAGTGGCGGCTATGAAGGGGAAGGGATGAAAACGGTTATTGCTTCTCAAGCGAGTGCAAAAGTATCGTGTCGTTTGGTGCATAAGCAAGATCCAGAGAAAATACGCCAAGCGTTGCGTGATTATGTACGTAGCTCAATTCCGGCTGATTGTAAGGTTGAATTTAAGAATCACGGTTCTTCTCCGGCACTTCAGATTTCTGATGATTCATCTTTTATCAAGGAGGCGAAGGATGCCTTATCACAAGAGTGGGAAGTGCCTGCTGTTTTGACAGCTATGGGGGGCTCGATCCCAATTGTAGCAGATTTTCGGTCAATTCTTGGTATGGAAACTCTTTTGGTTGGTTTTGGACTGGCTGATGATCGTATTCATTCGCCTAATGAAAAGTATAATTTAAAATCGTTTCATAAGGGGCAGCGGTCTTGGGCGCGTATTCTTGCTGCTTTCGCAAATAGGAGGGTAAATGGCTGAGATTCGCGTTCATCAAGGTGATTTACCAAACTTAGATAATTATAAAACTGACGCCATTGCGATTGATACTGAAACTTTAGGGTTACAACCCCATCGTGATCGTTTATGTGTTGTTCAGCTTTCTTCTGGAGATGGTACTGCCGATATTATACAAATTGCTAAAGGACAAAAGAGTGCACCTAATTTGGTCAAGCTTCTTGGAGATAACGCAGTCATCAAAATATTCCATTTTGGGCGTTTTGATCTTGCGATTTTAGCGCATACATTTGGTGTTATGCCAGAGGCTATTTTTTGTACAAAGATTGCTTCGAAACTCACGCGTACTTATACGGATCGTCATGGCTTGAAAGAAATTTGTAATGAATTGCTGAATGTGAATATTTCTAAACAGCAACAATCTTCGGATTGGGCGGCAGAAACGTTATCACAGGCACAAATTGAATATGCTGCGTCGGATGTGTTATATTTGCATCGTTTAAAGGTTATATTTGAAGAACGTTTAAGACGTGAAGAGCGAGAAAATGTTGCCAAGGCATGCTTTCAATTTTTGCCTATGAGAGCTAGGCTTGATCTTTTAGGATGGGCGGAAGTTGATATTTTTGCGCATAGCTAACTTTAAAATTGGCTTTTAATGGAGTTAATTATTGATGTGAGAGGATGAAATGCTTGTACATTATGGGCATTTTATCCTCTCATCTTTTCTGATAAGAGTTATAATAAATTCTTAAGTGCTATTTCATTTGAAGTTTAGGTAATCAAAGTGCTTTTGCGAATTCATATTTTTTACTTTTGTAACAGCTTTTATTTGAAAAAAGCAATTTTGAGGAGAGTTTTGAAACATATGGTAGGTTCGAAGACCTAAATCTCTGAAACCAGTACACAGCCTAATTGGGAAAAAATATGAAGGCGTAAATATAAAAACCAAATCTTATCTTTACCATCATTTTTAATTCTGCTTTACGACTTTCAAAAGTATCTAAAGCAATGTCTGTTAAATAATAGAGATTACGCATTGCCTCACGCTTTTGTTTCTCACGTTTTTAATGGATTTACGTTCTTCATGTAAAACAGAACGCCCTAAACGGAATATATTTGTGTTGCTAATTCATGTGCTTTTTTTAAAATAAACCGGCACCCAAGCTCATTTCACGGCGGCGCTTATGAGTGGTATAACGATAAAGCCCCCAAATATGATATAAAATTCGTTGAGCACTCCCATCTTTACGCTTATGGAGTAACAAGCCGCTACCATCACACAATTTGCCAACTCCCAATGTTGTGTAGCTCTTGGCACTTGGGATGGTTTATAAGAGGCATTTTTAGTCTTTTTTATTTTTGTCTACACAGCTCTCCCCACTTGTAACATGCAATCAAATGGTTTTGATGGATTCAACATGAAAAAGATTTGGATGAGAGAATCTTACGGTATTCAGGGTTTTTACTCAATATGAATAACGCTAAACTATCATTATAAATCAATATATTATATGATTAATGTATACAGATAACTACGATTGCACTGAACAATGCAAAGAGCAACTCCTAGAAAAGTGTGCTAGAAACAAGTCAGCAAGAGCGCTTTTTACTAAGTCAAAACGTTGCAATAGCTTTTGCATTTAAATAGATTCGTAAGAATCCCCCTGTTTTCAAGAGTTTTATCTCTATACAAACTTCATTTATGATGTGGACGCGAATAAATTTGCTTAATGTATAATGAACAAGTTTGGAATGAGAGAATATTCTGATATTCTAGGGGCTCATTTTATGTGAGGAAATGTACATTATATTTATAAATCAATATATTTATGTGAGGCTCGTATAGTTTATTATTTTCAGACGATACTTCGTGCCTTTAATTTATTACTCAATAAGTGATTTCTATGTTGGTAGAGCAGGGCAATTTGCTTTTATTTTAAAATCAAAAGGGCTCCAAAGCTTTATTTGTAAGGATTTTCACTTTTTATCTATAAACATATTATTTTTCTCTAGAAATTTGCAATGAAGGCACTAGGTAAAATCCATTATGGATATTTAATGAGGTTAATTTATGAACATAAAATATTTTATTACAGCTTTTGCTACTTTTGCTTCAATCTCTATCGCTCAGGGTGCGAGTTTTTTAGCGTCTCAAAACCTTATACAGAGAGCATCTTCGGCTGTTCCTCCAATAGGTCTTTTTTCTGGTGAACAGCTTCGCAAGGTATTATCTGAAGTTTTTCAAATAGAACTTTCTTGCACAAATAACAGTGAATACATAACAGCAGCTAAGTTAGTACCTGTGTCACATTCTGGTAAAAAAAGAGGATATAATCCTAAAAAAGGACTAGGGAAAAGAGGACGACCAAACCTATTTACACGAAGTCCAATGAGTTTTTAAAAAGTGAGAAAACAACATTGAGAGCTGTAACGTATGCTCGAAAAATGAAGAAAAGAGATATTATCACCTGAAAACAGGAGGGGAGCTATTTTTTTAAATGGTGTTATAATTGTATACGGTGAGAATGAAGAGTACTGTTCGGAAAAGATACGAGCAGGGAGATTTTAGTGAACGAATAGTACTGTATAATAGCAACCAGTCGTTACAAAATTCATGGGTTTAGATGAATATAGCCTAGAGATTTCGGGTTATTTTGTTATGCCGATCGTCATTTTAAGTGTGGTTATATAAGGCATGTAAAACGCCTTGATAAGTGCTTTTAGAGTATGGGGTGGGATTAGTGAAGGACTTGTCTATAGGGAATCTTTGGTTAAGTGAATTACATGAATGGGAAGCTAAATGAAACCCACTCGACAAAAATCTGGACTATTTGCAGACAGGGTCTGATAGGACGCTTCATCCAAATCGAGAAGAAAGCCAAGTATTTATTTTAATGTTAAACTTTTGATCTTGGTGTGTTTCAAGGAATAAAACGCCATTGAGTTGCATACTTACGTGAGCTTGTTTTAAAGAAACATTTCTCAATGCTCACAAGCCTATTTCGCGACGCCATTTATGAAAGGTATAATGGTAAATCCATTGAGTACTACCGCCTTTACGCTTATGAAGGTGAAAAGCCAGCATTCATCACACACTTTGCTAGTTCTCAATATTGTGACAGCCTTTGGTATGTGAGACGATTCATAAGGAGGCGTTTTTAATCCTTTCTTGTACAGTTTTTATCGACACGGCTTTTCTTGCTTGTAATGTGCAAGCGAATGATTTTGATTGATTGCGACATGCAACCAGTTTGGAATGAGAGAATCTTACGATATGTGACTACAGAATTTTATAAAATATTCTTTATTTGTCTATGATTCAAAATATCAGATATTTGCTCTACCAAATTAATGACTTTTAAAGCAAAGTTTGGTGTGAACACTTTAAGAAAGATCTCTCATCTTTTTTGCTTTAGGGAGAGTTTTAATATAGATGTCAGCATTTATCATACCAGTTTCTTGTCTTTAGGCATTTTTTTCAATTTAGTCTTGTAATGGAGTATGAAATGATAGCCTACAAATAAGGCTGAAGCTCTGAAAAAGACTTTACTATAAGGTTGAAAGAAGAAAAAAATGGTAAATATTTAAAAACAATAAATGCCTAAAGTAAAAATAAAGAGCAGGCAAGTTGCATGTGATCTTGTTTCAATCCATGGATTATTGGAAGTCTTATTTTGTGCGATACAAGTTTATGTTTGAAATAAGCATCCTTTTTATGAAAAAAACGAATACATAGTTTTCATATTTGGTTATGCGAAGGATGAAGGTAAAAACGTTATTTGTATAAATTTAAATAGAACGGTTGCATTTGACAGTTCTTGCTATTGAAAACATTCATAAGTGACATTTTTAGTTTTTTAACGGTTTCACATACTTGCTCGTTTGTAATGTATAGAGGGATGATTTTTGTTGCTTGAATATACAATGGTTTAAGATGAGAGCATTTGAATTTAATATAAAAGGATAATTTTTCATTAGACAAGAGCACATGCTTTCCACGGTGATAACGCAGATATTTTTGAAAAATTTATAAAGAAGAGCAAATGTGACAAGAGACAATCATTTGTACATTGGCATAGTTCAATTCTCATTTATTACAGATCAAGCAATCAAAGGTGATTTGATTGGCTTTTTGTTTTTTTTATGAGTGTATCATTTTTGCTACAGATATCTGAAGTTTGGGCTCTATATGAAACGATGTGTTCAAATAAATATTCAGCTATGGAGAGAAAATATGAATATGAAATGGTTAATAACAGCTTCTGCTTTCGCTTTTGTTTCAGCTTCAGCAGCACAAGCAGCAGATGTTATTGTTCCCCCAAGTCCAACACCTGTTGCTCCCGTTATTGTTGCTCCAGCTTTTTCTTGGACAGGTTTTTATGTTGGAGGCCAGATTGGTGGTTTTTCGGGTAAAACGAAAATGGATATTCTCAGTAACGGAAAAAAGATTCCAGCGCCGGATGACCTTTTGCCTAAACTATCTGGTTTCATGGGTGGTCTTTACGCAGGTTCCAACGTTGATCTCGGTAATGGCCTTATTTTAGGTGTTGATACAGATATCGTGTGGTCTAATAAAGATGACACGAAGACAGGAAACACATATGTTATTCTTCCAGGTCATATCAATTATATTAAGAAGATATTAACAGAATCTGGAATTAGTATTGGTAAAGATGCGCTTGAAGCTGGTGCTAAACGGACCCACAGTTTCACTTTTAAAGAAAAGTGGGCTGGTGCGACACGCGTACGTATTGGTTTTGCAGCTGAACGCATTATGCCTTATGTTGCTGGTGGTATCGCCTATACACAGCTTCAAGATACTGCATCGATTTCAATAACAGGCAAAGATTCAGATAAAGTAATAGCTTCTGGTACCTTGTCTGATGAAACAAAGACCCTTGTTGGTTACACTCTGGGTGCTGGTGTTGATTTAGCAATGACCAATAACGTTATTGTCCGTGCGGAATATCGTTACTCTGATTTTGGTAAAAAGAAATTCTCAAATGATAAATATGAGACATCTTACAAAACCAATGATTTCCGAGTTGGTGTTGCTTACAAATTTTAACAGATGATAAGTTAAATAACAGAGGCGCTGTCTTTAACAGCGCCTCTGTTATTCTCTGTTGCTATATTATCACACAATACATAATTTATTGTGGATGTGGAAAGATATTATTCAGATTTTCTTAAAAAAAATCATAAACAATAATTACATTTAAGATCAATAAGTTATTTATATATACAGTTTGTAATTTCTCGTACAAAACAAAGCTATGAATTGCTTTTGTCTGAGATGTGCCCTCCATTTTCTGTGACTGTATCATTTTTACTACAGCTTTTCTTTCTGTAATCTTGTAGCACTGTGCTCATAAATAAATTAGGAGCAAAGTTTATGAATATAAAATCTTTAGTAACAACTTCTGTTATCGCTATAGCAGCAGCTTCTGCAGCACAAGCTGCTGATGTTATCATCCCTCGTGAAACAGCCCCAGCAGTCATTGCAGCCCCTTCATTTTCTTGGACAGGCTTTTATATCGGTGGTCAAGTTGGTAACTTTTCAGGTAAAGTTGATGTAGTTGATTCAGAAACAAACAAGAAAATTACAGATAAAGACTGGACACCTAAGCCTTCCGGTTTCATGGGTGGTATTTATGTAGGTTCCAACGTAGATCTTGGTAATGGCCTCATTCTAGGT
Source organism: Bartonella sp. SD1336NMGDW (assembly GCF_042193565.1). Classification (NCBI taxonomy): domain Bacteria; kingdom Pseudomonadati; phylum Pseudomonadota; class Alphaproteobacteria; order Hyphomicrobiales; family Bartonellaceae; genus Bartonella; species Bartonella sp. SD1336NMGDW. The sequence goes on from NZ_JBHILW010000003.1 coordinate 121,094, forward strand.
GTTGAAACCGATGCAGTCTGGGCAGACCGTGAAGATTCAAAAACGCATTCAGCAGTTATTGGAGAAACTGGCCTTGATGCTTTCAAAAATGAGCTTATAGAAGCGAAAGCTACACCTGCTACAGGAAAAACTATTGCTGGTATCGCGGCGACTGACAAACGTGTAGAGGGCACCTCTATAAAAGAAAAATGGTCTGGTGCAACACGCGTTCGCATTGGTTTTGCAGCAGTTGATCGCATTATGCCTTATTTTGCTGGTGGTATTGCTTATACGCAGCTGCAAGTGGTTGATTTTCTTAAGGCGGAAGGAGCTGATGGTGCCGAAATCGCTTCTGCTAAAGTGTTTGATGCATCAAAAACAATGGTTGGTTTCACTGTAGGTGGTGGTATTGACTTTGCAATGACAGACAATGTTCTATTGCGTGCAGAATATCGTTACTCAGACTACGGTAAAAAAGCATTTGTAAAGGATGGGGATAAATTCGCTTACAAAACCAATGATTTCCGTGTAGGTGTAGCTTACAAATTCTAATTTCGTAAACAACGAAATAAACTTCCAAGAGGCTCTGTCAAAGACAGAGCCTCTATTATTTTCCGTTGTTATATTATCACATACCCTATATTTATTAGGGAAGTAAAAGATATTATTCAGATTTTATTAAAAAGATTTTTATAAACGAAAGATAAGAATTATGCCATAAAATCAATAAGTTATACGTACTTGTAACTTACAATTTCTTGTACGAAGTGAAGTTATGAAATGATTTTATCTTGGGCTTGTCTTTCATTTTCTATGGTTGTGTCATGTTGACTACAGCGTTTTTTCTGTAGTTTTATAATACTTTGTTCCTAAATAAATAAGGAGAAAAGTTTACGAATATAAAATCTTTAGTAACAACTTTTTGTTATCGCTATGGCTGGAGCTTTTACGACATAAGCTGCAGACATTATTCTTCTTCGTGAAACAATCCCAGCAGTTATCACAGCTCTTTCGTTTTCTTGGATAAATTTTTATCTTGGTGGTCAAGTTAGCAACTTTTTAAGTCAAAATTGATGTATTTGATTTAGAGACAAAAGAAAAAACTTCAGATAAAGATGGACTACCTAAACCTTCAGGTTTCATGGGTGGTATTTATGTAGGTTCCAACATAGATCTTGGAAATGTCCTCATTCTAGGTATTGAAACCGATGCAGTCTGGGCAGACCGAGGAGAGACGAAGACGGTTTCAAAGCTTCTTGCGATTGATAAATTTAATGATGTTAATGATGAATTTGAAGATGCTGGTGTTACATTGGATGAAGATGAAAAGTTTCAAAAGGGTAACACAGCAGTGTATCGTATTGGTTTCAAAGAAAAATAGTCTGGTGCAACACGGGTTTGTGTTGGTTTTTCCGTCGCTGACCGCATTATGCCTTATGTTGCCAATGGTATTGCCTATGCGCAAATACAAGGTGTCGATAAAGTTTCAGAAACAAAAAAGTCGGCAAATGGTAAGTCAAGTAAAGAAGTTGCTGCTACGGTATTTGATAAATCAAAAACGTTGGTGGGTTTTACCCTTGGTGGTGGTATAGATTTCACGATGACAGATCATATTCTTCTTCGTGCGGAATACCGCTACTCAGACTTTGGTAAGAAGGAATTTAAAAAAGATTACCTTAAACTAGGCTACAAAACAATGACTTTTATGTAGGTGTCGCTTACAAGGTCTAATTTCATCAAAAGCGCAATTATGAATACAAAGTATTAATAAAAAATTAAATTTTAAAGAGATCTTGACTTTTACAAAACCGCTGTTTTCTAGGCTTTTATTTGTATGACTGTGACATTTTTACTACAGCTTTTCTATCTATAATCTTGTAAGGTCATCTTATAGTTAATTTAGGAGCAAAATTATGAATACAAAATCTTTAATAGCAACTTCTGCTGCTGCTTTAATTTCAGCTTCTGCAGCACAGGCTGCTGATGTGATGATCCCTCATGAAGTCGCACCAGCAGTTATCGCAGCAGCCCCTTCGTTTTCTTGGACGGGTTTTTATCTTGGTGGTCAAGTTGGCAACTTTTCGAGTAAAACTAAAGTAACTATTCCAGGAGCGGATAAAGAACTTTTCAAAAAAGATAACATACCTAGTCCTTCTGGTTTCATGGGTGGTATTTATGCCGGATCTAACGTAGACCTCGGAAATGGTCTCATTCTCGGGGTTGAAACCGATGCAGTTTGGGCAGGCCGTGAAGAATCAAAAAAAGCCCGTGAATTGACTCTTACTGAAAAAGATGCAGAAAATTTTAATGCTGCCCTTGAAAAAGCTAAGGTTGAACTAAAAGATCAGCAGCAGTTTGCAGAAGGTGACAAGGTAACAGAAACGCACAGTTACAAAGAAAAATGGTCTGGTGCGACACGCGTCCGTATCGGTTTTGCTGCTGTTGACCGTATTATGCCTTATGTTGCTGGTGGTATTGCCTATGCGCAGGTACAGGGCATTCAATCCGTTGCAGGAAAAGGAGAGAGAGCTAAAGTTGAGCAGAAAACTGACGGGGATGAAAAAGTGCCAGACGCAGAGGCTAAGCAAACCATAGATTTGACTGGTGGTACTTGGGCTGATGACACGAAGACAATGCTTGGTTTCACTATTGGTGGTGGAGTTGACTTTGCAATGACAGACAACGTTCTTTTACGTGCGGAATACCGTTACTCCGATTTTGGTAAAAAGAAATTCGCAAACGATACACGTGAATTCAATTACAAAACCAATGACTTCCGTGTAGGTGTCGCTTACAAATTCTAATTTCATAAAAATGAAATTAGAAGCATAAAAAATACTAAGGCCTCGTTTAACGGGGCCTTTATTTTATTAGCTCTCTATTCTATATCTCTTAATCCCTTCTATTTTTATTTGTATCATTTTGTGCTATAAGACTTTAGAGAAAAAAGTTTTATATTATAGAGGGCGAATTGGTGGTATATATGGATTTTATAGCTACTGATTACATAAAATCTTATATCATGGCTATCATTTTACGCCTAAGTGAAAAGTATTCAATTAATCTCAGAAATAGGAAAAGATCATAACCAGTGATTAAATTTATTCTGTATATACCAGATTAGAGTGAGCGTATTACATATATCTGTTGGAGTAAGCTTTGGGAAATACAGTCTCATTGGGGAAGCATATGAAGTAACAAAGAGAAAAACTAGTTTTCAACTTTATCCTCTTCTTTTAATTTAGCTTTACGATTTTCAAAAGCATTTAGGATAATGTCTTACGTTTTTGTTTATTGCATTCTTTTTATGGGATCACACTCCTCATGCAAAACAGAACGCCCCAAACGGAATACACTTGTTGTTGTGTATTCACACATTTGTTTTAAAGAAATATTTTTCAAAGTACATCAAGCCCACTTCATGTCAGTATCCGTGAGTGATATAAGACGGTAAAACCTCCCAATGAAATAATATAAAATCTATAGAGCACCACTATCTTTACACTCTTAATAAAAAGAGCAAGCTAGCATCATCATACAACTTTGCCAGCCACCAATGTTGGTGGACAGACCTTGGCTGTTAAAAGCGTTCATAAGAGGCATTTAAAATTCTTTTAATGTTTTTTGTCCACAGACTGTTTCCGCTATCGAGAGACATGGTTTTGATTAATACAACATAGAACAGGTTTTTAATGATAGAATCCTACAGTATTAGTTTTTTCATTCAACATGAAAACAATAAATTATCCTTATAAATTAAACCGATGTGTCATGATGAAGATATTTACGCAAAGAATCTAAAAGTTTTTTTGCGAGTGTTTGAATAAGTCTTTTGTTTCTCTTAATTTTAGATACAAAAGACTATCGCTAAAGCACCAAAAGTAGATCATGTTGATAAATAGATGAAACTTTGATGGCGCTTGGTTTTAAAAAAGGCAATATTTGATTTCACTGTTTTCGTTGGCATTGATTTTGCAATGACAGATGATAGTTTATTGCATGCAGAATACTGTTATTCAGATTTCGGTAAAAAGAAATTTATAAAGAATATTATCATTAACAGTTATGCGAAAATTTAATGAAAATGAATCCAACTTTAAGACACATAATTCTGGTGTGATTTAGTTTACAAATTCTCATTGAATGCAAAATTGAAAGTTTAAGAAGCCTTATTTTCAAAAAAATTTTTATTTTTTTGTGAGTGTGTCATTTTTGCTACAGATCTTTCAAAAAAGATGCTCTATATACATTTCATTTTGGATATTTGGAGAGATTTTATGAATACAAAACGTTTAATAACAGCATCTATTTTTTCTTTAATTTCAGCGTCTACAGCGCTAGCTGCTGATGTTATGATTCCTCATCAACCAGCACCATCGACATCTTCTACCATTGTTGCGCCTACTTTTTCATGGACAGGTCTTTATTTAGGTGTCCAAGCTGGTGGTTTTTCGAGCAAATCTGATATAGCTCTCGTTGATCAAGAAAAGAATTTGCCACTAGATAAAGAGTTCTCTCCTAAACTTTCGGGTTTTGTAGGTGGTTTTTATGCAGGTTCTAATATTGATCTCGGTGATAACTTTATTTTTGGTGTCGATACGGATTTAATGATATCTGGTAAAAAACACACAAAGACCATTACCATAGGTGCGGCTGATAACACTACAATAGAAAATGCAGTCGTAAGATCCCGCAGATCCGCAAACCCACAAACGCCTCCAGCCCCACCAGCAGTACCAGGAACACCGGCACCAGCACCAAAAGCCTCTTCAGGAGGATCTGGGGGTGCAGGAACACCTGCTGGTGCAAGAACTGCAACAGTAGGAACTCCAGCGGTAGGATCCGCTTCAGGAAAAACTGCTACACCGCGAGCCGATCAAGCACCAGCTAAGCCAGCAGGTGCAGTTCAACAACCACCAGCAGGAGCAGGACAAGCAAGTCAATCAGCAGCAACTGGAAGTTCTGGCAATACTAATCCAACATTATCATCACAAACGCCATCTTCACCCCCAGCCTCACAAGCAGGAACAGGAGCACAAACACAAAAAACCAACTCAGGAGTATCTGCAGGTGCAGGAACTGCAACAAGAGGGACTCCAGCAGCAGGATCCGCGTCAAAAAAATCTGCTGTAACGCAATCCAGTTCAGCACCAGCTAAACCAGTAAGTGCAGCTCAACAACTACAATCAGCAGCAGGACAATCAAATCAATCAGCAGCAGGAAGAACAGCATCGAGCGGAGAGACACTTATACTCGCGAGATCAGCATCACAACCATCATCATCAGAAAGAACAGTACCGAGCGGAGGGAGACTTGTACTCGCGAGATCAGGTTCAACCTCTGAGTCAGCAAAAGCTTCCAATGGAACAAGCGGAGCCCAACACGGAGCTCATCATAGCGCCCATGGTAGTGGAAGTAATGCTAATCCGCATGGTGCTTCTCATGGAGGTGGGCATGGCTCTGGCGCTCATGCGCATGGTACTAATTCACATGCTTCTCGTTCTCATGGTGGACAGAATGTGGCTGGACATGGTGCACAAAGTACACAAGTGGTGGATAAGAACAATTCCAGTGCATATGGTATAGAACAAATGAAAAAGCTGGCTTCTGAACTTGGTCTTGATCAAGAGGATGAAGTTGAAACTTTAAGTCATACTTTCAAACAAAATTGGGGTGGTGCTACACGGGTACGTATTGGTTTTGCTGCTGATCGCTTTATGCCTTATCTTGCTGGTGGTATTGCTTATGGGCAGTTCCAAGACACTGTATCAATATCCGTTAAGGATGAGGATGGAAGAGTCGTTTCTTCTAAGAACTTAGCTGATGAAACAAAAACCATGATTGGTTACACACTTGGTGGTGGCGTTGATTTCTCGCTTCTGGATAATGTGATTGTACGTGCAGAATATCGTTACTCTGATTTTGGTAAAAAGAAATTTGCAAAGGAAAAACTTGAAGTTAACTACAAAACCAATGATTTCCGCGTTGGTGTAGCTTATAAATTCTAATTTTTTAAAGAGTAAATTTCTAAGAGGCTCCACTATTAGTGGAGCCTTTATTTTTTAAAAGATCACTTTTTGGTTTCTTTTCTTGTGAATTTCATGATAAAGCCCATAGAGTGTGATGATATATTTTCCTGATCGCTGCTTAATACGAATGATAAGCTCGGCTTTCCCTATAGATAAAAACCAGAGTTGCAGGGTTCAGGGAAGTTATGCAAAAATGAAATCGTAAAAGTGGACAGGAATATTTCACAATGACTGTGAAAAATGAAACAATAGATTATTCAAAAACTCTTTATCTCCCACAGACAAATTTTCCTATGCGTGCAGGGCTTCCGCAAAAAGAGCTTGAATTGATGGCGCGTTGGGAAAATATGGGGCTTTATGCGCAATTGCGCCAACAAGCAAAAGATCGTCCATTTTATATTCTTCATGATGGTCCACCTTATGCAAATGGACATATTCATATTGGGCATGCTTTAAACAAAGTTTTAAAGGATGTGGTTGTCCGTTCATTCCAAATGCGCGGTTTTAATGCAAATTATGTACCTGGTTGGGATTGCCATGGGCTTCCAATTGAATGGAAAATTGAAGAAAAATATCGAGCACAAGGAAAAAATAAGGATGAGGTACCGCTTAACGAGTTTCGTCAAGAATGCCGTGAATTTGCACAGCATTGGGTAACCGTTCAAAGTGAAGAATTTAAACGCCTTGGTGTCATGGGAGATTTTAACACGCCTTATACTACAATGGCTTTCCATGCAGAAGCACGCATTGCCAGTGAATTGATAAAATTTGCTATGTCAGATCAGATCTATCGTGGTTCCAAGCCGGTGATGTGGTCTGTTGTAGAGCGTACGGCTTTGGCAGAGGCTGAGATTGAATATCATGATCATGAATCAGAGGTGCTTTGGGTTAAGTTTCCTGTTTTTGAAGCAAATTCTGATGATTTATATGGTGCTTATGTCGTCATTTGGACAACAACGCCGTGGACAATTCCAAGCAATCGTGCAGTGAGTTATTCTTCACAGATTTCTTATGGTATTTACGAAGTTGAAAGTGCTGAAAATGATTTTGGTCCTCAAGTGGGAGAAAAGCTTCTCTTTGCAGACGCTTTAGCAATGATTTGTGCAGAAAAAGCCAAACTTGTTTTGAAGCGTTTGCGTGTTATTTCTGCTGAAGAATTGAAAGCTCTTGTTCTTTCTCATCCACTCAAAGGTTTGGCTGGGGGGTATAACTTTAAAATTCCATTGCTTGATGGTTCGCACGTAACAGAGAGTGCTGGTACAGGTTTTGTCCATACAGCACCAAGCCATGGGCGTGAGGACTTTGAAATTTGGAATGATTATAAGTCCTTACTGGAGCAAACGGGGATTGATACGTCTATACCGTTTCCTGTTGATGATGCAGGGTTCTATACGAAAGATGTTCCAGGTTTAGGACCAGATCGTGAAGGAGGACCTGCGCGTGTTATTGATGATAATGGAAAAATGGGTGATGCCAATAAAGAGGTCATTAACGCTTTAATTAAAGCAGATCGATTGTTTGCACGGGGGCGTTTAAAGCATTCCTATCCCCATAGTTGGCGTTCAAAAAAACCCGTTATTTTTCGCAATACACCGCAATGGTTTATTTCAATGGATAAAGATTTTGGGGATGGTTCAACTTTACGTAGTCGGGCTTTGGAAGCTGTTTCAAAAACGCGTTTTGTGCCGTCTTCTGGTCAAAACCGCCTAGCTTCTATGATAGAAGATCGTCCTGATTGGGTTCTTTCTCGTCAGCGTTCTTGGGGTGTTCCTATTTGTATTTTTGCGAATGAGGATGGTGTTATTCTAAAAGATGAAGGTGTGAACGAGCGTATTTTACGGGCTTTTGAAGCAGAAGGGGCAGATGCATGGTTTGCTGAAGGAGCACGTGAACGTTTTTTAGGTGAGCGTGCACATGAGCCTTGGGTACAGGTTTATGATATTTTGGATGTTTGGTTTGATTCTGGAGCAAGCCATAGCTTTGTGTTGGAAGATAGGGCGGATTTGAAATGGCCTGCTGATGTTTATTTTGAAGGTTCAGATCAACATCGCGGATGGTTCCAATCTTCTCTTTTGGAAAGCTGTGGTACGCGTGCTTGTTCTCCCTATAAGGCAGTGATCACACACGGTTTTACTTTGGATGAGAATGGTAAGAAAATGTCTAAATCTTTAGGCAATACGGTTGTTCCGCAAGAGATCATTAAAACATCTGGAGCTGATATTTTTCGTCTCTGGGTTATGACAACTGATTATTGGGAAGATCAGCGTTTAGGCAAAAAAATTCTTCAAACAAATGTGGATTCGTATCGTAAACTACGCAATGCAATTCGTTGGATGCTTGGAACTTTAGCATATGATGATGGAGAAGAAATATCTTATGGCGCACTGCCGGATCTTGAAAAATTTATATTGCATAGGCTTTTTGAACTTGATCAGTTGATTAATCGCGCTTACGATGAATTTGATTTTAAAAAGATTATGCGTGCATTATTGGATTTTTCAATCATTGAGTTATCGGCATTTTATTTTGATATCCGCAAGGATTCTCTTTATTGTGATGCGCCTTCATCAAAAAAACGCAAGGCCTCCTTGCAGGTTGTCCGTGAGATTTTTGAGCGTATGGTAACATGGCTTGCTCCAATGTTACCTTTTACTATGGAGGAAGCTTGGTTAGAGCGTTACCCAGAAAGCCAATCGGTGCATTTGGAACAATTTCGCTCTGTACCAGAAGAATGGCAAAACCAATCTTTGTCTGAGCGTTGGAAAAAAATTCGGCAGGTCCGTAAAGTTGTCACAGGTGCTTTAGAGCTTGAGCGCGTTGATAAGCGTATTGGATCCTCGTTAGAAGCTGCGCCTATTGTTTTTATTTCCAATCCGGCTTTACGGGAAGCATTAGAAAATGTGGATATGGCGGAGATCTGTATTACCAGTGCACTCACAATTACGCAGGATACAATACCTTCTGATGCTTTTACTTTGAGTGATGTTGAAGGTGTTGGTGTATATCCAGAGAAGGCATTAGGAAAAAAATGTGCTCGATCATGGCGTTATACACAAGATGTTGGGAGTGATCCTGCCTATCCGGATGTATCTGCTCGTGATGCAGCTGCTTTGCGGGAATTGCAGATTCTTGGCAAGATTTAAAATTTTAGATTAAAGGAAAGAAATGCAAGTAAATTTCTCATATTGATGAATATAGTTTTTTGTGGTACGAGAAAAATTCCGTTGTTTTATCTGCAGGGGGGAAATTTGTGTATGGACCGTTCTCTCATAAATAACGGGAATATTAATCAGCCATACACCTAGGGAATGGAATAGGCAGTGAGAAAACGTGAAATAAAAATATTTCCAATAGGAATTTTAGGGATGTGCTTTGTTTTGACGGGATGCAATTTATCCGCTCCTACCTATGGTACCGATAAACCAGTTTCGATACAGTTTTTTGAAGATGTTGCTAATATTACTTCATTAACACCAACAAATAACAGCAGCCAGATTGTTATGAAACCTCATCCAAAACTTGTAATACCAAGCCCTAGTTCGCGCGGATTTTTGCCGGTGCCGCAACAAGATAGATCTGTCAATGAAATGGCAGCATCGAAGAAGCATCAAGGAAATACTCCTTTTCCTCACAAAGGATCGTCAGTTAATGGTGCTGGTTCAGAAAATCCTTCACAGTTGAATGCAAAGCAACGACAGGAATATTTACGTCGTCAGAGAGCACAAGTTGGAAGTTCAAAATACCGTCGCTACCTCACTGAACCACCTTTAAGTTATCGCCAACCTGCAAAAACTGCACCTATTGGTCGATAGGGGAAAAACAAAATATTTAAGTAAAGTATTTTTCCAATTACTTATGGTACCAAGCTCTCATTCACGCACAGTTATAATGCTGCTGTAGGAGGGGCGTTATTCTCATGAAATAGCAATATGACAACAGCATCGAGAGAGTCCTTATGCGTTTCCTAACACGAAAAATTTCTCAAGCTCATTTTACAACATCGCTCATGTGGATAGTATAACGTAAAATCTATTGTGCTCCAGAAGCTTTATGCTTAGGAAGGAGAAATCTGATACCATCATTTTATTTTCCAGATTCTAATATTGCGACAATTCTTGCATTTGAGAGCCTTCATAAGAGACATTTTTAATCTTTTCTAAAACGTTCTTTATCTAGACGATAATCCCGCTTATGATATGCAAGAAAGTGATTTTTATTGCTTCAATGTAATTTGAAATGAGAGTATATCTACGATATGTTGGACTTTATATTTTATTATATAAAATAATGAATTATTCTTATGAATGAATGTATCATCTAGTAGAAGCAATATGCAGGATTAAAAGAGAGAAAAAATGCTTTGAAGTAGCTTTTGCTATATATATCAGAAGTATTAATAGTCTTGTTTGAGAAATAGGATAGTTTTTAAAGAGTGAAAGTTATGGAAGAAGAATTTTTTTTAGTATCGCTTTTGTACAAAAAAATCTTTAAGTAATTGAGCAGCTTCTTTTTCTTTAAAACCAGAATAAATGTCAGGTTTGTGATGACAGGTTGGTTGCTGATAAAAACGTGGACCATTTTCTATAGCACCCCCTTTGGGATCATTTGTTGCATAATAGAGACGTCGTATGCGTGCAAATGAAATGGCAGCAGCACACATAGCACAAGGCTCAAGTGTTACATAAAGATCGCAATCAGGAAGCCTTTCGCTTTGCAATGTTTTGCAAGCCATACGGATTGCGCGCATTTCTGCGTGTCCTGTAGGGTCATATGCAGATTTTATAAAGTTACCAGCGCGCGCAATGATAGCTTTTCCACGTGTAATGACAGCACCTACGGGAACTTCATCTTTTTTTGCAGCCCCTTGCGCTTCTAAAAGGGCTATTTCCATGGGCGTCAAAGTCATAATATTCTTTCTACTGAAGGTATAGAAAATCTAAAGGTTATCTCGATAAGAAATGCGATGGAATGAATAATTTATTACGCTTTTATAATGAAAGGAATACCTCTATTTTTTAAAGTGTTTGAAACAAACGTGCAAGTCAACAGATACATTATTGTCGTTAAAGGATAGAAAATGATAAATGATTATGCTACTTCCTTTTTCAGGATAAGCGGTATGGTGCATGTGAATAATTTTCTGAACATACTGGCAAAGATTGGTTTGAAACGCAAATGAATGAAAATAATGAGAGTGAACGAATTGCTAAAAGGTTAGCGCGTGCTGGTATTGCTTCGCGTCGAGATGCAGAAATGATGATTGTTGCAGGTCGTATTTCTGTGAATGGTACAGTCGTGACAACGCCTGCTTTTAATGTTAGCCGCTCTGATGTTATTAAAGTTGATGGCAAACCTTTACCTCCTATAGAACGAACGCGTTTATGGCTTTACCATAAGCCAGCAGGACTTGTCACCACGAACCGTGATCCTGAAGGCAGACCTACAGTATTTAGTAACTTACCAAAAGGAATGCCGCGTGTTCTTTCTGTTGGAAGGCTTGACATTAACACGGAAGGTCTTTTGCTTTTAACCAATGATGGTGGCTTAGCGCGTGTATTAGAGCTTCCTGTAACAGGATGGGTCCGCAAATATCGCGTCCGTGCTCATGGAAGAGTAAAACAGAGTGCGCTGGATAACCTTAAAAATGGTATTGCGATTAATGGTATTTTTTATGGTTCGATTGAAGCATCAATTGAACGTGAACAAGGGTCGAATGTATGGCTTTCTGTCGCTTTGCGTGAAGGAAAAAATCGTGAAATAAAGAATGTTTTAGGGGCTTTGGGATTATCAGTTAATCGATTAATCCGTGTATCCTATGGTCCATTTCATCTCTCTGATTTAGAAGAAGGAGCCGTGCAAGAGTTAAAAGGGCGGATGTTACGAGATCAGTTGGGGGAGCGTTTGATTATGCAAGCCAATGCAGATTTTGATGCTCCTATTCTGAAACCTTTTTCAAATTCTGCAGTTGTTGCAGAAAAGCAAAGCCAGAAAGATCTTTCTGTTGCAAATGATGGTTGGGTTTTCTCAAGTGAAAGGGCGATACGGCGCCGACCAAGAGATGGTTCTGTTGAACATAGTCGCGCGCAATTAAGTACAAAGTCTCATGAGAATGTAAAGAAGGAGAAAAGTGAGGAAGGAAAAGCAGAGCGTTTTCTACCGCGTTCTCGCCGTGCTAATGTTTGGATGGCTCCTGGTGCGCGTCCCCAGAGTACACGTAGAAAGCCTTCCTATAGTGAGGAGAAATCGCATGATCATAAGAGCGGTTTGGATGGTAAAAAATCCTTTCATCGAGGCAAGGAAAAACTAAAAGAAAGTCCGTCACACAAAGAGAAGAGGGGAAGTTTTGTTCAAAAACGTGGCAAAACATCTTATGATGAGACGCACCCCTTTGGTGAGAAAGATCGCTTTTTAAAGGATAAAGAGAACATGATAAAAGGTGGACATGAGGAGCATTCTTTTGAGAGAAAGAAAAAGGTAAAATCGTTTGGTGGTGCTATGAAAAAATCTAAACCACATAGGGATGGTGGAAAAACTTCGAAGCGATTTGGAGGCTCACTTGCGGATCATAGGCGGTAAATTTGCTGGTCGTGTTTTGTTTTCGCCTGTTAATCAGTCGATTCGCCCAACGAGTGATCGTACACGTGAAAGCCTTTTTAATATTCTTTCTAGCCGTGAAGAACAATTTTGGACCAATAAACGTATTCTTGATCTTTTTGCTGGTACTGGTGCTTTAGGCATCGAAGCACTTTCACGTGGAGCAAAGGCGGCTGTTTTTGTTGAAAACTCGGTTGAGGGGCGGGCGTTGCTTCAAAAAAATATAGAAGCCTTTGAATTACAGTCGATAGGACGGATTTTGCGTCGCGATGCGACCAAACTTGGCAATATTGGCACTATGCTTCCATTTGATGTTATCTGCGCTGATCCTCCCTATAGCCGTTGTTTAGGGGAACGTGCTTTCGTAGAAGCTTTGCGAGGGGGGTGGGCAAAAGCTGATACACTTTTCATACTTGAAGAAAAGAAAGATACAATGATTCATTTACCTGACGTCTTTTATCTAGATGATGAGCGTTTTTATGGTGAGACAGCAATACGTCTCTATAAATTACGATCGCTTACATCTTGAGAAAGTTCTTGTTTTTATCCGGTAGGATGAAAAAATGCTTCTTTACAGTTTTCTTCATTTTATATGGTTTTTAAAAGGTTAAGCAGAAAGTAAATAAAAGATTTTGATGTTAAAGAAATTGATGAATTTTTATTTCATTATGTTTTTTGTCTCAATCTCTTATTTTTTTTGAAGTTTTTTATAGCCTCAAGAGCGAGTTTTTACAATATACGCCCTTTAATATAGAGGGGCCATCTGTTCTTTTGTCTAGCCAAAAATTGCTTTGAGGTATAATGCTATTAGACCTAAATTAGCAGTATGTATTGCTGCTAATTTTTGTAAGTTATATGCTGATTTGTTAATTTCATCTACATTAAAAGTGTAACACATTGTCAAAGCTTTAGTGTATTATTAGCTTTACTACCGATGAATGTTTTTTCTCCAATAGGATATATATTTCACGACAACAGTTATGATACCTTTTTGTCTCATTTCTTTCGGCTGCACATTAATCATCAACATCTCATTAGCAGCTGAAAGCTTTCAACTATGCAGTCTGCATTTATATCCTAAATAGTGCGTAACTTTTATCTTTGTTATTGTATGAACTTAAAACAGATATTTTCTATTTAAGGTAGACAATAGTGTTCATTTATACTGAACATTTGTGTGTTTATTTTATTAATATCGCTTAGTGAGTTAATCATTATATTAAGTAAATCTGAAAGTATTAAGTGTGTTATCGTTATTACATTTTTAAGAATAATTTTTATATTATTCTTAAGCAATAAAACTAAATGATTTCTAAAACAGGGAAGATTATCATGTTTAAATGGATATATAGCGAAGAAATTAACACAGAAGCGAGTGCTGAGCAAATTTGGGCTATATGGGAAGATGTGTCATCATGGCCTTGTTGGGATAGTGAACTTGAGTGGGTAGAACTTTCTGGTCCTTTCAAAGAAGGGGCTACAGGACGCATGAAACCTAGAAAGGGACCTACAGTAACTTTTACACTTGATAAAGTTATAAAAAATGTTTTCTTTTCTGATTATGCTAAACTTCCTTTTACACGTATGAGTTTTGATCATGAATATATTTGTTCAACAAAATCGGGTTCTTCAAATAACAAAATTCGTCATACTGTAACCATGTCTGGTTTATTTTCTCCTTTCTTTGGAATGATTATTGGGTCAAAAATTAAGTTACATCTTCGGGATGCAATGATTGAAATGAGCAGACGTGCTCTTACTGAAAACAAAATCATCTCGTAAGGGGGTGCATTTATAAAGAAGTTAATACCTTTACAAAGGCGCAGAAACCTTAGTCTTGTTAGAATAAAATTTGTTATGAGTACATAGCAAATCGATGAGCTATGATTTGTTTTTTCATTAGTCGTTGAAATCGAGTCAAATCATCTGAGAAAATTAATTTTGCACCAAAGATCTTATAAAAGTCATTGAATTTTATTCAATATATAAAAGCTTATAAGGTGCGCATTTTTACTGAAAATAAAGAAAGTTGTAGAAGCTTATTTCTGCTCTTGTGAATCTGAGGTCGATATTGTCATGATATTTGCCAGTTTCTAGTATTGCGATAGTTTTTGATTTGGGAGCATTCATAAAAGGCATTTTGACTTCTTCTTAAATAGGTTTTATCAATATTACCTCTATTCATGATGTGAGAGCAAATAGTTGTGATTTCCTCAACATAAATAAGTTTAAAATGGAGAAAATTTAATGATATTTGATTCTTTTATGCAAATTACAAAACGATCAATTATGATTATAAATCAAAGTGTTTTTTTGATTAAAAGATGATCACTTTTCTAGAGAGTGGAAGTTCTAAAAGGCTCTAGATGATAAAATAAAACCTCCCTTAATTTTCGTAAAAATTAATCTCGTATCGTTGTATGTATTTGGTTTAAATGTTTAAAAAAGCGATTTTTTAAAATGCGCACAGATATCCCAGTTTCTGCAAATATTTTTGTATCTATTAAAACAATTATGAGCGATAAACTTGCCAAAATTAATTGGAAGAATACGCTTATTGCAGATTGAATTGAAAGATAGATACAACGTTGAGTTTCATATAAAAGTTTTATTAATTATCATTTTATGACAATACTACGCTTCTTTATTTTTTAATGGAAGGGAAAGAGTATAGTCCTTAAATCAAAATCTATCCTGTATTTTGGGACTTTTATTTTAGGAAAAAGAAGTCAGTCAAATTATGCCTGTTTAATAACAAAATAACCGATTAAGGATGCCGCATGAAAAAATGAGATGCTCTCGATTAGACGTATTAGAAACGAGAGAGAATGTTATGATTATAACTTATTTCTGATAAATATAAAAAATGAGTTCTTTGTGATACCACGTCCATGAGGGTAAAGAAGTTTATGACTGCTCATTTTGTTGAAACCATAATGAAAGGAAAAATTTTTTATTCCGTTTATGTCTTTTTGTTTACAAGATTGCCATCTTATTGTGAGAGAGTTTATAAAAGCAAAGAAGTATACACAAATATAAGGCATTTTCTTGATTCTTGCTTGGAAATTAAAGAGTGCTATAGGAATGAAGGAAGTTATTTCACTATCCAGAGGACATAAGGCTTGTGACTTAAGTCGTTTTATGCTTTTCGAATTTTTGAGGATTTTGACTTAAATTCAAGTGTTATTGCTAGGTCTTTTGTTGATTGCCAAGTTTTCGGTTGATTTGATTATCAGTACAGATTGGGTTTTCTAAAATGATAAGGGGCAATGAGAAATCTTGAAACTAAAGAAATTTTACGACATACTGCGTCTTTTCATAAAGAAGCTAAAAGGGAAATTATTCGATGCATTAAAAGAAAAAAATGCATGAAATATGCGTAATCTTATGAATAAACATACAAGAGTATATTCTGATTTATATAAATTTGTCAGAGTGCTTATCAATGTAAATAATAAAATATTTCAGGGAGTCTATAATGACTGACAAAAACCAGATTGAGAAAGCTGTTTCATTGGTTGAAGCAGCAAGGCGTTCTGGGGCAGATGCTGCTGATGCCGTTATTGTTCATGCTCATTCTACCAGTGTATCAGTGCGTTTTGGGAAAGTCGAATCAACAGAAGCAGCAGAGAGCAATGATTTTACTCTAAGGGTTTTTGTTGGAAAAAAAGTAGCAAGTGTTTCTGCTAATTTAGCGTCTTATCCGCAAGAACTTGCGGAACGTGCTGTTGCGATGGCTAAAGCTTCTCCCGATAGTTTATTTGAAGGTTTGGCAGATAAAGAGTGTCTGGTTAAGTCTCCTAAAGATCTTGATCTTTTTGATGATTTTGTGCCAAGTAGTCATTTTTTAACAGAAGATGCTTTAAAAACAGAGGCAGCAGCTCTTGATGTTAAAGGTGTAAGTAATTCTGGTGGCGCTGCAACAGCTTATGGCCGTAGTGGGTTTATTCTTGTGACCAGCGATGGTTTTTGTGGAGCCTATCGCTCCAGTTGTTTTTCACGTTCTTGTAGTGCTCTTGCAGGTGAAGGAACACAAATGGAGCGGGATTATGATTATACAACAGCCTTACATTTTTCTGATTTAGAGGCAGCAGAAACTGTTGGAAAGAATGCAGGGTTTGGTGCTGTTCGACGTTTGGGTGCAGTTCGTGCGGCGACTGGGGGTGTTGATGTTATTTTTAATCCGCGTACGGCTCGCGGAATTGCAGGGCATATCGCATCTATGGTCAATGGAGCCTCTGTGGCTCGTAAAACAAGTCTTTTACAGAATTTCCTAGGCAAGGAAGTGATGAAGCCTAATGTTAATGTAACCGATCAACCTTTGCGATTACGTGGAAATGCTTCTCATCCTTTTGATGGAGAAGGGGTAGAGGGGCAAGCACTCAATATTATTGAAAATGGTATTTTAAAAAATTGGCTTCTTTCATCAGCTACAGCACGTGAATTGGGACTTAAAACAAATGGACGCGGTGTGCGTTCGGCATCATTAGTGCAGCCGACAAGTACAAATTTTGCTATTGAACCAGGTTTAGTATCGCCTTGTGATATGATAAAAGATTTGCGAAATGGATTTTATGTGACCGAATTATTCGGTCATGGCATTGATTTTATTACTGGTCAGTATAGTCGTGGGGCTTCCGGTTTTTGGATTGAAAATGGTGAAATTGCTTATCCAGTGAGTGAAGTAACGCTAGGTTCTGATTTGCTTCATATGTTAGCACATTTAACACCTGCCAATGATATTGATCGGCGTTATGGTACGGCGGCTCCAACATTGTTAATTGAAGGGATGACACTTGCAGGAAAATAACACGCATCATTCTTCTGATTTAAATCTTTTGCGTGATGTTTGTCGAGAGGCAGGAGATTTAGCAATGCGGTATTTTGGATGCACGTTGGATGTTTGGATTAAAGAAGGTAATTCACCGGTCAGTGAGGCAGATTTTGCTGTTGATCATTTTTTGAAAGAGAAGCTTCTTGGAGCGCGTCCAAATTATGGATGGATTTCAGAAGAAACAAAAGATAATCGAGAACAACAAGATTATGAACGCTCCTTTGTGGTTGATCCTATTGATGGAACACGAGGTTTTCTTTCTGGCAGTCCTTATTGGTGTATTTCGGTTGCCATTATTGAGAATGGGCGTCCTATTGTGGGCGTTCTACAATGTCCGGCTCAAGGAGACATTTATGCAGCTGTAACGGGTGGAGGGGCAACATTAAATGGGGTAAAACTTCCTCGTTTAACTTCGGGGGGGCATCGAAAATATAAAATTTCGCTTGATAAATCGCTCGCACAAAAATTACCAGATGATTTTCTCAATCGAGTTAGTCTTTACCATTATCTTCCTTCTCTTGCTTATCGTATTGTCCTTGTTGCTCAAGATGAAATTGATATCGTATTAGTTCGTCCGAATTGTCATGAATGGGATATTGCCGCTGCTGACCTTATTTTGCAGGAGTGTGGAGGGTGTTTTTTATCGCTTGATGCCCCTTTACTATCTTATGGAATTGAACCTTACCAATATGGACTTTTAATTGCTGGTAAAAATAATTGCTGTCAAGATATGATAGATGTTGTTCGTCAAACAAAGTTAGTTTAATCACGTAAAAGCACGCTAAAATAATCTAAATGATATAGAGGCACATATGACTGAAACCAAAGAAAAAAAACAATATTTACATCTTGTATTTGGTGGGGAATTAAAAAATCTTAACAGTAATCAATTTAAGAATCCTGATGATTTAGATGTGGTTGGTATTTTCTCAGATTATCAATCGGCTAAAGAAGCATGGCAGGCAAAAGCACAAAGCAGTGTAGATAATGCATTACAACGTTATTACATTGTAGATTTGCATCAGTGTCTTGATGCTGAGTTAGGCGATGTAGAATAAAGCTTGAATATTTGGTCATCATAGCTTGTAGATTGTTTCACGCTTTTGTTTAGTCGTCCTTTTCATAGGTACGTTCTTTGGGTAAAATAGAATGCCGTAAAAAAATATGCTTGTTATTTAAAATTCATATGTTTTCTTAAGGAAACATCTTTCAAGGCACCCAAGCACATTTCATAATGGTGTCCGTGCAAGGTATAAAATCCATTGTTATACCACCATCTTTACGCTTAATAAAAATTCAAGACAGTTCTATTAACCTATTTACAACAGCAATATTATCATGACGAGCGATCACTCGAAGTTTATGATTATATTGTGAATAGTCACTCTGCTTTTGAATGGAGTATGAAACATTAATGCGTTCAGATTAATAAAAAGAGTAGCATTATTAATGATACCAATTACTACTTCGTTGAGATTATTAGCACTCCCTACTTATCCATTGGAATTTTTCCAACAAGTTATCACTATAAGCTTAGAAACCATGAAAGTCGTTAGAAACTTACCAAAATTAGAAACTTAGAAAAACTGAATAGATTGATGAAGTTAATTTACCTCATAAGGATTTCTTGAGTACTCGTTTAAAACTACAATCTATAAATTAATCATTTTGCGTTGATTATATACAACCTTAAAAGGAATAATATACCATGCGATTTCCTGAAAAGAGAGGATTTAAAATTTTGAAAACTCTTATTTAAATTGCTTTAAGACTTTTAAGAAATTTTCTATTAAACAAGATTAGATTTTTCTGGATTACCTTTAAGAGATTATATCACAATTTAAAATGAGAACTTTATACCGCTCAAAAGTTTTTTTAAGATTAGTTTTACATATTCATTTTATTGAAATGAAATTATAGAGATTGGGCTTTCTTTTAAACATATTTTATTTGTTGTATTTATATAGGTTGTAATATTTATATGGATTATTTTTTGAAAAATTGATAATACCTAACATATGTAAAAATAAGTTTTTTCTCTAAAATATCAACGTGCAAAATTCAAATTTTTACTAAAATCATAAGAAGTATTTATTCAGTGAGCTGAAAAAAATTGATATAATCTATGTTATAGGTTGTATGATATTTATCATTTATATTCTCAAAATTATAATCGACTGAAATGTAGCTTTGTTATTTTTTGAGTAAGACTTTTCATAGGGTGCAGAATGAAGTGATACAAAATTTCATTAAAAGAGATTTAAATAATCTGTATATGTTATCTTTATAGGAAAATTTAAAAAAAATATGGCGATAAAATTACGTTTTTTGTCCTTTATGTATTGAATTTTCTCATGGGTGAAGCGTTTTTTATTCAAGATATGGATGATATTAAAAAAATATGGATGTAACTAATAGTGTTGATGAATTTTTTAACAAAATAAGCATATAGATATCTTAAAGTAGCTGGATGAGGTGATTTAAATGGTAGAATTAAAGGCACATACGGCTCTTTTAAGCTATCGGATGATTGGTTTTTTCTTATGTCCTGTTATTCCTTTTTATTTGTTCTTTCGTGCTATTCGTGGAAAAGAAGAGTGGTGTCGCAAAAAAGAGCGTTTAGGTAAAAGTTCTCATGTACGTCCCCAAGGTTCGTTAGTTTGGTTGCATGCAGCAAGTGTTGGAGAAACACTTGCACTTGTTCCACTTGTAAACTATATTTTATCATTAAAAATCAATGTATTAATGACAACTGGGACTGTAACATCTTCTACTCTTGTGAAAAAACATTTTGGTAATAGGTTGATTCATCAATATGCTCCTTTGGATTTAGATTTTGCAGTGCGCCGTTTTATTAGTCATTGGAAGCCTGATCTCGTCTTGATTTGTGAATCAGAAATTTGGCCCCTTCGTATTAAAGAACTTGCAAAAATGCGTATTCCGCAGATTTTGGTTAATGCCCATATGTCTGAACGTTCTTTTAAAGCTTGGCAAAAACGACGCGTTCTTGCCAAACATATTTTTAAGGATATTGATTTGGCGATTGGTCAAAACGAAAGAGATGTAGCTTATTACCATACACTTGGCGTAAAATCTGTTACGTTTTCTGGTAATCTCAAGGCTGATGTTTTTCTGGTTGAAAATCAAGCATTGCTTGCACGTTATCGTAATGCTATCGGCAATCGCCCAGTTTGGGCAGCTGTTTCAACGCATGAAGGGGAAGAGGAAATTGCTTTTGAGGTCCATAAGATTGTTAAAAATTATTTGCCAGATTTATTAACAATTATTGTGCCTCGTCATCCTGAACGTTCAGAAGATCTTATCAGAAAATGCGACAATAAGGGATTACGTTTTATTCGTAGGAGTAGAGATGCTGTTCCAAACATGAATACCGATATTTTATGGGGAGATACAATTGGAGAAATGGGTCTTTTTCTTCGCTTATCGAAAGTTTCTTTCGTTGGTAAGTCGTTATGTGGAAATGGTGGACACAATCCATTGGAATTGGCTTTGCTTGGTTCCGCTATTTTGACAGGGCCCCATGTTTCAAATTTTCAAGAGATGTTCGAACAATTTTTAACGCATGATGCAGCATATATGGTTCAAGATACAAAACAGCTTGCTATTCAGGTGTATAAGCTTTTAACAAATGAAACATTGCGACAAGAAATGGTTGATAAGGCTCATGAAGTGGCGACAAATATGGCAGGTGCACTTGAGCGCACATTAAAGATTTTAGATCCATTTTTACAACCCCTTGTAATACAAACAGGTTTACGTCAGCGTCAGGGTAGATATGCATATTAGCGCCCCCCATTTTTGGTGGAAAAATAAAAGCTTTTTGCGTTTTGTATTAGCTCCAGTTTCATGGGGGTATGGTTATTTTTCAAGTCGTTTTATGGCAAGACAGCCTCCCGTGATTGATTTGCCAGTTTTGTGTATTGGAAATTTTACATGTGGCGGTGCGGGTAAAACGCCGGTTGTTATTGCTTTTACCAAAGTGGCTAAAGAACTTGGTTTCGTACCTGGTGTTGTATCACGTGGTTATGGTGGATCAGTTAAAGGGGTACATCTTGTAAATGAGAAATATGATACTCCACACAATGTTGGAGATGAGGCACTTTTACTTGCACGGCATGCTTTGGTAGCTGTATCACCTAATCGTTATGCAGCGGCACAACGGCTGAAAAAAGAGGGATGTAATCTTATTTTAATGGATGACGGATTTCAAAGTCGCCGTCTTTATATGGATTATACGTTACTCGTTGTTGATGCGATGCGC
Source organism: Bartonella sp. SD1336NMGDW (assembly GCF_042193565.1). Lineage (NCBI taxonomy): Bacteria > Pseudomonadati > Pseudomonadota > Alphaproteobacteria > Hyphomicrobiales > Bartonellaceae > Bartonella > Bartonella sp. SD1336NMGDW. The sequence goes on from NZ_JBHILW010000003.1 coordinate 142,812, forward strand.
GGTTTTGGTAATGGAGCTGTCTTTCCAGCAGGACCTTTGCGCGTACCATTAAAAACGCAATTTTCTTTTATGGATAGTGTTTTATTGGTTGGTCACTCCGATGCGCCTGATAATGTTGCTTTTCTTGTGTCTCGTACTGGAAAGCCTTTATATCGTGCTCATCTTAAAGCCAGTGCCTCTGATGAGGTTTCAGGAAAATCATTTTTGGCATTTGCTGGGATTGGCAATCCAGATAAATTTTTTAAATCTATTAAAGAATTGTCTGGTCATGTGGTGCAAACTTACATATATCCAGACCACTATTTTTTCACAGATGAAAATTTAAAAACCCTTATACAAAAGGCTAAAATGCACAATTTATGGCTAGCAACAACAGCTAAAGATTATACCCGTATACAGACAATTCACACGCAAAAAGATTTGAAAAATCTTATTGTCTTTGATGTGAATGTCGATTTTGTTCAAAAAGACTTCTGTCGCATAGTCCTTGAGGAGGTCATGACCCGCTTTAGAAAACGTTCCCTTGAGTTTTCTTGTCTAAGAGGCAAAGGCTAAATTTATAGCTTTCGAGGGTTTATTTTTCTTTTGTTTTTAACAATTGCTTGAGATATGGGTTGCACTCAAGTTCGCGCTTATAGGAGATTTCACAACTAGCATATGCTTCTTGGCGGTGATGATTCCAATATTTTAAATCATCTATAGGGATCTTTTGTCCGCTAACAGCACAAATGGTATAGGAACCATATTCTATAATGTCATATCCATTATTAGAATAATGAATTTTTGCTTCGCGTTCACTATCGGAAAACATTATAACTCCTTTTTACTGATACAAGAGATTCAGGAAAAGTGCCATAAGATATATTATAAAGTCGAGAGTTAATTTAAAAATATTTTTCTTGTCAAAATGGTTAAGAGTTTATTTTCTGCCAAAAAGCCGTTCTATATCTGCCAATTTGAGTTCAATATAAGTAGGGCGTCCATGATTACATGTACTTGTATTGGGTATTGCCTCCATTTGTCGCAACAGTGTGTTCATTTCTTCGGGGTGTAAAAGGCGCCCAGACCGTATTGAACCGTGACAAGCCATCGTTGCTGCAACATAATCAAGCATTGCTTTTAAATTGTTTGTTGTATCATATTCAGCGGCTTCATCTGCGAGATCTTTAATAAGGGCTTGGACGTTGATCTCTCCTAACATGGAAGGTGTTTCACGCACAACAATTGCTCCTGGTCCAAATGGTTCTATTCCTAATCCAAATTTTTGCAAAGCATCTTTGTGGGTTAAAAGGCATGTTGCATCCTCTTCAGAGAGTTCTACAATTTCAGGAATAAGTAATAACTGTGAAGGAAGCGGTTTGGAATAAAGTGCATTTTTGAGTGCTTCATAAACCAATCGTTCGTGAGCTGCATGCTGATCGACAATGATCAAACTATCTTGTGTTTGGGCGATAATATAGTTTTTATGGATTTGTGCTCTGGCCGCTCCTAATGGATAAGATAACTCTTCTGATGAAGATGTAGTGTTTGGAATGTATGCATCTCCACTTGGTATATTTAAGCCCTCCATAATAGGAGTAGCATCTTCTTTTAAACCAGAAGAACTAGTAATATCCAATGGTTTGTGAACCATTGAAGCGGTGGCAAAATGATGAGGCTGTGGGCTATAAGAAGAGGACTGGTACGTGTTCTTAAAATTGCCTAACGGTTGTTGTGCCAATGGTTTTTGTATTTGAAATGCAGCTAGCGTTGCTTCAGAATGGGTTGAAGTAGGACGAATACCAGATTGCTGTAATGCTTCACGAATAGCTCCAACGATCAAACCACGAATTAATCCTGGATCACGGAATCGTACATCAGCTTTGGCTGGATGTACATTAACATCTACCTCAGCAGGTGGGAGATCAATAAAGAGAATAGCGACAGGATAACGATCTCGTGTCATGACATCAGCATAAGCGCCTCGGATAGCGCCCCATAGAAATTTATCACGCACGGGACGCCCATTAACATAAGCAAATTGATGAAGGCTGTTATTTCGGTTGAAGGATGGCAAACAGGCAAAACCCGTTAAGCGCACTGCTTCGCGTTTAGCATTCAGTGCGATGCTATTAGGGGCGAATTCTTTTCCCATAATTTGCGTAATACGTTGCAATTGTCCTTGAATATTATTTTCTGTAGCGGACAGTTCCATAGATGTTCTGTCTAGTCCTGAAAGAGAAAAGCGGATATGTGGAAATGCGATAGCAATTCGCTTAATCATATCGCTAATAGCATTTGTTTCAGCCCGATCGGTTTTCATAAATTTTAATCGTGCCGGCGTGACAAAGAAAAGATCACGAACTTCAACAATTGTTCCAAGGTTTGCAGCAGCTGGTTTGGGTCCTACAATTTTTCCTGCAGTAACGGAAATTTCAGCAGCGCTCTCAGCATCTTTTGTTCGTGAAATGAGTTTAAGTTTAGCAACAGAACCAATAGAGGGGAGGGCTTCTCCTCTAAACCCAAGGAAGCAGATATTGTGTACGTCATCGGTAATCTTTGAGGTACAATGGCGAGAAACTGCTAAAGTTAACTGATCTGCAGGAATTCCATAACCATTATCACTCACCTTTATAAAATTTTTTCCACCATTTGCTGTAATAATTTCGATGCGTGTTGCACCAGCATCAATAGCGTTTTCAACAAGTTCTTTGACAACATTTGCTGGTCGTTCAATAACTTCACCAGCGGCGATTTGATTAATAATATTTTCGCTAAGATGGCGTATAATCATAATAAATTCTAACAGGAATCTTAAGGCTTCTATAAAAAATTATGATAACATCATTTGCGCGACATTCAAGAATAAGAGAGTATGGAAGGTATTATTTTTACAATACCTCCTATTTTATTTTATGTTAACAAATTGGTTGGAAAAAACAGAAAAAATAGTTTTTATCACCTTAAAATAGCTTGCACCAATTTATCATCTAGGTCAAAAAAGAAACAATGTAAAAAGGGAAGGCAATATATATGGCGCGTATAAGCGGTATTTTAGCAGATAGTGATATACAAGCTCTGATTGAGAATAACTTTCTCAAGGCTCAGTATCCATTTGATAGATCTCAAATACAACCAGCAAGCCTTGATCTTCGTTTAGGGGAGAAAGCTTATCGTATACGTGCTTCTTTTATGCCGGGTCCTAATACAAAAGTTTTGGATAAGCTTGAACGGTTAAAGTTGCATGAGTTTGACTTACGAGACGGAGCCGTTTTGGAAACGGGGTGTGTTTATATTGTTCCTCTTTTGGAAAGTTTAGCTTTACCAGAATTTTTATCTGCTGTTGCCAATCCCAAAAGTTCTACAGGCCGATTAGATATTTTTACGCGTGTCATTACGGATAACGCTCAGGAGTTTGATAAAATTTGTGCTGGTTATCATGGTCCACTTTATTTGGAAATTAGTCCACGCACATTTCCAATTTTGGTGCATAAAGGCTCACATTTATCACAGCTTCGGTTTAGAAAAGGGCAAAGTTATTTAAATGAAGTTGAGTTACACACTTTGCAAAAGCAAGAAACACTGATATCGGAGGATCTTCCTAATATTAGCGCTGGTGGTATTGGTCTTTCCATTAATTTAAAGGGAGACGAAAACGGGCTTATAGGTTATCGTGGTAAACATCATACAAGTGTTATTGATATTGATAAACGTGCTGTTGCCCACGTTTTAGATTTTTGGGAACCTCTTTTTGATCGTGGTCAAAGGGAGTTGGTTCTTGATCCTGATGAATTTTATATTTTAGTTTCACGAGAGTCTGTTCATGTGCCTCCGCTTTATGCCGCAGAAATGACTCCTTTTGATCCTTTAGTTGGTGAGTTTAGGGTGCATTATGCAGGCTTTTTTGATCCAGGATTTGGGCATGTGGAAGCGGGTGGAAAAGGAGCAAGAGCGGTTTTAGAAGTGCGGAGCCATGAAGTTCCTTTTATCTTAGAGCATGGTCAAATGATTGGCCGTTTGGTCTATGAGCATATGCTTAATCGACCATCAACCCTTTATGGACATGATGTTGGATCACATTATCAAGCACAGGGTTTAAAGTTGTCCAAGCATTTTAAATGAGTTGGAAACTACGAATTTTGATAACATGTATGCAGAAAGTGTATTTTGGATAAAAGAAAATTTTGTTCTTCGCAAAACCGGCGCCATTCATTCTATTTTTAGTTTCCAAAGTTATTGCATCCCTTGCATTTGAGAGGCATTTTTATTTCTTTTTTTCAAGAGGTTGTATCTATAGGAACTTCGTTTATGATGTGCAAAAGAATAGTTTTGATTATTTCATCATGAAAAAATCTAAAATGAAAGAATTTTACTATATTCAATATGTTATTCGTATTTATTGATTATAATAAATCAATAAATTACTAAAATTCAATATAACAGTAACGTATTTGCTTTTCAAAGTAAACATGCGAGATTGGATGCTGCTATTGCTCCATTTTTCTAGAGCTTGAATGACCAGTATATTTTATTTCGTATAAAAATTATCCTTAAGAGCCAATAAAGAAGTTTTGCACTACAGTTTATTAACAATTTTTTTAATAAAAATTGTTCTACTTTTAGTAACTCATTTATAGCTTCAAGATATAAAATATTGCTAGAAAATTATTCAATTCAATATGGAGAGCTTCTACTCGTATGAACGTTAAATTTTTTTTTATGCTTTATGTGAATTAGGCACTGTATATTTTTATAAAATTTCATGAAGTAAGTAACAAGTCTCAGTTTTGAGTATTGATATAAGAAGATTTCTGGATATATGCGACAGCTTTATTTCCAGTATTAATAAAGGATTTTTTTATCTTTTAGGGGAGATTATGGTTTATACTTAATGACTACAGGCTCTATATTATCTATATTCTTATAACCTATAATGTAAGGACCTGTGGAGGGAGAAACGACTTTAAATTATAACTAATTAAGCTGCGGAGCAATCGCTTTCGAAGAGGTGTTCGTTTAAAGAAAATATAACATTTCAATTGCACATGAACAATATATGAGTGGATACGTTATTAATGATACCCCATACTGTGAGATTTTAAATTTGGATAGGAGAAATAAAGACATTGTTTTTATCAATTAGTTTTTTTAGAAAGTTGCAATCTCTGTTGCTTCTATCTATTCAATAGAGCGTTTTGGGAGAATATCGAGTAGGAAGGTACACGGATTCGCTTTTATGCGTTTTAGGATATCTTCTCTTTTCATTTAGGAACAATGGTGCCATCAATGATTATTTCTTCAACACTTGATTATCGTAAGGCAGCAAAGCGTCGTCTTCCTCCCTTTCTTTTTCACTATATTGATGGTGGGGCTTATGCTGAAGAAACGATGCGACGTAACTGTAAAGATCTTCAAGCTCTTGCACTGCGTCAAAGGATTCTAAGGCAAGTTGGTGAAGTTGATCTTTCAATCAAGCTTTTTGATCAGACACTTGATTTACCGATTGTACTTGCACCTGTTGGGCTAACGGGCATGTATACACGTCGTGGAGAGGTAAAAGCAGCGCGTGCCGCAGCGGCAAAAGGGATTCCTTTTACTCTATCCTCTGTTTCAGTTTGTCCCATTGCGGAAGTGCAAGAAGCGGTTGGAGGTGCATTTTGGTTTCAACTTTATGTTCTCAAAGATCGCGGTTTCATGCGTGATGCACTAGAACGGGCTTGGTTAGCTGGTGTACGCACGTTGGTTTTTACAGTTGATATGCCAGTTCCTGGTGCGCGTTATCGTGATGCGCATTCGGGGATGTCTGGTCCTTATGCTGGATTACGTCGTTTTTTACAAGCGTTTACTCATCCATATTGGGCTTGGAACGTTGGTGTTATGGGGCGCCCCCATGATCTTGGAAATGTCTCCACTTATCTCAAAAAGAAAATTGCATTAGATGATTACGTTGGTTGGCTTGGTGCAAATTTTGATCCATCAATTGGTTGGCATGATTTACAATGGATTCGCGATTTTTGGAAAGGAAAAATGATTTTGAAAGGTATTCTTGATCCAGAAGATGCACGAGAAGCAGTAAAATTTGGTGCGGATGGTATTGTTGTTTCTAATCACGGCGGACGTCAGCTTGATGGTGTATTATCAACAACACGAGCGTTGCCTGCAATTGCGGATGCTGTAAAGGATCATTTGACTATTTTAGCGGACTCAGGTGTTCGTTCTGGTCTTGATGTTGTCCGCATGATAGCACAAGGTGCGGATGCTGTTATGATTGGCCGTGCTTTTGTTTATGCGCTTGCAGCAGCAGGTAAGAAAGGTGTTATGCATCTCCTTGATCTTTTTGCCAATGAAATGCGGGTAGCTATGACACTGACCGGTACTCAGACAATTAAAGATATTACACGCAAGAGTTTAGTAAATATAGATGTTTTTAAGCAATGAAAGCAATATTTTTACTGCTTTCAGAAAAAGAAAGTCTTTTTATAGAGGAGCATAATTATATATTTTACAAATATGTTGACAGTTAAAGTTAAATAGAAAAGATCAAAAAGCTCCTCTATAAAATCACATAAAATACTCAGTAACTAAAATAATACTCCGTAAATACAATAATATTTAACGCAAAAATCTTAATAATAATAAACACAAAAAAAACACTAATAACATTGCATACATCTTTTACTTATTTTATTAAAAGCTCATTCTATGGATAAAAAGGAACAAGCGCTGATATTAAAGGTAAAACAATTGTTGATATAGAAAAAATAGATATAAATAATGCTGCGAGCATTTTTCTCTCCTATATATAAAAATATAACATGTTAATTACTTCTTTCCCACATTATCATAAAACGTAAATTTATAAACTTCATTTAGTTTTATTTTAATATAGAACAATATTAATTATGGCATATAAATAAAATTATTAAAAATGTCAATATGTGTTTATTGTAATATATAATTATAATAAAAAATAGATCTAATAAATAATATTTCTATAATCTATATATTATTTATATTAATTTTATTGGGTAATTATTATATGGATATGATATTGTTTTTATGGAGTACATTTTTAAGCAATGAAAAAAATACCCATACAATCTTTAAAAAAGCTCGTTTACTGAGAGCAAGACTGCGTGAATTAATGTTTTTCTTTCTTATTTTCTTGCATCCTCAATGAGTTATGATGTTTTTGAACTGGCGAACATATTAGGAAGCAGTTAAATATTTTTTGTATAGTATGTCATTGCTAACACTGTTTATGCTTTCTCTATTGATTTCATAATTTGTTAAAAAAATCCAGTTTGTTTTTATTACAGATGGGGTCGTTAGGTATTCCTAATGATACAAATTGGCATAGAACGTTTTGTTCTATAAGGGATTTAACAATTGCATCTCTAGGCTTCTCCATTGATACTATGCTCTTCATAGACAACAACAGATTGGTGAGATTGGCATAACTCTAGCACAGATATATTATCTCAAAGTTGAATTGTTGGCACACTTGTAAACGTTGGGATAACTTTATGTTTTTTGAAGCTCTACAGCAATATCAAGACAAATCTGAACAGGTTCTTCAGTAGCAAGTAAGAGAACATCTTTCCCTTTTTTAAACAGAAGTTTTTCTGATATCAATTTTTGCAGCATTTTTGTGAATATTCATAACAGCGCGCTTTCCTAAACTTATATAAACGGGTACAGGATTACTCAGAGTGGAAAAAATTACAGTTTCCATTTGATCGAATTACTCTCATAAGTAATTGGATAATATTTACTTTATCGCTGAATAAAAAAGAAAATTTTTTCTTTCTTTAAATAGAGGATGTGTTGTCATCTAGCCAATAGGGATAGTTTGCGAGCAATTTGTTCGATGCAAGACAACTTAACATTGCAGTTACTTTTTATCACTTGAAGCTGTGAAAAGAAGGCTAAGATAGATAAAAGAATGTAAAAAATGAGGGATACATTTTAAAATAAAAAATTATAATTATGTTAATTCCACACCAGTTGCTGCTGATATTGGTAACAAAAGAAATTTGACTAAAAAAATTATCAAAATTATTGAGGACATTTCTAATAGCATGTAGACTAAATCTTTTTGTTGGTATGGGTGGGATTTTCTTTGAGCAGAAATTGATTCTATCCCCTGAAATTAGCAATAATCTCTCCGGTGATGTCGTAAACTTTTGGGGGATGTTACAACGTCACTATCGTCCTTTTATGAAAAATCTAGCATTTCAGATGAGTAGCTGTGAGGAGTTTCAACGTTTAATACAGTAAGACCCAACAACTCTCACGGATTTAGAATGGGCTTCAAGATTTTTATATTTACAGCGATTAAGTTTTGGAGGGAAGGTAAATCGTACGATGAGAGTTGGAATCCGTCGTAGCGCGTGGGTTTAAGTCTTTCCAATTTGAAGGCGTGCTAAAACTTATTTGCCTCTGTTTAGCAGGTGTTAGCATTGAACATTTAAACTGGTCTGATTTTATTGTGCGTTATGATCATCTAAAAAACTTGTTTTATCTTTCACCACTTTATTGTGGTTTTGAAGGTTATTCCAGAAAAGATTTTTATAAGCGGGAGAATTATCAGCTGATGTCTAAGCTGCTTGTATAAATAAAAGGGAGGTTTCTTTTGTCTTTAAACAATATGCTAGAAATTCAAAAAACTTTAGTTAATTTCATAAAAGAGATTACACCATCTTATACAGATTGCTCTTCAAATAATACAATTTCTGGTAAGGAATAGGGCACCACCAATTTTGATTTCTAAAAAAGAAACAATACGCATTAAAGAGTCTTTAAATTTGCGGACTTTTTGAGAATCCTTTCAGAATCTTTTGCAAAAAGTGAACTGATAGAAGATTTGCTATCAAAATATAGAAACTTTTCTAACAAATTACGAATAAATCTAAAAATATATATTACATATAAAAAACAGTATGATACGCTGGCAGACTGGGCTTTAGAAACAAGAATCAAAGTGTATAAAGATGCATAGAGGTGAGATTGGTATGGATCATTTTTATGATTCAATAAAAATTAAAGAAAAAATTCTATATCAAAAATTTAAGGTGGTTTAAAAGGTGGACGGGCAATGCATAGAAGGATGAACGAGAAGGTGAATTAGGTGAGGGAGATTTATAGATTATCAGCATCTTTTGTATAAAGTGTCTCCTCAAGGTAAATATTGTGATGAAGTAAGACAGTGGTTGAATGTTCAAAAAGATAATACACGCTCTTAATTTTTCCGTTATACACATCACAATAAACGCCGTGAAAGGCACGGTTCTGTTACAAACTTTCTCTAAAAGCAGCATATGAGTTTGCAAGATATTAGAGTGATGTTTTAAAAGAAGGTAATGGTCCCATTTTATTTCAGGAACAAGTTATCTTAAAACAGCAAAGCAATATTTTTCAAGAAACTGCAAAAGCGACTTTTGAAAGCAAAAAAGCAGAGTTAAAAAATAAAGGTAAAAACGGTTTCTGGTTTTCTCCACTAGAGTTGCATGTTATTTCCCACATAGGGAATTTACTGCAGAAAAATTAACAGCCAAGATCACTCACAATGTTTTTGCGCCACTTTAGCATGAAAAAGCAGATACCGTGCGGAACTATTTGTCTTATCTTCAACATCATTATTACAATTAGAAAGCTGAAACAACGTCATTCACAAATCACATAAAAGCTGTCCATTGTTCATTATACAATCCCGTGGATTGTTTTTCTTAAGCATGCCAAATCCTATTTTGTTGAAGACAGAACGTTGAGTATTATTAGTTCTTTGAACGACGACAGCAGTGCAATCCGTAAAATCTTTTCTCATCTTCTTTAGTAGGATAACAAAGATGCTCTTGGAATACATCAATAGACTCAATCACTTTATACAAATATAACCTTGTTGAATCCTTTCGCTTCAACTCAGACATCTCCGTCACTCTAATTAAATCCAATCGACCACCAGAGCGTTTTTATCCTTTAAGTTCTTTTACTTTTAATCTGAATATATCGACCTCTTTCAAATCTTTTCATTGATTAATCTTTCAGAGGAATTGTATCCTTAGCACTTTATTTTCCGTTTATGTCTCCAACCACATAGACCAGCACCTTGTTCATTATGTTTTAAATATTTCTCGCCAAATTTGGACTAATCACATTGATATCTTGTCGATTCAAATAAATTGGCAGCCATCCAATACAAGAAGTTTATTCATTCGTCGCGCAGCCAGTTAGAAAGCTTAGTACGCATAGCGGCATCAGTTTTCTTATTAATCTTCATTTTCTACCTTAAGCCGTGTTGTCCTATTTTGAAAGCTTCCTTTGTTTGCTTTTGCTTCTCAACTTGTTTCCCAAGAAAAAAGGCTTTCACTAAAGCTATAAGAAAAGTTGCTATGGTCACTGATGTCATTGTTAGATATTTTTTTATCCATAAGATCATAGGCGGTGTTCTTGAAAGCGTTTAGCAATGTATACCATAGCTGTACAAGCAGCTAAAACCATAATGCCTGCTAAAACCCATTGAATAGGACCATTTCCTGAAAAAAGCCCTCCAAGCCCTGAAAAAGAACCTATGATTGGTGCAAGAGCTTCTACTTTGCAAATACCTGTTACACCTTCTGATTCTACTACATGATAATTTGGAGCAACATGAGATCCTTTCGCCCATAATCCTGCTTCGGCTGCTCGGCGATTGACAAGACCTTGGATACGTTTTCCTCCTACTCTTGTCCATTTTTGTAATTCAGTTGGTACCACTTCATATGCACCTTTATTGAGCTTTTTTAAAAGTGTAGAATTGCAAAAGGCTGTTATTCCTACGTTATAGCAAAATGATACTAATGCCGCGAATTGTTCATTGTTTAAAGGAACGGTAACGGCTTTTTCAACAACGAGTTCACACTCTCTCAAATCCTGACAAAGGATTTTTTCAGCTTCTTTTTCCGTAATTTGCATGTCTTTGTGGACGCTTGGAGCACCAGCAGCATTTGTATGTCCATAACCAATTGTCCATACACCACCAGAATATTCATAAGCCGATAAACGTAAGCCTTCCAATTGCTTAATCAATGCAAGCCCTTCTTTTGATATTTTTCGCATTATTCTTACCTATAAAAAAACCTACACAAAGCAGGATATGAATCGAAAACTTACATCTACTCATTTTTAAGAACAGAACAGCGAAAGGGCATAATAAATTCAAAATCTCCATAGTGAGTTATGTTAAAATCCATATCGTTTTTTGAACAAATATTATGCTAAACACCATTCATTTTGCAGCAATTGATCTCCATCTCAAGATAATAACTTTATAATAGATCCATTTATAATCAGATAGATTTTACTCATAAATTCTTACAGTTGATCCAGAATGATTTAGAAGAACTTTACTTAAAAAACTTCAATAATCCTGATGAAAAAAAGCATTTTTTAACAAAAAAATAAGAGATATAATAAGTAATGAAATAATAGGTATTGATTTTCAAGTAATTGCATAACCCATAAATTACACCATAGAATTATTTTCATAAAAACAAAAAAACATTACAGTTGAATATTATAGATCTACAAATTATCTTAGAATCAACACGATATACACGTAACGTATTATACATATTTAATAAAAAAATCTATAGTGAATTTAACTATTATTTATTTTTTCCTCTAATTGCTTAATTTTCTTAAAAAATATCTTTATGAAGGATTTTAAATAAAATGTTATATAAAACATAATCGATATTTTCTCCCTCTCTAGTAGTCTGTTTCCAACTAAAACAATATAGTAATGGACCAATGATATTGGATAGTGTTGTAAAGAATATTGTATTGTAATAAACTTGAACGATGATTTCGGTTTCATATATTTTTTCCATATGAATAACGCTTTCGTCTTTTTCATATGAAGTGTTTTATGGGGCATTTGAGGCCAATGGTATCATCTTTGTCTAGTGATGTATTGGCTACGTTTCCAGAAGCGTCTTAAACAAATCAATCAAGCTATTGAAATCTTTTTAGAGGCAATAATACAAGAGATACAAAAGATTTTAACAAAAAGCCGCTTGAAGATATGGGAGGTTCTCTCCTCCTAGCATCTCCGCCCATTTACATAACATAAAAAAGAGAAAGGTAATGAGATGATATTTGATAATGGCGATAGATATGTAACAACCCGTGAATGTGTACAGCTTTTTAGTGTATCCACAACAACGATTCGCAATTGGGTGCTTCAGGGGGGTTGTTTCCGGAGCCATATAAGCTAGGGAGAGCGGTGAGGTGGAGAAAGAAAGAGATCTTAGCCTTTACTCCAGAGAAAAATACGGAGCAAATAACAACAGATTAGGTAAAATTGTATAAACGGTAGAAGGTGGTCTAAAAGGTGGTTTTCAAACAGATAATTAAATAAAAAATCTGGATGTTCTAATATGATAAAGAGAAAATGCGGTGCCGCATGCCGGATTCGAACCAGCGACCCCATCATTACGAATGATGTGCTCTACCAACTGAGCTAATGCGGCATAGGTTTGTAAATCAATGAGACAAAACTAATTTGAGGGTAATAGCTAAAAGTACGTATAAAAGCAAGAATGCATTTTTTCAATAATTTATAAAATATGATAATAATTTGCAGGAGAAGTATGTAAAAGTCAGAGGACAGTATTCTTTGATCTTAATACTATAAATGCTTTCCAATTTACGATAGCACTCAAATTAAGAAGCTAGGAATGTAGATCTTGAGGATGGAAAAAGGTGTCAAGATAACTTAGTAAAGATAAAAACATTTTCTGATTCTTAAGAAAGAAATTTGTTGAATAAGTGATTAGGAAAAAAAGATCATTATAAACCCTTTATAATGTGAAAATAAGATGAGTAGAATTAGTTGAAAAGTTACTTCTTATTTTTATGGGAAGAAAAAGGGGGAGGATTAATAAAATTAATCACGTTTTTTTATTTAAGATGGAGTAAGAATCATGTCGGATGAAGATCGGCTGATAGAACTAGAAATGAAGCTAGCTTACCAAGAAAAATTCATTGAGGAGCTTTCTCTAGTAGTAACTAATCAATGGAAAATTTTGGATGAGATATCTAAAAAAGTTGATGTTTTAGCGAGGCGATTTTCAGATTTAAAAGAACAGAGTGTTACTGAAGCTGTTGTTTTACCATTTTCTCAATAGGGAGAAGGTGCTTAAAAATTCTTCTGCTAATAGTCTCTTGGATTTTTTTAGATGTAATAGGGTGGATATCACAATGGGAGGAAGCTGCGAAATATTCTTTATTACAATTGCAATTATTTACAGATTAGTTTTTATTTAACGCATTTTGTTAGACTTGTAGAATAATTTTTATAAGCTTCTTCCTTAATTTCAAGAAGTTCTAATTTTATAAAGAGTGCTGATATTAGAAGACGTTTTTTATATGTGATTTCTAGTATTAAAATTAAGAAAAGTTTTTGTGGAGTATAGAGAAGTATCCATAAAAATATATGAACTTCAATATGTTAAGTTTTTTCTGTACAGAGTTTTCTATAGATGGGAGTTAGATTTATTCGCTACTTTTTTAAATTGATACAAATGAAGTGATGTTATCGTTATCTATAGAAATTATAAGTGAGCGCATATATTTATAATAAAGCGTTTTAATCCATTTTGATGATCAAGTGATTTGCAGTTGTTTTAATAGGGTGAGGTGCTCTAAGCGATATCGGTTGTGTATAGTATAAAGAGCTCTAGAAGTCTTTTTCAAGATTAAATGTATTCTTCGTTATATGTACATGACATTTTGTGAAAAGGTTTTTGTTTTTCGTAATTTAAGATATAAAATACTATTGCTAAAGCACCAAAGATAGACCATGCTGGTAAATAAGTGAGAGTAATGCAAATTGAAGATAGAAAATCAGGCATTACCTTGCATAGAGATTGGTTAAGGTGATAGACATCTGTTTGCAGAAGGTTTGTTAAAATTTTATTAAAGGGGGTTGTTGTCCAATGTGATGTGATTACAGAGTGTGCGTTATCAATGACCAATGCTATAATAGTTAGTGTAACGAAAATGAAGGACATTAATTTAAATAAATGGTGGAGCATATTTTTTCTTAAAACTTCAACGGGGCATATATATAATGCACAAAAAAATAAGGGGTTGCATTATGATAAGAAAATAATTTTACGTTTGTTTTGTGTTTTTTGAAAAAGGTGCCTGATTTTTCGATAAAAGTTGAAGTTAGGTTCAACAAAAGTAATGAGGCATGATGTCTGAAAAAAAGCACAATGAATTGAAGCGTAGCCTTCAAAATCGCCATATTCAAATGATTGCTTTGGGTGGCGTTATTGGGACAGGACTTTTTTATGGGTCAACCGAGGCAATTCAATTAGCTGGTCCCTCAGTCATTTTATCTTATCTTGTCGGCGGGCTTATTATGTATTTCATTATGCGAATGCTTGGTGAAATGTCAGTAGAAGAGCCGTCTTCAGGAGCATTTAGTTTTTTTGCTTATAAATATTGGGGGAGATTAGCTGGTTTCATAACAGGTTGGAATTATTGGTTTCTTTATATTCTTGTGAGCATGGCTGAACTTACAGTGATAGGTTTTTATCTTGATCATTGGATTTTGATTGATCATTGGAAAGCATCTTTCATTGTTCTTTTATTTGTTACATTCATTAACTTGTTTAATGTTCGTTTTTATGGAGAATTTGAATTTGCTTGCGCTTTGATCAAAGTGGCTGCTGTTATTGGTATGATTATTTTGGGAATTTTTCTCATTGTCACTGAACTAGGGGAAAATCAAGCGAATATTCATTATCTTTGGGACCATGGCGGTTTTTTCCCTTATGGAGCAGTAGGGGTTGTTTTAGCGACTTCTGTAGTAATGTTTTCCTTTGGAGGAACAGAGCTTATTGGTATTGCTGCTGGAGAGGCATCTGATCCACAAAAAACAATTCCAGCGGCTATCCGTCAAGTTATGTGGAGGATTATAATTTTTTATATTGGTTCTATCAGCGTTATTATGATAATCAGCCCTTGGAATATGATTGGAAAAAATGGCAGTCCTTTTGTTACAATTTTCGAGACTATAGGAATTCCTGCTGCTGGTCATATTTTGAATTTTGTGGTGATTATGGCTGCTATTTCTGTTTACAATAGTGGCATTTATTCTAATGGACGTATGCTTTATAGTTTAGCTGTACAAAAAAATGCACCACATATTTTTAGTAAACTGAGTGCTGCTCGTGTTCCTTATATTGCTATCCTTTTTTCATCATTCTGTACGGTGTTGATTGTCGTTTTTAATGCTCTTGTTCCTGATAATAGTTTCATGCGGATCATGGCTCTTGCAACTGCAGCAGCAGTGATTACTTGGGCTATTATTGTTATTGTTCATTTGAAATTTCGCAATGCACATAAGAACAGAAAAGGCAACTTTACTTATGCGTTTGGTTTATATCCTTACGCTAACTATCTTTGTCTCTGCTTTCTTGCTTTATTATTTTGCATTATGTTTATCAGTGGTTTTGGGCAAAATGGATTGATGACTCGACTTTTTGATATGATAGGAATAAGCGTGCCTTTTCTTGAAACATATATTCCTGTACAGATGCCTGATATGAGTTTGGCAGTCATTATTATTCCTCTATGGTGCTTATTATTACTTTTAGGTTATAAACTGAGACGATAGAGAAAGAAGAGCTAATAAAACGGATTGATTGGAATAAATCTTGGGGACTATAAAATTTGATGAGGTAACACAAGTTTTTGGTGATTTGTGTGTTTTAAGGAATATTACTGTACAGCTTACCGAAAAACGAATTGCTGTTATAGGTGCGAATGGTTCTGGAAAAAGTACATTTGTTCGTCTTATTAATGGACTCCAATTACCATCTCACGGTTTTGTAAGCGTTGATGGGCTTGATACCAAGCGCGATGCAAAAGCAGTAAAGCGTAAAGTTGGATTTGTATTTCAGAATCCCGATAATCAGATTGTTTTACCATTAGTTGAAGAGGACTTATCATTTGGTCTCAAAAATTTAAAGCTTAGTAAAGATGAAATTAAGGAGCGTGTAGATGAAATTTTACAGCGCTACGAACTTCAAGACTTCAGAAATCACGCTGTCCATTTATTAAGTGGTGGGCAAAAACAACTTGTTGCTATTTCCGGTGTAGTTGCAATGAAACCAGACTACATTATTTTTGATGAGCCGACGACATTACTTGATTTGCGAAATAAGCATCGCGTTACGCAAGTGATAGAAGAATTACCACAAACGGCAATAGTTGTATCGCATGATTTGGAGTTTTTGAAAAAGTTTGATAGAGTGCTGGTTTTTGATAAGGGGGAGATAGCAATTGATGATGTACCTTTTGTTGCTATCAAGGAGTATATAAGAAGAATGTCATGATCGGTTTATATATTCCAAGGGATACGTTTATTCATAGGTTAAGTCCTGGAGTTAAGTTATTATTTCTTGCGGCGTGTGGAACTTTTATAATAATGGTTTCTTCCATAGCGCTTCTTGGGTTATTTTTGTTGTTGGTCATCTTATTCTATAGAGTCGCCAAGGTCCCTCTCAAAACTGCGATAAAGCAATTTAAATCGATGGGATTGCTTTTGGTTCTTCTATTTGTATTTCAAACTATTTTTAGCGGTTGGCTTACGGGGGTTGAGGTCATATTACGTCTTGTTATCCTCTTTTCTTTATCATCACTTGTTTCATTCACAACAAAAGTTTCAGATATGGTGGATGCAATTGAAGTCTGGCTTCAGCCTTTTTGCTGTTTTGGTATAAATCCATCAAAAGTGAGTATGGTTATTTCTATGGCGATCAGGTTTATTCCTCTTTTGAGTGAAAAGTTTAATGAGGTACATGAAGCACAGCAAGCACGGGGACTTAATACTAACATTGTCGCTCTTGCGATACCTTTAATTATACGAACCATAAGAATGGCTTCAGAAGTGGCTGAAGCATTGGAAGCGCGTTCTTATGATGCTGATACCATTGATACAGCATCTCATAATAATCAAAGTTTTTTATAGTGAAAGAAGAATCAAATGAATACAAAAGATTTAGTTTATATTGCTTTATTTGCCGCTATTTATGCTATTTTAGGACTTTTCCCTTCTATTTATCTTCCTTTTCTTCTAGGGGTACCTATTACAGCTCAATCGATGGGACCGATGCTAGCAGGGTCTATTCTTGGGGCAAAAAGGGGTGCTTTAGCATCACTCCTTTTTCTTGTTCTTGTTGCGATTGGATTACCTCTGTTGCCTGGTGGTCGTGGTGGAATCAGTGTCTTTTCAGGGATTGCAAGTGGTTACTTAATAGGTTTTCCATTTGCTGCATTTTTTATTGGTTTAATGGTAGAATTGTTTTGGCAGCGGTTAAATTTTATAACATTATTTGTGATAAATACTGTTGGTGGCATTGGGATAGTTTATTCTTTTGGTGTTCCATGGACAGCGTATATGACCAAAGTCTCTTTACTGAAGGTTTTAATGGCTTCATCAGGTTTTTTGATAGGCGATTGTTTAAAAGTGTTGATTGCATCCTTTGTTGCACTCGCGATTAAAAGATCTGTTCCTCTCATTCATTCAAAGCATAATAAGAACAAGCTAAAATGAATGTATTATTTTGTTACGCTGTTATTATATAATATTCATGTATCACAATAATTTTACTGAATTTAACCATAGTAATCTATGATGTAATTAAACATTGTAGAATCTAATATGATTTATATAAGTGATATTATTAAAATAAATTATTATAATATTTTTCTCTATATCTAAGGCATTTAAAGTGTACTTTTATAAATCTGATACTTTTTATTAATATAGAACATTAACGAAATATTTTCCATAGTGAAGGAATAATTCAGTGAATACAAAAGACTTAGTTTATATTGCTTTATTTGCCGCTATTTACGCTGTTTTGAGTCTTTTCCCTCCTATTTATCTTCCTTTTTTACTGGGTGTCCCTATTACAGCTCAGTCTATGGCTCCGATGTTAGCAGGCTCTATACTTGGAGCGAAAAGGGGAGCTTTAGCATCACTTCTTTTCCTTATTCTTGTTGCGATTGGATTACCTCTATTGCCTGGTGGTCGTGGTGGAATTAGTGTTTTTTCAGGAGTTACGAGTGGTTATCTGATTAGTTTTCCATTTGCTGCATTTTTTATTGGCTTTATGGTAGAATTGTTTTGGCAGCGGTTAAATTTCATAATATTATTTCTGATAAATACTGTGTGCGGTATTGGGATAGTCTATTCTTTTGGAATACCATGGGTAGCTTATATGACTCAGGTTCCTTTGCTAACAGTTTTAATAAGTTCATTAGGTTTTTTGGCTGGTGGTTTCTTGAAAGTGCTGATTGCATCCTTTGTAGCGTTGACTATTAAGAAAATCGTTCCTCTCATTCATCCGGAAAAGGGGTAGTTCTGTACTGAAGAATAATTTTTGCCAAATGTATGTGGATTAAAAATCACCACAGAATACCATTCTGTTTTGTCTACTTTATGTCATGTTTCCATTGGGCGATTCTGAATATTACGCTAGCAATTTTTATGAATTCCTTTGCAAAAGAATTAAAGAGCACGCACGGTAATGACGATGCAAACCAAAGATGTCACGGAGATTTTAAAAAGACTGGGCTGGGAGCCTTATCGTGATAACGTGGGGGATACTTTTGCGCATTATCATCTTCCCGATCGCATTGTCGGTATTGGGTATGGTGTAAAAAATTATGGAGAGAGTGGCAAAGAGTTTTTGCTTTCGGCTGATCTCACCACCGCTGCTTATTGTCTTGGCTGGGAATATTCTAGAGGTGAAAAATCACAGCGTAAATATGGAGATGTGCTGTTTTACGCGAAGGAGGATTTTAATGTTAAAGCTCCGGATCTTTCCGAAAGCCATATCACAACCGCTTTAAACAAAGTGATTGCATGGGCGCAAGCACAGGATATTGAAAAAAAGTTGTGCGAGGAAGCTGCTGATCATTCTGCCGTTGCACAAGCATTACTTGGTGATATGGAGGCTTTAAGGAGTGATAGATCTACTCCAAAACTATCTGTGCCAGAATTTGCAGATTATAAAACAATGACATCGGATGATCGCCTGCTTTTTTTTGCGCAAGCCTATAAAAATGGGGAGTTGGATGATATTCTAACGCGCAAAAAAACCAAACAGCGCTCGATAAGCCTCACAGCAGCAATGCGCGTTCTCAAAACACAAGGGTGGTTTTCTACGGAGCCTGGAAAAATGTGGTTGATTTTGCCCGACCGCTTCATTCAATTTGATTTTGGTTTTATACGTCTCCATGACAATTACAATGTCCGTATTGAAGCTGAAATATCTAATGAAAT